>NZ_JBVMAE010000007.1:0-207822 GCF_055597485.1 Crenobacter sp. CS_VA4
GTTTTTTTGGTTGGGGGACGGGGAGGGGGGGGGGAAAAGGTTTTTTGGGGGGGAAAAGGGGGGGGAGTCCCGTTTTTTTTTGTTTCCCCCCCCCCCCCCCCCCCGCCACACCGTCTTGTTCGACAGCCGGGCCATGTCGATATTGCGCTGCTGATCGCCGCGCAGCGCGTCGCGGCTGGCCTGGCGCGGGTCGCTCTGCAGCTGCGCCTTGGTCAGGTTGCCAGGCAGCTCGGAGTTGCTGTGCACGGCGGCGATGAAGAAGCAGGTCTCGAGCTCGGCCGACGCCTGCCAGCCGGCGTTGGCGAACAGCCGATACGCCTCCTGCTCGGCATGGTCGCGGAAGCCGTCCTGGCTCGCACTCGTCAGGCTGACGTAACCGTCGAGCGCACCGCTTTGCCCTGCCGCGGCCAATTGCGCGCGCCGGTAGTCGAAGCTGCCCGCTTCGACCCGGGCGAGCAGCGACGGCGTGGCCGGGTCGCGGCCCGACGGCGACACGTAGTTGATCGCGCCGCCCAGCGTGGTCGCGCCGTAGCGCAGCGCGTTCGCACCGCGGTAGACCTCGACGTAACGGGTCGCCAACGGCTCGACCGCCTGGAAGTCAACGCTGCCGTCGGCCAAGTTGAGTGGCACTCCGTCCTGCAGCAGCGCGATGCCGCGCAGGTGGAAGGTGCGCTGCAGCCCCGAACCGCGAATCGACAAGCGCGACTCGTCGGCGCCGAAGCGCGGTTGCACGAACACCCCGGTGGCGTAACCGAGCGTATCGGCCAGCGTCGACTGCCGGCCGTTGCGCTCAACATCGACCAGCCCGGTGCCGCCTGGCACCCGTGCCAGCTCCGCCTCGGCCGCCGCCCGCGACGGCAGGGTCAGCGCCGGGGCCACCCGCTCGGCGTTGACCGCGACGCTGGGCAACACACTCTCACTGTCGGCCCGCGCATGCGGTGCGGCACTGCACAGTGCCAGCAGCAGCGGCAGCCGCCCTGCCCCACGCTTGGAATGGTTGCCTGTCATGATCTCCTCCTTGTTGTCGGCAAAGCGGCCGATTGTAAGGAAAGAAGAGATCTCACCCGCGCGACATAGTGTCGCAGCCCGATTCACTACAGGCAAAACAAAGCCCTCCGCATGGGAGGGCTGTCGGGACGGAAGCGGAGATCAACGCGCTTAGCGTACCGCGATCACCTTGATCTCGATCTTCCAGCTCGGGTCGACCAGCTTGGCCTGTACCGTCGCGCGGGTCGGGGTGTGGCCCGGGATAACCCAGTCATCCCACGCCGCGTTCATCTCGGCGAAGTCGGCCAGATCGGGCAGAAAGATCGTCACATCGATGACCTTGCTCTTGTCCGAGCCCAGGTCGGCGAGCACCTGGTCGGCCTGCTCCAACACGTCGGTGGTCTGCGCACGGGCGTCGGCGTTGCCGTCGCGCGGCACCTGGGTGGTGAAGATGAAACCGTTGGCGACAACCGCTTCGGCCAGGCGCTCGCCCGGCAGGTGGCGATGAACCGTCATGTGTATCCCCCTGAGTCTTTGCTGGTAACGTTGATGAGCGATCAGTCTAGCAGAGCCGCCATGCAAAACGGCGGGACAAGCCCGCCGTTGTTGCGTCGGTCGGCCCATTCGGCCAACCTGGATCGCTGTACGCTTACGCGGTGGTCGCGCGGCGCAGCTGCTGCGAGAAACGCTGCAGCGATTCGATGCCGCTCGCCTCGGCGCGAGCGCACCAGTCTTGCAGTTCCTTGAGCAGTTCGTCGCGGGTCAGCGACGAGCGCTCCCACAGGCGCGTCAGCTCCTGGCGCATGCTGTACACGGTGGCCAGCACCGGGCTCTTGCCGAGCAGCTCCGTCAGCGCGGCGCGCTCGTTCTCTGGGGTGTCCTTGGCGTCCTGCTTCAGCCAGATCTTCATCTTGCGCGTCAGGTTCAGGCCGCTGAACTCCGGCAGGTGGGCACTCTGCTTCAGCTTGTCGAGTTCGCTGCGATATACCGCCTTCAATTCGCGGGCGTAACGGGCCGCCACCGCGTAGCGGTTGGCGATGATCGCCTGCAGGTGGTCGACGCTCAACTGCGGGCCGGCATCGCCTTCCTGCAGCTTCGGCGCCACACGCAGCACCTTGGCGAGGCCCACCGTTTCCAGCGCACGGATATAGCCCCAGCCGATGTCGAACTCGTACCACTTGTACGAGAACTTCGCCGAGGTGCCGAAGGTGTGGTGGTTGTTGTGCAGCTCTTCGCCGCCGATGATGATGCCCCACGGGATCAGGTTGGTCGCCGCGTCTTCGTTCTCGAAGTTGCGGTAGCCCACATAGTGACCCAGGCCGTTCACCACGCCGGCCGCCCAGAACGGAATCCACACCATCTGCACCGCCCAGATGGTCAGGCCGATCGGGCCGAACAACACCAGGTCGATCGCCATCATGACGAAAATGCCCTTGGCGCTGTGGCGGGTGTAGACGTTGCGCTCCAGCCAGTCGTCCGGGGTGCCGCGGCCGAATTTCTCGACCATCTCGCGGTCTTTGGAGGCGGCGCGATACAGTTCGGCGCCTTCCCACAACACTTTCTTGATGCCCAGCACTTGCGGGCTGTGCGGGTCGTCTTCCGTTTCGCACTTGGCGTGATGCTTGCGGTGGATCGCGACCCACTCCTTGGTGACCATGCCGGTGGTCAGCCACAGCCAGAAGCGGAAGAAGTGGCTGATAGCCGGATGCAGGTCGAGACCGCGGTGGGTCTGGCAACGATGCAGGAAGATGGTGACCGAAGCGATGGTGATGTGGGTAAGCGCCAGCGCCACCAGCACATAGCCCCACCAGGGCAGATCGATCAAGCCGTTAAGCCATTGCATTCGCTAAAACCTTTTTCCTTTAGAGACAAGGCTCTATTGTAATCGAAACCCCCGATCAGCGCACAGTAAACACACTGCGGGCGGCTCTGGTGTAACATAGTCCTTCCATTTCAACCGGAATCTCCACTCCGAACGTGTTGCGTAAACACCATCTGATCGTGGCCGGCGCTTCGCTCGCCGGACTGTTCGTCCTGTACGGCGGCGCGTCCTACTGGGCCGGCGTCGAAGCCGAAAAGACTCTGCAACAGCAGCACCAAATGCTGGCCGACTTGTCGATTTTCAAGGTGAAGTCGCACGTCTACCAGCGTGGCTGGTTCTCTTCGACCGAAACCACCGAGCTGACGTTCAACCGCAAGCTGATCGGCCCGTACGAGAACATGCTGCCGGACAACGTCAAGCCGCTGCTCGGCTCGACCATCCACTACACCCAGCACATCAAGCACGGCCCGTTCCCCGGCCTCGGGCACTTCGACCTGCGCCCAGGCCGCGCGCTGGTGACCACCCAGTTCGCGATGAGCGACGCCACCCGCCAGACGCTGAAGCGCTTCTTCGGCGATGCCGAGCCGATCACCGTCACCAACCGTCTGGGCTTCGGCGGCGGCGGCGAGCTGCTGGTCGAGGTGCCGCCGTTCGACTACGAGGAAACCCTGTCCGGCGTAAAGATGAAGTGGCAGGGCTTCAAGCTCAACGTCGACTACAACTCGGGCTTTAAGGAATACAAGACCGAAGCGCTGTCGCCGGGCTTCATGCTGGCCGCCGCGACCAAGGGCGGCGTGACCTTCAACGGCGTGCGTTACATTTCCGACGTCCGCCCGGGCAACACCGGCGTGAAGCTCGGCACCAGCGAGCTGACCGTCGGCGACGTGGCGCTCAATTGGAAGGATAGCGTCCCGTACAGCATCAAGCTGAATGAATTGATCTACCTGCTGACCCGGATGCGGGTCGGCGAGTTCGTCAACCCGAGCGGAGAATTCAAGCCGTCCAACGTGACGCTGAAGGGGCTGCGTTACCAGATCGTCACCAGCGAGCAGGACGAGTTCATCAATAGCCGCGGCAAGCTCGACTTCGAGAAGTTCGGCTACAACGATCGCGTCTACGGCCCGATGCGGCTCGACGTCTCGGCGAGCCACCTGCACGGCCCGACGCTGATCAAACTCGACAAGGAACTGGGCAAGATCCCGTTCGAGGGCATCGACCCGGCGGTGTTGCGCAAACAGTACATCGACACGGTGAAGCGTTACGGCGTACCGCTGTTGACCAACAACCCGAAGCTGACGGTCAACGACTTCTACCTGAAGATGCCGACCGGCGAGGCGTCGCTCACCGGCCAGCTGGCGCTCGACGGCCTGCAGGAAGCCGATCTGAAGGATCCGGTGGCGTTCATCAAGCGGTTCGACGCCGAAGCCAAGATCAACCTGCCGAGGCAGACGCTGGAAGACTTGGTGGTGGCACAGGCGCGCAACCTGTTCACCGTCGACGCCAGCGCCGAAGACCAGCCGGACGTCGGCGAGATCGACAACCTGGCCAAGAGCCTGCTCGACTCGCAACTGTCCGAATGGTCGAACCAGGGCTTCATCAAGATGGCCGGCGGCCAGGTCGCGACCGAGATGACCTTCAAACAGGGTCAGCTGAGCATCAACAAGAAGAAGGTGCCGCTGCCGTGGGAAGAAAGCGGCGATCTGGACGGACCCGCCGCGGCCAGCGCGGCAAAGTAAGCGCCACACCATGCAAAAAGGGAGCCGATTGGCTCCCTTTTTTGTGCCCGGCGGCAGCACACCGGGCGATCGCCGCGGAACGTAGAGGCTCTAACAAAACCCAGTGAAACAGTTCCGGCTAGGCGCCCTGCCGCAGACAGTACATGTAGTACGGCAAGGCAGGGCAACAACGCCGAAAGGGTTTTAGCTACGCAGAAACTTCGGCTATGCCTCGTTTTGTTAGCGGCTCTTACTCGTCCATCTGGCTCTGCAGGTAGTTCTGCAGACCGATCTTCTCGATCAGGCCAGTCTGAGTCTCCAGCCAGTCGACGTGCTCTTCTTCGCTCTCGAGGATGTCTTCGAGCAGATCGCGGGTGACATAGTCCTGCACCGTTTCACAGTAGGCGATCGCCTCGCGCAGCACCGGGATTGCATCGAGTTCCAGCTTCAGGTCACTGCCGATCATTTCCTGGGCGTTCTCGCCGATGTGCAGCTTGCCCAGATCCTGCAGATTGGGCAGCCCCTCGAGGAACAGGATGCGCTCGATGATCCGGTCGGCGTGCTTCATCTCGTCGATCGATTCGTGGTATTCGTGCTCGTTGAGTTTCTTCAGGCCCCAGTTCTTGTACATGCGGGCATGCAGGAAGTACTGATTGATCGCGGTCAGCTCGTTCTTGAGGATGGTGTTGAGGTATTTGAGGACTTTTTTGTCACCTTGCATGGCCGTCTCCTGATGGGCGCGCATGCCGTGCATGCGTCGTTGAGCAGTCCGTTGCAGCACGGATGCGAAAACGCTGAAATTATGGCACAGCGAGGGGGAGAAACAAGCAAGGTACGACTAAGCCGCCTAGAAAAGGCGGCGAAAGGAATCGGACGACTCAGGCGGCTTCGAGCATCAATGATTTGCAAGACGACTGAGCGATCGTATCCTTCATGATCTGGCAGGCACAGCCGGCACATTTGCCGCATTCGCCGGCCACGCCCAACTCGCGGTTCAGATCACTCATGCGGGTCGCACCGTTTTCCACGGCGTGACGGATCTGACGGTCGGTGACGGCGTTGCAGAGACAGACGTACATGCTGCACACTCCACTAAATGAGAACTGTTATTGGTGATTTTATTTACAGACAATAACGATTGTCAATTACCATTTATCGGGAGACCACCCATGCGCTGGAAGCCGAATGTCACCGTCGCCGCCGTAATCGAGCAGGACGGCCGCTTCCTGATCGTCGAGGAAGACACCGAACACGGTCGCCAGATCAACCAGCCGGCCGGCCACCTCGAACACGGCGAAAGCCTGATCGACGCGGTGCGGCGCGAAGTACTGGAGGAGACCGGTTACGAGTTCGAGCCGGAAGGACTGGTCGGCATCTATCTGTCGGACAAAGCCGGCATCAGTGACGTCAGCTACCTGCGCTTCGCCTTCTTCGGCCGCGTCACCGCCCACCACCCGGAGAGACCGCTCGACGCCGGCATCGTCGCCGCACACTGGCTGAGCGCCGAGGAAATTCTGACGCACCGCTGCCCGCGCCGCAGCCCTCTGGTGGCACGTTGCCTCACCGACTGGCAGGCTGGGCAGCGTTCGCCGCTGTCGCTGCTCGATCGGGTGTGAACGCGCAACGACCCGAGCCGAGCTACCGTCTATAAATCAGGCTCTATCCCCGCTGGACGACCGTATGCGCCGCCTGACCGCCCTGCTGCTGTCCCTGCCCCTCTGGCTGGCCGCCCCGGCGTGGTCGGCGACGCTAAAGGTCTGTTATCATTACGGATGTCAACGACAGGCGTCGTTCGACGTCGACGAACAGGCCGAAACCACGCTGGCCGCACTGTTTGCCGCCAGCCACGATGACGTCGGTGAGCGCGACGCGGTGGCCCAGGCGGTGCAGCAGCTCTACCAGTTGGCCGCCATCCAGTTCGCGCCGATCGCCGAGGACCGCGGCGGCAACTTCGCCGATGGGACGGCGGAGGGCAAGATGGACTGCGTCGACCACAGCAGCAATGTGCAGGGCTTTCTCGACTATTTTCAGGCGCACGGCTGGCTGCGCTTTCACCAGGCGGTAGGCCGGGTCTGGCGGGCGCCCTGGGTACTCGACCTGCACTACGCGGCCAAATTGCATGACATCGTCGACGGCAGCGACTGGATCGTCGACAGCTGGTTCAGGAATTTCGGGGCACCGCCACTGATGGTGCCCCTTGCTATTTGGATGGAAGGATACTCCCCGTGACGGGCAAGAAACGGATCGTCGTCGGCATGTCCGGCGGCGTGGATTCGTCGGTGACCGCGTGGCTGCTGAAACAGCAGGGCCACGAGGTGATCGGCGTGTTCATGCAGAACTGGGAAGACGACAACGACAGCGAATACTGTTCGATCAAGGAAGACGCGCTCGATGCGATGAGCGTGGCCGACATCGTCGGCATCGACATGGAAGTGGTCAACTTCGCCAAGGAATACAAGGACCGGGTGTTCTCGTACTTCCTGAAGGAATACTCGGCCGGCCGCACCCCGAACCCAGACGTGCTGTGCAACGCCGAGATCAAGTTCAAGGCCTTCCTCGACTACGCGATGGAGCTCGGCGCCGACTGCATCGCCACCGGCCACTACGCTCGCAAGCACGTCGAGAACGGCCGCCACTACCTGATGAAGGCGATCGACCACACCAAGGACCAGAGCTACTTTCTGTACCGGCTGAACCAGTCGCAGCTGTCGAAGGCGATGTTCCCGCTCGGCGACATCCGCAAGACCGAGGTGCGCCAGTTGGCCGAACAGGCCGGCCTGCCGACCGCGGCGAAGAAGGACAGCACCGGCATCTGCTTCATCGGCGAGCGGCCGTTCCGCGACTTCCTGCAGCGCTACCTGCCGACCTCGCCGGGCGAGATGATCACCCCGGACGGCAAGGTGGTCGGCGAGCACGTCGGGCTGACCTTCTACACGCTCGGCCAGCGCAAGGGCCTGACCATCGGCGGCTCGCGCGATGGCAACGGCGAGCCGTGGTTCGTCGCCGGCAAGGACATCCCGGCCAACAAGCTGATCGTGGTGCAGGGGCACGACCACCCGCTGCTGCTCAAGCCGACGCTGAGCATGAGCGATCTGTCCTGGACGCTGGACGAGGCGCCGACCGCCGGCGACTACGCGGCGAAGAACCGCTACCGGATGGCCGACGCGGCCTGCTCGCTCAGCCCGGTGGTCGATGGCGCCGCCACGCTGACCTTCCGCGACAAGCAGTGGGCGGTGACGCCGGGCCAGTCGGCGGTGCTGTACGACGGCGATATCTGCCTGGGCGGCGGCATCATCCAATAAGCCCGAACGCCTACACAGCAGCTCGAACCGTCCCGCGTAATACGCCGGACGGTTTTTTCATGCCTCGCGCCGGCGAGCGACGAAAAAGCGGCCAACGAGCTTGCGCAGGTTGGCCGAAGGTACTTCTCTGGAGGGAAATCGTCAGGAACTCGTCAGGCCGATCTGGAAGTCGGCCGTCAGGCCGTCGGCGTTGCGCTGCACCTTCAGCAGCAAGCGCGTACCGCCGCGGCGGAAGATGCCGTCGTCGGCGTTGCGTGTCGTGCGCTGGCCGCGGCGGGCGTACGGCGCCAGCGTATGCACCCGGTCGGTCAGCGCGTCGTCGAAATACAGTTGCGAGGTGAACTCGCCGCCCTCGCGCGGCCGCACCTTGAAGTGGATATGCACCGTCCGGCCATCGTACCAACCCGGGTAGATGGTCAAAAAGCGCACCCGGCCGTCGGCGTCGCTGCGCTGGAAACCGCGCAGGAAGCGGCTGCCGCGGGTATCGAAGCCCGGGTCGACCGCGTCGGAGTAGACGCCGTCGGCGTTGCAGTGCCACAGGTCGACCTGCGCACCGGCGAGCGGATGGCAGACGCCGTCGACCAGCCGCGACACGTGCAGCGTCAGCTGCAGCGGCACGCCCTCCGACACCTTGCCGCTGACCGGGTCGCGGCGCAGGTCGACCCGTTCCAGTCGCTCGTCGACAAAGTACGGCCCCTCGGTCTGCGCCGGCGTCAGCACGCAGGCCGGTACGGCGGCGCTGCTCAGCGCCTGCACCACCGGCGCGGCCACCGCGCGGCCGACCAGCAGGCCGGCGCCACCAAAGCCGCATAGCGCCAGCACGGTACGCCGATTGAGTAACGGGCGATCGTCATCGTTCATCCCACCCTCCTTGGGGTTCAGCCCGGCCAGTGGCCGCGCCGCTGCTCACACTGCTTCACCTGTTGCTGCTGCTCCGGCGTCAACAGGACATAGAGCTTGTGACGCAGTTCGCTGCGGTAGCTGATCAGCTCGGCCGTCTGGCGGCCCTGCTGTTCGGCCAACTTGCGTACCTGCGCCGGGTCGTAGGCGCTGAAGCCGGCCGCGGTGGCCAGGCTTTCACGGGTGGCACGCAACGCCTTCATCTTTTGATATAGCGCCGGTTCGGCGTCGTGCATCAACTGAAATACCTTGTCCTGCTGCGCGTCGCTCAGTTTAAGGTCGTGCAGGGGCAGCAGCCCCCGTAGCGGCATACCGAAACCGGGCTCGTCGTGACCCATGCCATGGCATTCGCCATGATGCGGCCCCGGCTCCATGGCGGACGGCGGGTCCACCGGTACGGGCGTGGTCGGTTCGGCGGCGGACACGCTGCCGGCGCCGAGCAGGAACGAGGCGAGCGCCATCGCACGCAGGAAACGTTTGGTTCGAGTCATCGCGTCTCTCCGGTTTGAGTGGATCGGTCGACGCGCCGCACAGAGCGGTGCATCCGATGCCGCCACTATGCGCCGCGGCGCCGTAAACCGGGGTTAGCGAAGTGTAAAGATTGCGAAAAGCCGCGCCGCGACGGCCGCAGCGCCGCCCCCGGCCGGTATCATCGGTCGCATCGATTACGTATCGCCGCCAGTGCGGCGACGCACGCCATAAGGAGAACGAAGGTGCGGATCCTGCTGGTCGACGACGACACCGAACTGGTCGCGATGCTGAGCGACTACCTGCGCTCGGAGGGCTTCGAGGCCGACAGCGCCGGCGACGGCGAGAGCGGCGCGGCGGCGGCGCTGACCGGTAAGTACGCGCTGGTGGTGCTCGACGTGATGATGCCGCGGGTCGGCGGGCTGGAGGCGCTGCGGCGGATCCGTCAGCACAGCCGGGTGCCGGTGCTGATGCTGACCGCCAAGGGCGACGACATCGACCGCATCGTCGGCCTGGAGCTGGGCGCCGACGACTATGTGCCTAAGCCCTGCCTGCCACGCGAGCTGGTCGCGCGGCTGCGCGCGATCCTGCGCCGCACCGCCGGCCAGGCCGAGCCGAACTCGCACCAGCCTCTGCACGCCGGGGCACTGTCGCTGTATCCGGAGCGGCACCGGGTCGAATGGCGCGGCCAGCCGGTCGAGCTGACCAACGCCGAGTTCCAGCTGCTCGCCGCGCTCTTGGCGGGCGGCGGCCGGGTGCTCAGCAAGCAGGAGCTGAGCGAGCAGGCGCTGGGCCGGCCGCACACCCGTTACGACCGTAGCGTCGACGTGCACATGAGCAATATCCGCCAGAAGCTCGGCCCCGACACTAGCGGCCGCACGCCCATCCTCACCGTGCGTGGCGTCGGCTACCGAATCGTCCAGGAGTGAGCCCGATGCCCTGCTCCACCCCGCCCCGTTCGGCCGCCGGCCACGCCCGGATCTGACCATGGGCCGCTTGTTCTGGAAGATCCTGTTCGGCTTCTGGCTGACACTGCTGACCGTCGCGCTGATCGGCGGCACGCTGTCCTACTCCTACATGGCCAACCGCCTGCACCGCACCGGCGACGTCGCCGAGGGCCCGCGCGCGGCGATGGCCACCTCGGCCGCGGCGGCCACGCTGCACTACGGCGGGCTGCCGGCGCTGACCGAGCTGCTCGACGCCTGGCCGCCGCTCATCCACGAGCACTTGCTGGTGGTCGACAACCTCGGTCACGACGCGCTCGGCCGACCGGTGCCACCGACGTCGTTGGCCGAAGCCCGCCACCGCGCCACCCTGCGCAACGAGTCCCCCAGGGAGCGCAGCGTCCAGACCGCCGTCACCCCGCATGGCGAACGCTATCTGCTGTTCGTGCTGACCGAAGGCCCGATGCCGCGGCCGCTGGCCGGTGGCGCCCATCTGCGCCCACCGCCGCCGCTACCGCCTGGCCTGCCGTTCGACATGATGCTGAGCGTTGCGCTCGGCAGCCTGGTGTTCAGCGTCGCGCTCGCCTGGTACCTGACCCGGCCGCTGCGGCTCTTGAGCGGCGCGTTCGCCCGGCTGGCCGACGGCGACCTGGATACCCGCGTCGCAGCGGCGATAGGCAGGCGGCGCGACGAGGTGGCCGACCTCGGCCACGACTTCGACCGGATGGCCGAACGGCTGAAGACGCTGGTCACCGCGCAGCGCCAGCTGCTGCACGATGTGTCGCACGAGCTGCGCTCGCCGCTGGGCCGCCTGCAGGTCGCGGTCGGGCTGGCCCGCCAGCAGCCGGACAAGCTCGAACGCTCGCTCGACCGGGTCGAACGCGAGGCGGCTCGGCTCGACCGGCTGGTCGGCGAAATCCTGACGCTGTCGCGGCTGGAAGCCGGCGGCAAACCGGCCGAGTCGGACGAGTTCTTCGACCTGACCGAGCTGCTCCACAGCATCGTCGACGACGCGCGCTTCGAGGCGGCCAGCCGGGCGATCACGATCGGCTTCGCCCCGGCCGGGCGTGAGGCGCTGATGCGCGGCCGGGCCGAGCTGCTGTACCGCGCGCTGGAGAACATCGTGCGCAATGCGCTGAAGCATTCGCAGGCAGGTCAGCAGGTCGAGATCGAATTGGAATGCGACGCCGGCCAGGCCACCGTACGCGTCAGCGACCGCGGCCCGGGCGTTGACCCGGCGCAGCTGGCGACGATGTTCGAGCCGTTCGTGCAGTTGGACGGCAGCCGCAGCGCCTCCGGCTGGGGGCTGGGCCTAGCGATCGCGCAGCGCGCCATCGTGGCTCACCACGGCACGGTCGGTGCCGCCAACCGTCCGGGCGGCGGGCTATGCGTCAGCGTGGTGCTGCCGTTGCAGCCGGCCCTGCCGGACGGAGACTGACTCAGCCGGCCGCGATTGCGGCCAGGCTGGCCAGCCCGCTTTTCATCGTCTCCGGCGCGACCCGGTGTCGCGCCAGCAGCCAGTCGTGCATCAACAGCGCCGCCTCGCTTGCCTTGTCGGCCGGCGGCCGCGCCAGCGCGTAGCCGCAGCCGGTCAACAGCAGTTGATCGAACGGCGCCATCACCGTACCGCGCGCCAGCTCGTCCTTGAGCAGCGTCACGTCGGCGATCGACACGCCGAAACCCTGCAGCGCCGCGCTCATCGCCTGGTCGAGCGTCTCGAAGATCTGTCCCGAGGCGACGCCGATCTCGCCCGCCCCCACCGCCGTCAGCCACTGCGTCCAGTCGCGCTTGTCGCGCGTCGGGTGCAGCAGCGGGTAGTGCGTCAAGTCGCCGGGCTCGGTCAGCGGCACACCGACCTGTTCGGCCAGGCCCGGCGTCAACACCGGGGTGAGTCGTTCGGTGAACAGCGGGGTCAGGCTGGGGTTGGCCGAAGGCAACGGCACGAACACCACCGCCAGATCGAACGGCTCGCGTGCGAAGTTGACGTCGTGCGCGTGCACGCTGGTCACCTCCACCTCGATGTCCGGATGCTCGCGCGCGAAGTCGCGCACCTCGCCGAGCAGCCAGCGCGACGCGCACGACGGCGCCTTCAGCCTCAGCCGGTTCTTGACGCTGCGTCCGGTCTCCTCCAGCCCCTTCTCCAGCGTCGACAAGGCCCGCGTCACAAAAGGCAGCAACACCTCGCCCTGCGCGGACAGCGTCAGCTTGCGCACCTGGCGATGGAACAAGGGGTAGCCGAGCTGCGTCTCCAGCTGGCTGATCTGCTTGCTGACCGCGCTTTGCGTGATGAACAGCGCCTCGGCGGTGCGGGTGAAGCTGAGGGTGCGCGCGGCCACCTCGAACACCTGTAGCGCGTAGAGCGGCAACACCGGACGGGCCATGGTTTCATCCTGAGAAAAACTCATCCATACGATGCCGATAATTCGTTTGTCGCACAAGTGGCCGGGCCCGTTAAATGCCCTCAACCGCGCAAGATCTGCGCCCAACGCCACCGAGGATTTCGCGATGAGCACGCCCACCCTGCGCTCCAAACTGCCCGCCGTCGGCACCACGATCTTCACCGTGATCGGCCAGCTCTCCGCCCAGTACCAGGCGATCAACCTGTCGCAAGGGGCACCGAACTTCCCCTGCGACCCGGAACTGATCCGCTACGCCCACGAGGCGATGCAGGCCGGTCACAACCAGTACGCGCCGATGACCGGCCTGCCGGCCCTGCGCGAGGCGATCGCTGCCAAGGCCGAGGCGCTGTACGGCCACACCTACCACCCGGCCGACGAGGTCACCGTGATGGCCAGCGCCAGCGAGGCGCTGTTCTCGGCGATCACCGCGCTGGTGCACCCGGGCGACGAGGTGATCATCTTCGAGCCGGCATTCGACAGCTACGCGCCGATGGTCGAGCTGCAGGGCGCCATCGCGGTGCCGGTGAAGCTGAACGCGCCCGAGTTCGCGATCCCCTGGGACGAGGTCGCCGCCAAGATCGGCCCGCGCACCCGGATGATCGTGCTCAACACCCCGCACAACCCGACCGGCACCGTGCTCGGCGACGCCGACATCGCCGCGCTGACCCGGCTGACCGAAGGCACCGACATCGTCATCCTGTCCGACGAGGTGTACGAGCACGTGGTGTTCGACGGCCGCCCGCACCACAGCATGAGCCGCCACCCGAGGTTGGCCGAACGCGCGGTGGTGGTCGGCTCCTTCGGCAAGACCTTCCACGTCACCGGCTGGCGGGTCGGCTTCTGCCTAGCGCCGGCCGCGCTGATGGACGAGGTGCGCAAGGTGCACCAGTTCGCGATGTTCGCCGCCGACACGCCGATGCAGCACGCACTAGCCAAGATCATGGAAAAGCCGGACAGCTACCTGGGCCTCGCGGCGTTCTACCAGCGAAAGCGCGACCTCTTGATCGACGCGCTGAAGGACTCGCGGCTGAAGCTGCACCCGTCGGCCGGCAGCTTCTTCCTGCTCGCCGAGTTCGGCCACTTAAGCTCCGAGAGCGACAGCCAGTTCGTGCAGCGCCTGATCCGCGAGTTGGGCGTGGCGACGATCCCGGTGTCGGCGTTCTATAGCGACGGCACCGACGCGCGGGTGATCCGCCTGTCGTTCGCCAAGGACGACGCGACGCTGCTCGCCGGCGCCGAACGGCTGTGCCGGGTGTGACGACGATGAATGCTCCGATCACCTCGCTGACCGCCGCCGCGGTGCAGATGGTCTCCGGACCCAACCTTTCGGCCAACCTGGCCGTCGCGCGCCGGCTGGTGCGCGACGCGGCGCTGGCCGGCGCCGAGCTGGTGGCGCTGCCGGAATACTTCTACCTGATGCCGGAGGACGAGACCGAGCGTGTCGCCCTGGCCGAACCGGCCGGCGGCGGCCAGTTCGAAGCGTTCCTGTCGGAGCTGGCCCGCGAGCACGGCATCTGGCTGCTCGGCGGCACCATCCCGACCCAGAGCAGCGAGCCGGGCAAGATGTACAACAGCAGCCTGCTGTTCGGCCCGGACGGCACCTGCCGCCAGCGCTACCACAAGATGCACCTGTTCGGCTTCGACAACGGCGCCGAGCACTACCAGGAGTCGGCGACGATGAGCGCCGGTGACCAGGTGGCGAGCGCGTACACGCCGTGGGGCGCGCTGCGGATGTCGGTCTGCTACGATCTGCGCTTTCCTGAACTGTACCGCCAGGCACCGGCGCCGGCGCTGATCAGCGCGCCGGCCGCGTTCACCTACGCCACCGGCGAGAAGCACTGGGAGCTGCTGCTGCGCGCCCGTGCGGTCGAGAACCTCGCGTTTATGATTGCTCCGGGACAGGGCGGCCACCATCCGGGCGGCCGCCGCAGCTGGGGCCACAGCATGATCGTCGACCCTTGGGGCGACGTTCTGGCCTGCCACGCCGAAGGGGAAGGCGTGGCACTGGCCAAACTCGACCTGGTCTACCAGGCCGAGCTGCGACGCCGTCTGCCGGCGCTGCAACACCGCCGGCTGTTCAGCGCCGACGCGTGAGCAATATAACAACGACACCCCGTTACTCTTTGCCATGTCTACACATCGAGAAGGAATCGCCATGAAACGCCGTACCCTGTGTGCCGCCCTCGCCTGCCTCGCCCTGCCGCTGGCCGGTTTCGCCGCCGAGCCGCTGCGCATCGCCGCCGACGCCACCTACCCGCCGTTCGAGTTCACCGACGCCAGCGGCAACCTGGCCGGCTTCGACATCGATGTCACCAAGGCCGCGTGCGCCGAAATGAAAGCGGAGTGCGTGCTGGTCAACCAGCCGTGGGACGGTCTGATTCCCGGCGTGCAGGCGCGTAAGTTCGACGCCATCGTCAGCATGAACATCTCGGCCGATCGCCTGAAGGTCGTCTCGTTCAGCCAGCCGTTCTACTACATGTACAACAGCTTCGTCGGCCACGCAGGCGGCAAGGCGGACGTGTCGCCGGCGGCGCTGAAGGGCAAGATCATCGCGGTGCAGCGCGGCACCACCCAGGATCGCTTCATCTCCGACCAGTACGGCAAGAGCGCCACCATCAAGCGCTATGTCAACGCGCAGGACCCGATGATCGAGATGGCCAACGGCCGCGCCGATTACACCTTCGGCAATACCGCCCAACTGAAGCGCGGCTTCCTCGACACCCCGAAAGGCCAGGGCTTCGGCTTCGTCGGCCCGACCTTCGACGGCCGCAAGGACAAGGTGCTCGGCGAAGGCATGGCCTTCGTGGTGCGCAAGGACAACACCGAGCTGGCCAACCGCTTCAGCCAGGCGATCGCCGCGCTGAAGCAAAAAGGCGTGATCAAGCAGATCGCGGCCAAACATAACCTGACCGGCCTGATCGGCGAATAAGACAGCCCGCCCCCTGGGGCCTGACATCCTGGACACACGGCATGGACACACTTATCACGGCACTGCGCGACGCGCTCGGCGACGATTCGGTCATCTGCGGCGCAAGGTTGGCCGAACGGGCCCGCTCGTTCTGGGACCCGCGCCCGCTCGATGGCCGCGCGCTGTTGCTGCCGCGCGACACCGCCGCGGTGTCGGCCGCGCTGCGGCTGTGCCATGCCGCACGCCAGGCAGTCATCCCGCTCGGGGGCGGCACCAATATCGCCAACTGCACCGCCAGCGGACCGGACGATGTACTGATCTCGCTGGAGCGCCTGCGCGGCATCGGCGAGATCGACCTCGGCCAGCAGACGGTGGAGGTGGAGGCCGGCGCGCTGCTGGAGGCGATCCAGCTCAAGGCGGCCGAGGCCGGCTTGAAGGTCGCCGTCGACCTGGGTGCGCGCGGTAGCTGCACGCTGGGCGGCATGATCGCCTGCAACGCCGGGGGCAACCAGGTGCTGCGCTACGGCATGACCCGCGACATGATCCTGGGGCTGGAAGTAGTGTTGGCCGACGGCACCGTGCTGTCCGGCCTGACCCCCTATCTGAAGAACAATACCGGTTACGACCTGAAGCAGTGGTTCATCGGTTCGGAAGGCACGCTGGGCATCGTCACCCGTGCGGTGCTGCGACTGCATCCTGCGCCGCTGTCCCGCCACACCGCGATGCTGGCGGTGCGCGAGTTCGACGCCATCCCTCAACTGCTGCTGCGGCTGCGCGCGCGCCTGGGCGGCCTGTTGGCCAGTTTCGAGGGGATGTGGCGGAGCTTCTATCTGCTCAATAGCGGCGAGCACGCGTCGGCCAAGCCGATTTTCGAGCAGGCGCCCGACTACTGCTTGCTGGTCGAGATCGAAGGCAACGACCCGCAGGCCGACGGCGCGCTGTTCGAACAGGTGCTGGCCGAGGTCTGGGACGCGGGCTGGCTGGACGATGCGGTGATCGCCGGCAGCGAGGCCGACCGCTTGGCGATGTGGGCGATACGCGAAGGCTGCGAGGCGGAGAACACGCTGTACGTCCGCACCGACCAGTTCGACATCAGCCTGGCGCTGGACGCGATGCAGCCGTGTACCGAAGGCATCCGCGCGGCGCTGGCGGACGTCGCCCCGGAGAGTGAGCTGCACGTGTTCGGCCATCTCGGCGACGGCAATCTGCACCTCTTGATCGGCCACCGGCGCGACGAGGTGGATTCCGAGCGGGTCAAGCAACTGGTGTACCGCTGGGTGTCGCAATGGCACGGCTCGATCTCGGCCGAACACGGCATCGGTCTCGACAAGAAGCCTTATCTGCCGCTGTCGCGCAGCGAGGTGGAGATCCGGGTGATGCGGACCATCAAGCAGGCGCTGGACCCACACGGCATCCTCAACCCGGGCAAGATCTTCGACCTGTAGCCAGGACGCGACTCCTCTTCCACGACCCGCCGCCCGGCGGGTTTTCTGTTTTCGGCCAACCCGCGTATGACGAAGGCCGGGCGCCACGGCCCATGCTGCCAGCGGCACAAGCATCGTCCATCCGGACAAACAAAAACCCGCCTGATGGCGGGTTTTTGTTATACGAACAGGCCGAGTTCAGACGCGTGCCTTGAACTTCAGCTTGCCAGCCAGCCAGGTGTGGTCATAGCTGATGATCTCGAATGGATTGCCGTGCGGGTCGACGAAGGAAATCGCACAGAAAAAGCCGTGATCGGCCACCGAGTCGCGGGCAATGCTCAGGCCATCGCGGTTGGCGACGCGTTCGCCGGCCAACTGGTCGATCCACTCGAGGAAGTCCTGCCCGCTGACAACGAAGGCGATCGTGCCTGAATCGTCGTTGGGAACGGTGGTTTCGCTCAGAGCAATGCGCACCGAACCACTCTGGTTGGCCAACATGGTCACCCCGTGCGGGTCGTCATTCATGTGGTGGTAGCGGGCATCCGGCACCATGCCAAGCACCCGTTCATACCACGAGATTGCTTTTGGTATATCGCTTACCTTGACATGGATATGGTCGATTTTTCCTAGCGAGAGCATTCGTTCCTCGTAATTTCCATACGCCGGCACAACACCGCGTTTAAAGACTCATTACTGTAAAGGATAGCGGTATTTCATTAGCCGCGTGGCTGCAACATCGGTTTCAGATAGCGCCCGGTATGGCTGGCCGGATTATCGGCCACCTGTTCGGGCGTTCCGGTGGCGATGATCTGACCACCGCCGGCACCGCCCTCGGGACCGAGGTCGATCAACCAGTCCGCCGTCTTGACGACGTCGAGGTTGTGCTCGATCACCACCACCGTGTTGCCGTGCTCGCGCAAGCGATGCAGCACCTTCAACAACAGGTCTATATCATGAAAATGCAGACCTGTGGTCGGTTCATCGAGAATATACAGGGTCCGCCCGGTATCGCGCTTGGAAAGTTCTAGCCCCAGCTTCACCCGCTGCGCCTCGCCGCCCGACAAGGTGGTGGCGCTCTGCCCCAACCGGATATAGCCCAGACCCACGTCCATCAGTGTCTTCAGCTTACGTGCCACCGTCGGCACCGCGCCGAAGAACTCCAGCGCCTGCTCCACCGTCATCTCCAGCACTTCGGTGATGTTCTTGTGCTTGTACTGCACTTCGAGCGTTTCACGGTTGTAGCGCTTGCCGTGGCAAACGTCGCACGGCACGTAGATGTCCGGCAGGAAGTGCATCTCGACCTTGATCACGCCGTCGCCCTGGCAGGCCTCGCAGCGGCCGCCCTTGACGTTGAACGAGAAGCGCCCCGGGCCGTAACCGCGCTCGCGCGACAGCGGCACGCCGGCGTACAGCTCGCGGATCGGCGTGAACAGGCCGGTGTAGGTGGCCGGGTTGGAACGCGGCGTGCGGCCGATCGGGCTCTGGTCGACGTTGATCACCTTGTCGAGGTGGTGCAGGCCGGCCAGGTCGACGAACGGCGCCGGCTCCTCGCTGGCGCGGTTCAGCTCGCGCGCGGCGATCTTGTACAGCGTGTCGTTGATCAGCGTCGACTTGCCCGAGCCGGACACGCCGGTGATGCACACCAGCATCCCGAGCGGCAGCTCCAGCGTGACGTTCTTCAGGTTGTTGCCGCTGGCGCCGATCAGCCGCAGCATCCGCGCCGGATCGGGCTCACGACGGTCGCCCGGCATCGCGATGCGGCGCCGGCCGGACAGGAACTCGCCGGTGACCGAATTCGGCGCGGCGGCGATCTCGGCCGGCGTGCCGGCCACCAGCACCTCGCCGCCGTGCTCACCGGCGCCCGGCCCCATGTCGACCACGTAGTCGGCGGCGCGGATCGCGTCCTCGTCGTGCTCGACCACGATCACGCTATTGCCGATGTCACGCAGGCGTACCAGTGTCGCCAACAAGCGGTCGTTGTCGCGCTGGTGCAGGCCGATCGACGGTTCGTCGAGCACGTACATCACGCCGGTCAGGCCCGAACCGATCTGGCTCGCCAGCCGGATCCGTTGCGCCTCGCCGCCCGACAGGGTGTCGGCCGAACGGGACAAGTTAAGGTAGTCGAGGCCGACGTTGTTCAGGAACGACACCCGCTCGCCGATCTCCTTGACGATTTTTTCCGCCACCGGCTGCTTCTGGCCGGTGAACGCCAGTTGCTCGAAGAACTGCGCGGCGTCCTTCAGCGGCAGCTGGCTGATGCCGTGCAAGGTCTGGCCGCCGACCAGCACGTGGCGCGCCTCGAGACGCAACCGCGAGCCTTCGCAGCTCGGACAGGTCTGGTTGTTCTGGTACTTGGACAACTCCTCGCGCACCGCCGACGAATCGGTCTCGCGATAGCGGCGCTCGAGGCTGGGGATGATGCCCTCGAACGGGTGGCTGCGTGTGAACTTGCTGCCGCGCTCGTTCAGATAAGTGAATTCGATGTTCTCGCGTCCCGAGCCGTGCAGCACCGCGTGCTGCACCTTCTGCGGCAGCAGCTCGAACGGCAGGTCGATGCTGAAGGTGTAGTGTTCGGCCAAGCCCTGCAGCATCTGGAAGTAGAACTGGTTGCGCTTGTCCCAGCCCTTGATCGCGCCGGCGGCGAGGGAGAGCTCCGGATGCGCAACCACCCGCTTCGGGTCGAAGAAGGTCATTTCACCCAGTCCGTCGCACTTCGGGCAGGCACCCATCGGGTTGTTGAACGAGAACAGCCGCGGCTCCAGCTCCGGCAGGCTGTACGAGCACACCGGGCAGGCGAACTTGGCCGAGAACCAGTGCTCCTTGTCGGTATCCATCTCGATCGCGATAGCGCGGCCGTCGGCATGGCGCAGCGCGGTCTCGAAGCTCTCGGCCAGCCGTTGCTTGGCGTCCGGGCGCACCTTCAGGCGGTCGATCACCACCTCGATGGTGTGCTTCTTGTTCTTGTCGAGCTTGGGCACGTTGTCGAGCTCGAGCACCGCGCCGTCCACCCGCACCCGCACGAAGCCCTGCGCGCGCAGGTCGTCGAACAGATCGAGGTTCTCGCCCTTGCGGCCGACGATCACCGGCGCCAGGATCATCACCCGGCTCTCCTCCGGCAGCGCCAGCACATGGTCGACCATCTGGCTGACCGTCTGCGACGCCAGCGGCACATGGTGCTCCGGACAGTGCGGGTCGCCGACACGGGCGAACAACAGGCGCAGGTAGTCGTGGATTTCGGTCACGGTGCCGACGGTGGAGCGCGGGTTGTGGCTGGTCGCCTTCTGCTCGATCGAGATCGCCGGGCTCAGGCCCTCGATCAGGTCGACGTCCGGCTTTTCCATCAGCTGCAGAAACTGCCGCGCGTACGCCGACAGGCTTTCCACGTAGCGGCGCTGGCCCTCGGCGTACAGCGTGTCGAACGCCAGCGACGACTTGCCCGAGCCCGACAGACCGGTAATCACGATCAGCTGGTGGCGCGGCAGATCGAGATTGATGTTTTTCAGGTTGTGGGTGCGTGCGCCACGGATGCGGATGGTGTCCATGCCTTGCTCACGATTCGGTGAAGTAACCTGCTACTATACCGAAGTTTGCCCGGTGAACTCCACCCGTCGGCCCCGCCCAGAC
Organism: Crenobacter sp. CS_VA4; assembly: GCF_055597485.1. Taxonomy (NCBI): domain Bacteria; kingdom Pseudomonadati; phylum Pseudomonadota; class Betaproteobacteria; order Neisseriales; family Neisseriaceae; genus Crenobacter; species Crenobacter sp. CS_VA4. The sequence continues at coordinate 20,494 of NZ_JBVMAE010000007.1, forward strand.
CCGCTCGTGCGGCCGGCACGGCGGGCGTTCCGGCCACCGGCGGAACGGCGCGTCCGGCTACCACTGTCATCGGAACCGGCCTCCACCGCGTTTAATCGTTGTGATCGATTCGCATTGCCCCACTAGAACAAGATGAACTCTCTCGAATTGCGGGCCAGCCTCGGCCTAGCGGGCGTCTACGCCCTGCGCATGCTCGGCATGTTCCTGATCCTGCCGGTGTTTGCGCTGTACGCAAAAACCCTGCCGGGCGCCCACAGCTATACCGCCATCGGCCTGGCCTTCGGCGCTTACGGCGGCGCCCAGACGCTGTTGCAACTGCCGCTCGGCATCCTGTCCGATCGGATCGGCCGCAAGAAGGTGATCTACGGCGGCCTGCTGGTGCTCGCCGCCGGCAGCTTCCTCGCCGCCTGGGCTCCCAACCTGACCTGGCTCATCGTCGCCCGCGCCATCCAGGGCGCCGGCGCGATCTCGGCCGCCGTGATGGCGCTGCTGGCCGACCTGACCAGCGAGGAAAACCGTACCAAGGCGATGGCGATGATCGGCATGAGCATCGGCACCACCTTCGCGGTCAGCCTGGTATTGGGACCGATCCTGGCGCACTGGATCGGCGTCAACGGCATCTTCGCACTGACCGGCGTACTGACGCTGGCCGCGATAGTAGGCGTGAAATACCTGATTCCCAACCCGACGATTTCGCGCTTTCACTCCGACGCCGAGACCAAGGCCGCCAACCTGCCGACCGTGCTGAAAAACGGCCAGCTGCTGCGGCTCAACTTCGGCATCTTCGTGCTGCACGCCGCGCAGATGGCGATGTTCGTGGTGATGCCCTTTGCATTGATCAACGTCGGCGGGCTGGACAAGGCGCATCACTGGGAGGTGTACCTGCCGGTGGCGGTGACCGGCTTCATCCTGATGGTGCCGGCGATCATCTACGGCGAAAAGCGCCACCAGCTCAAGCGCGTATTCGCGCTGTCGATCGCCATGATGGCGCTGGCGCAGCTGGGCATGGCGTTCGCACTCAGTTCGCTGTGGCTGATCGTGCTCTGGCTCACCTTCTACTTTGTCGCCTTCAACACCCTCGAAGCGACCCTGCCCTCGCTGGTTTCCAAGATCGCCCCGGCAGAAGCCAAGGGCACCGCGATTGGCGTGTATAATATGTCTCAATCGTTTGGCCTGGCCCTCGGCCCCATGCTGGGTGGCTGGCTCTACACTCATTACGGCAGCATCGGCGTATTCGGCTTCAGCGGCGTCCTGATGCTGATCTGGCTGGCCGTCGCCATGACCATGCGTCCGCCGCTACCGGTCAAGACCGCCATGTTCCATATTGGCGACACCTGGCAGGGCGACGCCGTCGCGCTGTCGAGCCAACTCGCCAAGGTGCGCGGCGTACGCGAGGCGGTGGTCATGGCGGACGAGCGCGTGGCCTACCTCAAGGTCATGCAGCAGGACTGGGACGAGCCCGCCGTACAACAACTCATTCAGGAGACTCATTAGAATGTCAGTCAACAAGGTCATTCTCGTCGGCAACCTGGGTCGCGACCCGGAAATCCGCTACCTGCCGAACGGTGAGGCCGTGGCGAACTTCTCCGTTGCCACCAGCGAAAACTGGAAGGGCAAGGACGGCCAGCGCCAGGAGCGCACCGAGTGGCACAACATCGTGATGTACCGCCGCTTGGCTGAAATTGCCGGTCAGTACCTGAAGAAGGGCCGCACCGTCTACATCGAAGGCCGCATCCAGTCGCGTAAGTACACCGGCAAGGACGGTGTCGAACGCACCGCCTACGAAATCGTCGCCGACCAGATGCAGATGGTCGGTGGCCGCGACAGCAGCGGCAGCAGCGCCTCGATGGACGACGACAGCGGCTACAGCCGCGGCCGCGACGACTCGGCGATGAGCGCCGCGCCGTCGGCGCCGCCGGCTGCCCCTCGTCGGATGGAGCCGAAGCCGGCGCAGAAGTTCGACGATATGGACGACGATATTCCGTTCTAGCGCCTACCTTTACCAATAATGTAACCATATTGAACGGAGTCATTGATTTGACTCCGTTTTTTATTGGTTGACGTTTTTTCGATGGCGGTGACTTTCCAAGAAATAAAATCCCGGTCACTGCTATTAACAGCGACCGGGAGAGTGGCCATCAAGGCTAGTAGCACTGGTTAGTAAAGGATGAGCCCCGACACCATCTAAGTCCACCTAGATAACGGATGAGAGACAGCCATGACTCTTCGAGCGTACGGCAGCTGGCGCTACTACTAGTCAGTTTCCCGTGCCTAATCGGCACCTTCCTCTTCATCTACTTCCGGAAACAGGATTGCTCCTCCCGGAATGCCATTGGACACGAACGGTTTTCCCAAGATATCGTTCCCTTGGAGATCGAAGTGCGTCAACGCCATCTTTATCCATTGGTTACCTTCTTCGTGACTCTTGACTGTGTAACTGCTGGAGTAAGTGTTCCGTGCCTTGGTTTTGAAACACTGGTAATAAGCCATGATTACTCCTTCCACTGTGGATGATGGATGGCACCGGTGAAGGGGCGCCGTTAGCTCTAACTTACCGCCCGTTGATGAACGAGAGCATGAAACAACATTCACAAACACTATGAAAATAGCGCCGCCGCAGATATACTTTTTGGTTGCAAATTGCAATTAATAATAAAATATTAAGGTCAGCTTAGTGGGTTGTCTTTGTTTGCCCATACCCCTTTTATGTTCTTGAGTTTGATGTTGTTGATCAGGCAGTGATTGGGATTGCCATCGACGGGGTCCTTGACCACTCTCGCGCCCTTGTTGATGAGTGTTGACGCGTTAGTAACGCCGACTTTGGACAGTCGACTAGCGGGAGGATGGCCCTTGTCCGACAGGATTAGGGCCTTGACTCCCGCCGGGCTCACGGTTTCGTTCTTCGGCGAGCACACCGCCGATACCGATTGCAGCTTATCGGGATAGCCCTGTTCCTTCTGGTAGTTTTCATCTTTGTAGGAGGTACCATAACGTACGACCAGCGAGCCGATCGGGACGTTCTCGGCCATGACTGGTACTGACATTATCAAGGCGGTCGCCAGGCCTAACCAGGTGTAGGCGGATTTTTTTCCTTGAAACTTAGAGAACAAAATCATTTGGCTTCCTTTTCGTAATTACGATCTAGTGGCATTTCCTACGCCGACTTAAAGCTTGCATGGCACAAGAAGATAAAGCGACTTAATTAATTGCCACAATAGTTGGTGGTACCGCTGATGAGACCGGCATATTGGCTACCGGCATCCAGTTCTCCGCCAAATTGCAGCAATGCCTCTTTCAGGTTATTGGCCCGATTTTCGGCCACGGTTCCGGCTACTACTGGCAAATCGGATTTCTTCGACAGCAGGCTATATAAGCTTTCTAGCGATTCGCGCCGGCTTTCAATGGCAAGTCCCAAAGTGGCATGCAATTTTTCCCAGAAATGCGCACCTTCATTCAGGAACACCACGATCTTGCGGTGGTCGGTCACGCGTTGCACAGCCTCGCTACGCATACGGTTCAGACTTTGGCGTTGCTGATCCAGGTCACGCTGCATGCTCTCCAACTGGACCAGTCGGTCCTGATTTCCTCTGAGTGTCGCCGAGCGGCTTTTCAACATCTGACGCTGGTCCTGTAGCGAATTACTTAGTTTGTGCACGTTGCCGATGTCGTCGTCAGCTAAGGTGCGTATGCCCAGATACAAGCCGTAGCCTGGCACCCACCAATACCGTTCCATCTCTTCCAGCTTCTTGTAATGCTGTTCCAACCGGGTCTGCAAGAGATTCAGCTGGGTGTTGAGCACCTCTACGAGGTGCTGGTTAGCCTGCTTCTCGGCGCTGGCGCCAGCGATGTTGGCACTGAGTACCTTGATGTCGCGATCCAAACGCTGCTCTTCTTGGTACAAGTCGCCGATACTCCTTTCCAGCTCGGTAACTTTGGCTAGGCAGCGTTCGTGCTCGACTCTGGCTTTAGCTTGGTAGCCGTCTAGTAACGATTGAAAATCCTGGGCCGTACCGCTAATTTCGCCCAGTGCTGCCTGCGACTCAGTCAGTTGGCCGGCGTTGAATAGCTCCAGCGATTTGGCCACTTGCTCGACCGCCAACTGAATTTTTCCACGATAGGCACCGTTCTCGGCCTTGGCGCTAATGGCACACAGTAGCAAACTGAGATAAAGTGCACTTTTCCTCACAAAACGATTGAACGGCTTCATCGCGGCCCTCCTATACCCAGTCTTTTTCTCCAAGCCGCTGAGATGCCAAGGCCATTACCTTATTGGGTACGCCTTCGTAAGATTCACGAATATAGTTGTCCTCCATACCGACACTCACGCAAAGACGCCTCATTTCTGTTGATACGGCGGTATCCACGACCAGATAGTCCACGCCCAACAATGCCGCTGTTTTGGCGGCAAGCCAGTGATAAACATAACCTATGCCTTTGTTTCGCATTATTTCCGGAAGATGGATATCGCTGTAACCGAAAGTAGAATGTTTGTCGTGATGGCTGTCTTTATTCACGACATACATTGTGTGTTGAAAAACCACGGAGTCACCGGAAATGGGACGGTAATGGAGGGTAAAGCAGACTTCGCGCCTGCGCTCACCCAAACCAGTTTTTTCTGTTCGCGTGATCCACAATACTCCATGCTGAGCATGCGTGAATTCAAATTTGGCGGATGGCAAGTTCAGTGCTTCAAAATCGGTATTTTGCTGGGTGGTTTGCATGGTGTTGATCCTGGAAATAGGCTTCGGAGCCGAAATAAACCGGGCCACCAGCCGATTTCGTTAGCGATTGTAAAAAGCTAAACCACGGCGGCTACGACGGGTTTTTCTTCTGCCTTGATGCTTTCTTTCAGCATGCTTTTTTCCAACTCGTTCTCGACGCGGTCCGCCTCGGTGTCGTTGAGCAGGATTGCACTCATTTGCTGGGCTTTTTCTCGTGCGGCCTCGATGGACAGATTGCGACTGAAATCGCGGTGCACGCGCTTTTGAATCTGCGCCGCCTCTTTAGCATATTCTTCGCACACCACTTCAATCGCCTTCCAGCCGGCGTAGTAGCTGATCACTTCTTGTTTGAAGCGCTCGTTATGGATGAAGACATGGCGTTTTTCCGGAGCCATCTTGCTGAAATGCTCGATCTTGCTTTTCAGCCGGGTGTCCGCCAATTGTTCGCAGGCGTTGTGCATTTGGGTCCAGAATTGACTGGCCATGCGCAACACCACCGCTACTTGCTTGAGAGCGCCACTGGCCAGGAACAAACTGGCGACCGCCATTCCCACGCTTTGGGAATCGCCGTCGAAGTTTTTGATTTCTACGGAGTATTTCTCGATATCGCCCAGCGCTTCCGCCTCCATATCCTGCTTGGCTTCCAGCATCTTGAAGTACGCCATTTTTTCCTGCCGCAAGTTCTCAGCCAGCGCCATATAGCTCTCGCCAGCCTTGCTGGCATTGTCGCTGGCTTGCCGGAGTGCATCGGCCGCCGCCTGCACCAGTGCCTGTTTGTTGCGTACCTCGGCCTCTCTCTCCTCCACCTTCTTGGCTGCAGCCGCGGCGACGGCTTGGGCCTTCTCCGCTTTGTTACTAGCGTTTGCGGCTTCGGCCTCGGCGCGCTTGGCAGCGGCTTCTTTCTGTGCACGTACCTTATTGTCTTGCTCTTTTTCTACCTCCGAACGTGCGGCATTGGCCGCTTCACTCTTGCCCGCCGCAGTTTTCTCGGCACGGTCTTTCTCTTCGGCGGCGACGGTAGATGCTTTCTTTGCTTCTTCTGCGGCGACAGTGGCTTCTTTCAGTTCCGCTTTTGCGTCCTCCTCTCGCTTTTCAGCGTCGGCTTTGCCTGAATGGAGATTGGTGGGGGGAAGAACATTGCGCGCGGTATTGGCCATTGCCAGCACCGGACCGCCGGTAGAAATGGCGGCAAAGGTACCTAGCCCAGCACCGATCGGTTGCATGATCGCGCCCAAGAAAGTCATGGCAAATGCACGGGCCTCTGCTGTGTCTGCCTTCTCGGCAGCCTTGCTATAGAGCTTTTCCAGCCTTTTCTTTTGCTCGGCCAGGTGCTTGAGCAGAGTTTTGGCTTTAATGGAGCGAGCCTCTAGTTCGGCCATCTTCTGTCGGATCTCCACGCCCCTTTCCTCCTGCAGCGCTTTGACCCTCTCGGTGCTGGCCAGAATTTTCACGGTGCTATTGCCAAGATGGTCAAAATCCTTGGCCAGTGTTTCGGCTCGGCTGGCTAGTATCTTGGCCGCCTGACCACACTCACTCAGCATGTCGCAGGCGAAACTGGGTTCGTCATTGAACAGGCTGGAGAAGGCATCCACCAAAATGTCTTGGATGTTCTTGCTTTGCATGGCGAAATGACCGAGCTCGACATCGCATTTGCCGCAGACAACACCGAACTGGTCGTGCAGTTCGGTAAGCGACGCGCTGAGATCTCCGGCACCTTCACCGGCACCGGCCACACCGTTGTAGGCTAGATAAATCAGGTCACCGGTGCGGTTCAGGCCAGTAACAAGCTTGTGAAGCTCGATGTTCTTCAATACGTTGGCACGCGCTTGGGCCACTGCACCGGTTTGCTTGCTTGGGACTTGATCCAGAGCGTAAGGGGTGCTCTCGCCGGGTAAGAGAACGGTCAGATCGGACATCTTCATCTCCTTAGAGTATTAACGGTTTCCACTTCCCAGCCCGGCGTTGCCGGCGGTAGCGATGCAGCGCAGGGAAGTAGAACGCCGCGTCGATGGAGAGGCAGTGTTCCGCGTTCATGCATACCAGGTAAATAATCCAATACGACTACTACTAGTCGATTAGGACTATTAATTGCATTTTTTATTGCGAGCGATGGGTAGGGCCGTTACCTTTGCGGCATTAGTCCGGAAAAGAAACCATGCTGCGCGCCCGATTGCTCCTCGTTGATGACCACACCCTGTTTCGCACCGGCTTGCGGCTAGTGCTGGCCGACTGCCCACAAGTAGCCGACATCCTGGAAGCGGGATCGGTAATGGAGGCAGTACACAACCATGGCTCGACACCGGTGGACATCATCCTGCTGGATATTCAGCTGCCAGGCCTCAATGGGCTGGATGGGGTGAAGGTGCTGCAACGTTACTTCCATGCGGCACGGATTCTGATCGTGTCAGGTAGCTCCGAGCAGGTGGCGACGCAGGCAGCGGGTGTATCCGGGGTGACTGGTTTTCTGGCCAAGTCCGCCACGGCGGAACAAATCGAGGAAGCCATCGCGCACTGCCTGCGCGGCGAGCGCTACTTTCCGCAGGAGGCGGCGTCGCGGGCACCTGCCTTCCCAGAAGCGTCGCTCACACCACGCCAGCTGGAAGTTCTAGGACAACTCTGCCTCGGGCAGTCCAATAAGGTGATCGCTTACCATTTGGGCCTGTCAGAAAACACCGTGCGCGTGCACGTGGCAGCTATCCTCGACCACTTAGGCGTATATAGCCGTACCGAAGCAGTGCTGGAGGCGCAACAACGCGGCTTGGTGTGGGGTGGCAAATGAAACATCTGCTGCCGAGATTCGACCAGCCACGCTTGCTTGCGGCGCAAATGGAGCTAATCGATCACAGCTTCGGCATTGGCATGCTTGGTTGCTTTCTGGCCTCGGTGCTGCTGAGCGTCGGCATCACCATTTCCACCGGGAATACCGAGATCGTGTTCTGGTCGGCAACAATGGGGGTGGCCTGTGCATTGGGGCACTTCGGCCGGCTCCACCTGCCGGCACGCACCAGCGAACGGCACGCGGCGCTCTACGCCAAAAGTATGACGGCGCTATTGACCGTAATCGGCGCGCTATGGGGCTTCGCCGGTTGGTTGTATATGGATTTGCGCTTCCCTCCCACCGCGATTTGCCTCCTGGCGCTGATCGCCGGTATGAGCGCGGCGGCATTGTCTATTTTTTCGCCCTGCTTGCCGGTAGCGGTCGGTTTCTTCCTGCCGGCGATCGTGCCGGTGTGGAGCGTGTTCCTCGCCTCCAAGAACGTGCATTACTTGCCGATGTTCCTCGGCGTGCCCTTGTATTTGGCCGTACTCTTGGTGTTTGCCCATAACTATTCGCGAGTAGCGCGCCGCTCGATCGAACTGCGTTTCGAAAACGTCGAACTGGTGACACAGTTGCGCGAGCAAACCGCCCGGGCTGAAGAAGCCAACCGCGCCAAGTCGGTGTTTCTGGCCTCGGCCAGTCACGATTTACGCCAACCCTTGCACGCGCTGGGCTTGTTTGCTGTTTCCTTGGGGCGCACCACACTCAACGACAAACAACGCGAGCTGCTGGCTCATATCGAAGCCTCGTCCGGTGCGGCGCGCGAAATGCTCAACACCTTGCTCGACTTTTCCAAGCTCGAGGCCGGCGTGATCAAAGCGCAGCCAAGCACGTTCCGTGTGCAACCGATACTGCGTAAGCTGGAGAACGAGTTTGTGCCGCAAGCGGACAGCAAGCAGCTGATTTACCGCACTCGAGATACCACGGCCATCGGGCATGCTGATCCCAACTTAGTCGAACTGATCCTACGCAACCTCATTGCAAATGCCATCCGCTATACCGAGACTGGCGGCATCCTAGTGGCCTGCCGCCGCCGTGGGCCGAATCTCGTGCTGGAAGTTTGGGATACCGGTATCGGCATACCAGCTACGCAACATCAGGAGATCTTCCGCGAGTTCCACCAGTTGGGTAATCCGGAACGTGACCGGCGCAAGGGCCTGGGTCTAGGCTTGGCGATAGTCGAGGGCTTGGCGCAGACCATGGGGTTAGAGGTAACGCTGGGTTCGCGGTCCGGGTGCGGCTCGGTGTTTCGCGTGGTGCTGCCGCTGGCGACGGCACTCGCTGGCCCGGCGGACCAAGGCGTGTCCGGCTTGCCGCATTCAGGCGGCCTATCCGGCCTGCGGGTGCTAGTGATCGAGGATGATTACGCAGTACAGACGGCCATGCTGGAGTTGCTGTCCAGCTGGAATTGCTCATGCCTGACGGTCGAATCGGAACAAGAAGCGGTGGACAAGCTCGCCACCGTTACCATAGACCTGATCATTGCCGACTATCGCTTGCGCAGCCATCGCACCGGACAGGAAGCGCTGGCTGCGATCAACGCCCGGCTGCAACGCAATGTGCCCGCCATCATCATGACCGGCGATACCGCGCCGGACCGTCTGCGCGATGCACAAGCGAGCGGCGCCGTCCTTTTGCACAAGCCTGTGGAGGTTGAGGTACTGCATGCGACGATGGTTAAGCTACTGTGCTCCTAGCCTACCAATGCTGATTTGAGTTGACGTTCCAGAGCGTATAAGCCATGAACGCTGTTCCAAACGCGCAATACTGCGCCGGAAAAGCCTGCTCAGGACTTAACTAACCGTCCACCGAGCCCGGGACAAGCCAACGTTCGATGCCGTCCCCTTTTTTAAGTTTCTTTTGGGTGCTCACATGCTCGATGGCATCAACTGTGAAAGATGTGGACAAGCAGAAAGTAAATCCCGGTTGCGATGACCGAAGTTGTGATCAGTCCCGAGGAATTCAGTAAGGCCATGACACCGACCAGCAGTAGCGAAACCACTGCGGCAAGAGCTTCCTTGCTGGCCTCGCTGTAGACGATGTACGCCGCAAAATTGATGAACACGGCGGCAGGGAGGATTCGCTCAAGGTATCGCTGGGTGCCCTCGTTCATCTGGAATGCCACGAAAGCCGGGATGATCCGCACTAGGCAACTGGTGCAGAACAACGCGACAATGGCGATCAGGACGGACTCGTTCATACCGTCGCCCTCGTCAGAATGATGGTAGCGATCAGGACGCTGGGTATCCAGAAGTACACCAGTCCGATGAGCTCGATCAGCGCCAGGGCCGTAGCGACGCATAGGCCGATGGCCAGGAGCGCGGGCATTACCCGGTAACGCCCCTCGAACAGCCGTGATCGGAGCTGAGTGACCGAGAGGTACATCAGGACGGCGCTGGCCGGGTAGCCGAGGTTGATGTCGGAACCTATCCAGGACAATGGAATGAGCGTACCCACCAGCGCACCGACCAGCGCACCGACCAGCGCGGCCAACACCCAGGCGATGAAGATGCTGCTCCTGATCACCAGGATGGCGGCGGGTCGATCAGGCGAGAGTTATCGACCTTGCTGAACTCCTTCTCCGCCGACATTTCCTTACCCTGCACGCCTTGTGTATTTTGTGATGTCCTGAGGACGAAACACCTTGGAAAACTGGTGCCGTGACGGATATCTGGGGCTTCATCTGCAACGACTACAAAGATTAAAACTGTGCGGCAGGTCTAGATGGAATGACCGCTTAGGGTCCAGGCCGTGTGTAAACCGCTCGCGTGCTGTGGGTCGCGATCAACGTAGGGAGATATAAGCAACATCGCTGTCGAAGCGCCGGACTCGATTCAGCAAGTGTTCGGCGGCCGGTGATGGGTCCTGAGGCGGTAGGGTATGTGACTAAGGCGGTCGTGACGCGAACAAGGACCGGCGCCCCTCAAACCCTCATCGCTGCCATCGCGCCCCCCACCCCGAGCAGCGCGATCAAGCGCTTGAAGTTGTAGGCCAGTACGTGAAGGCTCATCTCCGTGCTCACCCGCGCGAGTGTCTTCGTCAAGAAGTGTGTCGACCCCATCCAGGACTTGATCGTGCCGAACGGGTGCTCAACCGTCTGTCGCCGCACGCGCATCTTGTCAGGTTCACGATCCAATCGCCGCTGCATCTGATCAAGCACAGTCTCGTGCTCCCAGCGTTTGACACGTCGTTCGGTGCCGGTGGTGCATTGCTCCTTCATAGGACAGGTCTGGCAGACCGAGCACCAGTAGCAGTGCAGCAGCATGCCGTGCTCGATGGTTGAGTAGTGCTTGATCAGCCGCTGCCCTGCCGGGCAGCGGAATTCATCGACATCGGCCAGGTAGATGAAGTCCTGCTTGCCGAAACGTCCCTCAGCCTTGCTGCCTGAGGTCAGTGGCTTGGGCACGTAGGCGGTAATGCCGGTCTGCTCACAGGCCAGGATCTCTTCGCCCTTGAAGTAGCCACGGTCCGCAACGACGGTAAGCTCTTCGATCCCTGTGGCATCGCGCGCTTGCTGCGCCATCGTGGATAGCTGACCCCGATCATTGCCAACATTGGTTACCTCGTGCGCGACGATCAGATGGTGCTGGCTGTCGACTGCAGTCTGCACGTTGTACCCGACGACTCCGGTGCCACGGCCACCAGTGGCCGTGGAGCGTGCATCCGGATCGGTCAGGGAGATTTGGCCATCCGGCGCGTCACGCAGCCGCGTTTCCATCTCCTTGAGCGCTTGCATCTGCTGCTTCAGGATTTCGATCTTGTCCTTGAGCCGAACTGTCTTAGCTTCAGCGACGTCGGGCTGGGTACTATCGGCGGTGTCCATCGCCGCCAGATAGCGGTCGATGCTTTGCTCGATTTGCTCCATGCGCGCCCGGAGCTTGCCGCTGGTGAAGTTGCGGTCACGGTTGTTCATCGCCTTGAACTTGCTGCCGTCGATGGCAACCACGGCTTCAGCGAATAACCCCAGTTCCCGGCATAACGCCACGAACTGCTGGCAGACGCCGCGAATCCCTTTGCCGTTGTCCTTGCGAAAGTTGGCGATGGTCTTGAAGTCGGGCGTCAGGCGTCCGGTCAGCCACATCAATTCCACGTTGCGTTGCGCCTCCCGCTCCAGACGCCGGCTAGACTGGATACGGTTGAGATAGCCGTAGATGTAGAGCTTCAGGAGCACCGATGGGTGATAGGCGGGCCGGCCAGTGGCGGCAGGATCGACGCCTGCGAAACCCAATTTGCCAAGGTCCAGTTCATCAACAAAGACATCCACCACCCGCACCCCGGGTTGGTCTCAGAAACGAAGTCGTCCACGCTCTCGGGCAGCAATGTTCCCTGCGTACGGCTCTGACCTTCGATGAATCGTTTCATAGCACCCAACCAAGCTGGGGCGATGCTGATATCCTACCTGGTCTGGCGTTTTTACACAGTCTGGGCCGATGTCGGTCGTTCACACCATCTCCGCTTACCGTCTCGGCTTAGCTGTGTGCCCCACATCATGCCCATCCTAAAGGGTGGCACAGCTCATCCACTGAGCGGATGACATGCCCCATCAACCGTGGCACACAGCCAAAATGTAAACAAAATCGATAAAAATCATCATCTTGTTTACAAATACTCATGGCAACATCTCTAAAAAATATAATTTTCTTTTATTTTCAATGTATTAAATGAAGTTTACACTAATTGGTAAGCGTAACCGTTCTGAGGCAGAATAGTTCAGAAGTTGTAAAGAAAAAAGGCCGACACGTTCGGCCTTTTTTATTCAGCAATTTAGATATTCACGGCGAATATAAACCACTACTAAAAACCCACCCTATCGCTTTACAAAATATTTAGATGTTGCCGAAACTTCACACCTGCAAAAAGTAATGATCAAATCATTTACCAAAAATCTGTAAAGCGCCATTTCCTAAAAACAGGCACTGGATTGACGACACTGTGCTCTCCATACGCACAATGCATTTCCCATAAGGCCAGGATCGTGTTTTCAAGGGACTGTGACGTCCCTCCCTTCTTGGAAAAACAGTCATGCCGACTTGATCTTCCGGCTGAATGGCTCCGTTGCTATCCACTGTTCCAGCTCTTTCACCGGCATGGGGCGCGCAAATAGAAAGCCCTGTGCCACCTGGCAACCTTTTTCATCCAGGAAGGCCCGCTGGACCTCATTTTCCACCCCCTCTGCGACCACAGTCAGCTGCAGACTTTCACCGATACGGATGATCGCATGGGTCAATGCCCTAGCGGCCTCGTCGCTCTCCAGGTCGTGGACAAAACGCTTGTCGAGCTTGAGTTCATCGACCGGCAGGCGGTGAAGATAGCCGAGACTCGAATAACCGGTACCGAAATCGTCTATCGACAACCGGACACCCTGCTCATGGAGTGCGGAAATCGTCGCAAGGGTTCCAGGACTGCTATCCATCAAGACGCTTTCCGTCATTTCCAGCGTCAAGTCATTGGGCATCAGCCCATGTTGTTGCAGGATGTCGGCAATCAGCTTGGGAAGCCCGATATGGTGGAAATTTTTTGGTGAGAGGTTCACCGAAACCGTAGGAATCGTGAAGCCGCGCCGCCGCCAGTCTGCCAATTGGCGGCAGGCCTCGTGCAGGGCCCAGTTGCTCAGTTCCGTGATCAGTCCACACTCTTCGGCCAACGGTACGAAACGGGCCGGTGACACCTCGCCCATCTGGGGGTGATGCCAGCGGGCCAGTGCCTCAACGCCAAACAACTGGCCATCGTGGAGTCGTACTTGCGGCTGGTAGTGAAGCTGTAGCTGCTTTTGTTCGAGTGCTTCGCGCAGGGCGAGCTCGAGTACCTGGCGTTCCTGAACCTGTTGGTTCATCTCGGTACTGAAGAAGCAATACCGGTTGCGGCCGGCAATTTTGGCCTGGTACATCGCCATATCGGCATGCTGCAACAGCATTTCAATATTGTGACCGCTGTCGGGAAATAGGCTGATACCGATGCTGGCGGAAGAGCGCAGTTTCACCTCTCCAATGACAATAGGTTTGGACAGTGCACCCAGAACCCGTTCCGCAACCTCGGCGGCTTGGGTGCTGTTGCAGTCGGGGGACACAATCACAAATTCATCGCCAGACAGGCGCCCGACAATATCGCTCCCACGGACCTGTGCCTTGATGCGCTGCGCCGCTTCGCACAGCAGTTCATCCCCCACGGAATGACCCAATGAATCATTGACCTGTTTGAACCGGTCCAGATCGACAAACAACACGGCCAACGAGGTGTTTGCGCGCGACACTTGTGCAATGGCCTGGTTCGCCTCGGCGTACAACCGTCTACGGTTGGGCAGCCCGGTCAGTACATCGTAAAAAGCCAGCTGGCGAATATGCACTCGGGCCTCGTCGCGTTCCAATGCAAGGGCGCACAGGTGCTCGCAGACTACGGCAAGGTGCTCGAGAAATTCGCAGGGTTCGCGATGGTCGCGGTAGTAAAAGGCCAAGGTGCCCAATACCTGGCCATCGTTGGATCTGATGGGGTTGGACCAGCAGGCAACCAGCCCGAGCGGCAAGAATAGCTCCTTGTACGATGCCCACCGTGGGTCGGTCGCTATATCCGTCACCACCACCTGTTCACCCCAATAAGCCGCAGAACCGCAGGAACCGACAGCGGGGCCGATGGCCACGCCGCTAATCGCTTGCGCGATATGATCGGGCAGGCTGGGGGCGGCGAGCGGCTGCAGTCTGTCATCCGCATCCACGCGCAGAATAGACACCACTACGTAGGGCGCGATGCGCTCCACCTCCCGACAAATCACATCCATCACTTCCCACAACGGGGCTTCCCTCACCATGGCATTCAGCACCTTGCGCTGCAGGACTTCGTGCATCTTGGTATGGGTGATGTCGGTGTAGACGGCGACCATGTTCTTGAGTAGGCCATGCTCGTTGAACACCGGGTTGATGACCGCAGAGATCCACAGCGGCTTTCCTTGCTTGTCGTAGATCAGGACTTCGAGGTGAAAGTCCTCTTGCGACCTCACGTGCGACCTGGCGTATTCAATGGCCTTCTGGTCGGTATGCCGCCCGGTCAATAGTTCACTCGGAATCTTGCCGCGAACCTCGTCGAGTTCGTAGCCCATCATGCGGGTGAAACCCTCATTGACGTAGAGAATCCTGCTGTCAGGCCCCGTGATAACCACCGCGTTGCCGGTCTCGTTGACCCCCAGCGACAGGAGCCGTAGTTCCTCCCGACGACGCACCTCCTCGGTCACGTCTCTGATGAAGACCGCGTAGAGAATCTTGCCGCCAATTCGCAGGTTGGAGACTGACACAGAGCCACACAGAACCTTGCCATCCTGGCGCACGATAGCCACCTCCACAGTTGAGCCAGGCGTGTGGTTTTCACCAGCCCCTTGGTGGGCGTTGGCGAAGGCATCGTGGGTGGCAAGGGAGGTGAACGGCACCAGCATTCTGACGTTCCGGCCCAGAACGTCGTCACGGCGATAGCCCCAGAGCTTTTCGGCCGCATGGTTGAATAACGTTATGTGGTTTTTTTCGTCAACGATCACCACACCGTCAATTGCTTGCTCCAGCGTTTGCGCCAGGATTTCCTGAGCATCGGGGTATGGGGGGGCTGTGTACATATAACAAGGCTCGTTCACAAGACAGCCGCAATGAGAAAAGCCGACCATAACGTTGTGCCAGATTGCACACCGTATCAGCAACTACGGCAAAACGGTGTAGACAGTCGCCCACCAGGGTTTGACTCCCATGATCGATATCGACGAGCGGCTGTAACGTTGCGGCGTTTTGGCACTGTCAGTGAATACTCAACATCTCATCACGCCATCGCATTCAAGTGACAAAAAACGATGCAAATTGGCTCAAATATACACCGTTTCTTGTCACTTCTTGTTATGTATCTTTTACGAGAAAGAACTACACATAGCCCTATAGTCATCAGCATTTTCCGGTTGTTACCCTCTACCCTTAGAGCCACCATCCCTTATTGGAACCGCCGCATGTGTCACCGCCAATATAGTTCTGCACGATACGGGGTGGGCCCGCAAGCACGACGCCCCCTCCCTGAGGGACTGCATCCATCTCACCGGTCGGTCCCGATCCGTTAAGGAGGCGGCCAAGCTGCTAAAGTGATGCAAAGATTCTATTCGGGCGAGTCGATCGAGGTGAGCGATACCATATGCCAAATAGGCGCGTTCCTTCTTCTGTGACGACGCCCAACGATCCACTTTCTGCCGTGTTTGTGGCGCGGTGGCCGGATGTGATCGCCGGGTTGTCCGTGGCGGGTCTGTTGCTGCCGGAGGCGGTAGCGTACTCGGGTATCGCCAATCTGCCGCCACAGGCCGGCATCATCGCGCTGTTTGTCGGATTGGTGTGCTATGGACTGATCGGGACAAGCCAGTTTGCCATCGCCTCGGCCACGTCTTCCTCGGCGGTGGTGCTAGCCGCGGCAACGGCCTCGCTGGCCAATGGCGATGCCGGTTTGCGTCTGTTGCTGGCATCTGGCCTGCTGTTGCTGACCGGCCTGCTATTTCTGTGTGCCGCGCTGGGTCGTCTCGGTAATATGTCGGATTTCATCGCCAAGCCGGTGTTGCGCGGGGTGACCTTTGGTCTTGCCGTCGTCATCATCCTTCGGCAACTGCCGAACGTCGTCGAAATTCACCCGCGGCACGACGATATCCCGCGCTTTACCGCCGATCTGTTTTCGCAAATCTCGTCGTGGAACCGCACTGGGCTGCTGGTCGGCGCCATTGCCCTGGGGTTACTGGCCGTACTGGGCCGATTCCGGCGCGTGCCGGCGGCGATGCTGGTGATCGCGTTCGGTATCGGGGCCAATGTGTGGCTGAAGCTGCCGAGCTTCGGGGTGCCGCTGGTGGGTAACGTGCATTTCCAGCTGGATCACCCCACCCTCCCCGCGCTGGCCCGGGTTCAATGGTCCAGGCTGGGTGAGCTGGCAGTCGCCATGCTGTTGATCCTGTACGCCGAGTCCTACAGTTCGATCCGTTATTTCGCCCTCAAACACGGCCAGGCGACTTCGCCCAATCGCGACCTAGCGGCCCTGGGAGTGGCCAACCTGATCGCCGGGCTGGTCCACGGCATGCCGATCGGGGCCGGCTATTCCGCCTCCTCGGCCAACGAAGAGGCCGGCGCCCAATCGCGTCTGGCTGGGCTGGTCGCCGCTGGGGTGGTGCTAGTGATCGTGTTGACGCTTTTGCCAGCCATCGCGCTGACGCCCCAGCCGGTACTGGCCGCCATCGTCATCCATGCGGTGGGGCATACGCTACAGCCGGCGGTGTTCCGCCCCTATTTCCAGTGGCGGCGGGATCGGTTCATCGTGGTGGGCTCGGTGTTGGCGGTATTGCTACTGGGCGTGCTCGATGGCTTGCTGGCTTCCATTGCCGTCAGCCTGGCGCTGACCTTGCGGCAGCTTGCCGAACCGAATCTGTCGCTGCTGGGCCGCTTTGGCAGCGGCCATGATTTCGTCGGCCTTGCGGCCCATCCGGACGTTCAGCCGGTGCCGGGCCTGCTCATCGTACGCCCGGAAGAGCCGTTATTCTTTGCCAATGTCGAGCGCGTGCTGGCCCGGGTGAGGCAGCATATGCTCGAGGACGGTTCGAGCATTCACACCGTAATTCTCAGCCTGGAAGAGTCGCCCGATCTGGACGGCACGAGCATCGAGGCGCTGCGTGAGTTTGCCGACTTTGTCGAACGGGAGCACAAGCAGTTGCTGCTGGCGCGGGTCAAGGACACGACTCTGGCCGTGCTGACGCGCGCGGCCATGCCCAATTTGAGCCTGGAGGTCAGCTATCTGAGCGTGGATGATGCGGTCAGTGCGGCGCAAGCGCATGAGCTGAATCGCTCTACTTTCCTCGATAGGCAATGAGCCTCTTTAGTGAGGCTCATGATTTACTAGGTGCCCATGGAGTCAGGTACAGACTGCAGAGATATATCGCACTAAACGGTATATACTATATATACCGTTTAACAATCATGAGAGGTCGCGATGAAGAAAGCCAACACCGTACTCCAGCCGCCCAAAACAACTCCCAAGCCCCGGAGAGCGCCCGCCAGCAGGACGACCTCAGTGAACAAGGACGTCGCCGCTGAATCGGCCGTGCAGCCGCCCGCAGCGGAAGCGGCTGTCCCCGTTGTCGTAACCATGCAGCCTGCCGCTCAGGAAACCACTGCGCCGGCGCCTGTCGAGGTCGTTAAAAAGAGGAAGAAAGCCAAGGTCGTCCGCGACAGCTTCACCATGCCCGAGTCGGACTACACGAAAATCGCTGAGCTGAAGAAAAAGAGCTTGACGGCCGGAATCAGCATCAAGAAAAGCGAGTTGTTACGGGCCGGGCTACACGCCTTGGAGGCCCTGCCCATCGCCAAGCTGAAAGCCCTGCTGAGCCAAGTGGAAAACGTCAAGACCGGTCGCCCGGCTACCGAGAACAAGGTGGAGGCCACACCGGAACAAGCCGCCAAGAAACATCCGGCATAGCCTTACCCTTCAGCCAGGGAGCCCCCAGAGCTCGACGCGCAAGTTCCTTAGCCGAAGAGCGCCCGCGGGGCCTTCCTTGGCCGATTTACTCCGACGAGTCGCCTTGCTGTGCGCGACGCCTGTCCTTCAAGTGCTGACGTACGCGTTTGCTTGCCAAGAGAAGCAGATAATCCTGAACTTGCGCCGCTGCCGCCAGGCTTTGCAGCGCATCATCATAGAGCCTTTTCACCTCGTCTTCCGGCGTACCAGTCTGGCTGGCGATCTCTTGGATTTCACGACTGAGTGAACGCGGGTTCATCGCAAGCTCCATCAGGGATAGGCCGGAGCATCAAGGGCAAGCTTTCATAGCCACTCGCCTGCAAGAGCTATCACTGGCGCTTGATGATAGATCATGCACTGCTACCCGGCCTCATAAGCTAGACCCCAACAAAACCCACCGTCTTCTCATCAATTACGATAGGGCTTACACGCCATCTTTCGTTCCAGCCGTTGCCCGACTCACCAGAATGCCTTGGCCTTTTCCAAGCGCCGGAGTGCTCGTCCCAACTCCGCTTCAGACTGCTTCGCCGCGTAGGCCAGCCATCCGACAACGAGTCCCGCGGCATGCTCGAGAGCAGTGTCCTGCCGAATGAATTGGGCCATCAGCACTTGAGCCGCGACGCCGTCGTTCATCGCCCCCAAGATCTGCTGCAAGTCCTGGAGCCGATCCAGGTAGCCTTCGACCCGGTTGCGCTTGTACAGCGGCGAAAAGAACTCCGCGGCATAGCGCAGTTTCTTCGCACGCTTGCGGAGATCATGCCGTTGCTCACGGTCCAGCGACTGCCAGTCCCGAGCCAAGCGATCCACCGGCCGCCAGCGTTTGTTCAAGGATCGGTGAGCGAAGTCGCTCAGCTTGTCGTGTTCTGGAGCGGGCGGCGGGGGTTCTCGATTCAACCAGGCCAGAAGGCTAAGCAACAGCGAGCCGTAGCGTGCGGAGGTCAACGCGGCACGAGCCTCCCGACGACAGCGGTCTCGGCGCTCGAGCATGGCTTGCTTGAGCGGATCGAAGTTGGCGTCCGGCGCTAGCGCGGCTTCGATGCTAGGCAGCGTTTCCGCCAGGAACACGTCCAGATCACGCACATTGCCCAAGAGCGTGGCAAGCCATTGAATCTTTGCCGTGATCGTTTGCCAATCCTCGTCAGGGACAATGGCGGCAAACGCCTTTTGCGCCGAGCGCAACCGGCGAAGCGCCACCCGCGCCTGATGGACAAACTCCATTTCCTCGCTGTCGAGCACCCCCGGCACGTTGGCCTGCAAGTGACGCAGCGTTTCCAACACGACCGCCTGCATGGCTTCATGCGGCGTCATCTTGAGGCGTAAGCGAGGGTTTTGCGCTTTGGACGGCTCGAGGGGCCTGCCTCCCTGGTAAAGGGCATAGCCCCGCGCCGCTTTGCTTTGTGCCTCTGGGATCAGCGGAAGGGAGTCGGCCAGGGAGAAAGCCAACTCGAATAAGGCTTGCACGTCACCTTGCTTCAGTTCGATCTCGACTTCGTTGAGCTTCAGGGCCTGCTGGCGGCCTGCGATCGAGCCTTGGTCCAAGCACACTTCCACCGTGTTGCCCCGAAGATCTTGCAGCGTCCACCGAGTGCGCTTGACATCTGTCGTAAACAGGGGCTCTAACGCCGATGCGATGTGCCCCTGGGACAAAAACCGACGCGCTTCACGATCCGCAATCTGGTCCAGCTCCAAGGCGGGCCCGTTCACGGCCGCCTCCAGTTCCGGACGCTGATGCAGCCCAGCTCCGGCTTGCTCGCCCAGCTTCAGCGTTTGAATCCACTGGCCATTGACCCGGCGCAGTCGCAGCCCCATGTCCCGCTGCGCCAAATCCAACGATGGGGTGTCGTAGTAGACGCTGACCAGATGTTCCGTTTCAGGGGGGGCAGCCTTGGGTTCGTGGCTCGCCATCGATCGCCTGAAAGCGGCATTTTTGCTCGGTGGCAGCCAAAGCTTCAACTCGGTTTCAATGGTCATCTGCACGCACCTTCCATCAGGCCACAAGACGAATGTCATCCTGAATCTTAGAAAAGATTATGTGGCAGCTGCCGAACTCAAGGGGGAAACCGCAGAGACTATCGTGGATAGATAGACAGATGTCCAAGGGCCGAAGATCGGTGGCGAAATGGGGCCCTAGGCTGGCCGCCCTGGTGTTTGCCATGGATCGGGCCATGCAAGCCTACCGCGGTCGCACGGCTGTCGCTCCAGCGCAGTCACCTGTCGATGGAACGATATGGGACCAAAACAGTCCCATATGAAGATAGGGACCGAGGGACCGACCATGTTGAGATTGAGCAAGCTGACCGATTACGGCACGGTGATCATGTCCTACATGGCGCGAGAGCCGGGTGATATTCACAGCGTGGCGGAGATGGCTGCCACGCTCGGCATCACGGCACCCACGGTAAGCAAGGTATTGAAGACGCTGGCGAGACACGATCTGGTGCAGTCGATGCGAGGGGCGAAGGGCGGTTATATCTTATCGCGGCCGCCCGAGCAGACTTCCATTGCAGAGGTCATCGACGCCATGGAAGGCCCGTTTGGCATGACTGAATGCAGCGTCGTGGCGGGTTTGTGCGCCCAAGAAGCATGGTGCCCGATACGGGGGAGCTGGCAGCGTCTCAACCAGGTCGTTCGCCGCGCACTGAGCGAGGTGACGCTGGCCGACATGAGCGGCGCATCCTTCCGACCGGTAGCGATAGCGGTGCAATCGACATCCGCCGACAAGGGCGGAATGGCGCCGATCAGGAGATGACAGATGGCAACCCAGACATTCGCGCTCGACGCACTCATCAGCCAGGGCTACAAGCAGGGCTTCTACACCCCGCTGGAGGCTGATACCGTGCCGCGTGGGCTCAACGAGGACGTGGTCCGCCTGATTTCGGCCAAGAAGAACGAGCCGGCGTTCATGCTGGAATGGCGCCTCAAGGCCTATCACCACTGGTTGACCATGAGCGAGCCACACTGGTCCACGGTGAAGCATCCGCCAATCGACTATCAGGACATTTCCTACTATTCGGCCCCCAAGGCGCGGCAAGATGGACCGCGTAGTCTCGCGGACCTGGATCCCGAACTGCTGCGGACTTACGAGAAACTCGGCGTGCCGCTCCAGGAACGTGAGCTACTGGCGGGCGTGGCGGTGGACGCGGTGTTCGACAGCGTTTCGGTGGCGACCACCTTCAAGGAAAAGCTGGCCGGCATGGGTATCATTTTCTGTTCCTTTTCCGAGGCCGTACAGAAGCACCCAGACCTGGTGCAGCAATACCTGGGTTCGGTGGTGCCTTACACCGACAACTACTTCGCCACCCTCAATTCGGCCGTGTTTTCCGACGGCTCCTTCTGCTACATCCCACCGGGGGTGCGCTGCCCGATGGAGCTGTCCACGTACTTCCGCATCAACGCCAGCAACACCGGCCAGTTTGAACGGACCCTGATCATCGCTGACAGGGGTGCCTACGTGAGCTACCTCGAAGGCTGTACCGCGCCGATGCGTGACGAGAACCAACTGCACGCGGCGGTAGTGGAGCTGATTGCCCTTGAGGACGCCCAGATCAAATATGCCACGGTACAGAACTGGTACCCCGGCGACAAAGACGGAAAGGGTGGCATCTACAACTTCGTCACCAAGCGTGGAGACTGCCGCGGCGCCAACTCGAAGATTTCCTGGGCCCAGGTGGAAACCGGCTCGGCGATCACCTGGAAATACCCTAGCGTGATCCTCCAGGGCGATAACTCGGTGGGCGAGTTCCGCTCGGTGGCCCTGACCAATCACTACCAGCAGGCGGACACCGGCACCAAGATGCTCCACCTTGGCCGCAACACCCGCAGCACCATCATTTCCAAGGGCATCTCGGCGGGCCATGGCCACAATGCCTACCGCGGGCTGGTGAAGGTGGCGAAGAGCGCCGACGGCGCCCGCAACTACACGCAGTGCGACTCCCTGCTGCTAGGTGACAAGTGCGCCGCCCACACCTTCCCCTATATCGAGGTGAAGAACCCCACTGCCCGCGTCGAGCACGAGGCCACCACGGCCCGCATCGGCGAGGATCAACTGTTCTACTGCCAGAGCCGCGGCATCGCAGCCGAGGACGCGGTGACGATGATCGTGAACGGCTTCTGCAAAGAGGTATTCAAGGAGTTGCCCATGGAATTCGCCGTAGAAGCCCAGAAACTGCTGGGCGTCAGTCTGGAAGGCAGCATCGGCTAGGAGGCCGATCATGCTCGAGATCAGCAATCTGCATGTCAGCATCGACGACAAGCCCATCCTGCGCGGGATCGACCTCGCGATACAGGCCGGCGAGGTACACGCCGTGATGGGGCCGAACGGTTCCGGGAAGAGCACGTTGGCCCAGGTTCTGGCGGGCCGGGACAGTTACACGGTGACAGCCGGCGAGGTCCGCTACCTTGGCCACGACCTGCTCGCTCTGCCTCCCGAGGAGCGCGCTCGCGAGGGCATCTTTCTCGCCTTCCAATATCCGGTGGAGATTCCCGGCGTCGCCAACATCTACCTGCTCAAGGCAGCCCTCAATGCCCTGCGCAAGCACCGCGGCGAGCCGGAGCTGGATGCCATGGATTTCCTGACCCAGATCAGGGCCAAGCTCGTGTTCATGGGGATGGACGAGGATCTGCTCTACCGTCCGGTGAACCAGGGTTTCTCCGGCGGCGAGAAGAAGCGCAACGAGATACTGCAAATGGCGCTGCTGGAGCCGAGACTCGCCATCCTCGACGAGACCGACTCGGGTCTCGATATCGACGCCCTGAAGGTGGTCGCCGCCGGCGTGCAGGCCATGCGCCACCCCGATCGGGCCATCGTGTTGGTGACCCATTACCAGCGGCTGCTCGACTATATCGAGCCGGACCGGGTCCACGTCCTGTCCCAGGGCCGCATCGTCCTTTCCGGCGGACCGGAGCTGGCGCTCGAGTTGGAGCGTCGCGGCTACGGCTGGGTCGAAGCGGAGAAAGTCGACCAGGTGGGAGTAACGCCATGAACGCGATGGCACCCGACCACTATCTGGACGAATTCACCCGCATCAGGGCCACCCTGCCCGGCCAGCGGCTGCCCTGGCTGACCCATATCCGCGACGAGGCACTGGCGAGCTTCCGTACCGCGGGCTTCCCGACGCTGCGTGACGAGGACTGGAAATACACCCGCGTTGCACAAATCGAGAAGGCCGGCTTTTCGCTGGCGCCCGCCGCCTTCACGGCAAACGGCGCCACGGCCGGGCAGATCGATGCGCTGGCTCTGCCCGAGGCGCAGCTGCTGGTATTCGTCGATGGCCACCACGCACCGGCGCTGTCACGGATCGGGACATTGCCTGCGGGCGTCACGCTCGCCAGCCTCGCCGATGTGCTGGAGCATGAACCCGAACGGCTGAAAGCCCTGCTCGATCACCCTGCGGGCAACTACTCCTCCGGCTTTACCGCCCTCAACGCGGCCTGCATGGCCGACGGCGCGTACATCCATCTGGCGGTAGGCGCGACGCTAGAGACGCCGATCCATTTGCTGTTCGTCGCCAGCGAAACCGACTTGGCGACCCATTGCCGCAACGTCGTGATCGCGGAACAGGAAAGTCGGGCCGACATCGTCGAACACCATGCAACGCTAGGCGCGGCAACGTATTTCACCAATGTCGTGACCGACATCTGGGTCGGGGATGGCGCCGAGATTGAGCACTACAAGCTGCAGCAGGAAAGCCAGAAGGCCTTCCATATCGCCGAGGTGAACGCGGCGCTTGAAGAGGGGAGCCACTTCGTCTCCAGCTCCTTCGCGCTCGGTGGCGCGCTGGCGCGGACCGCCATCAACGTTGGGCTCAACGCCGAGGGTGCCGACTGTGCGCTCGACGGCCTGTACATGACCGACGGTCGCCAGCACATCGACCATCACACCCGCATCGACCACGCCCGGCCCCACGGCACCAGCCGCGAGCTCTACAAGGGCGTGCTGGCTGGCGCCTCGCGCGCTGTGTTCAATGGCAAGGTGATCGTCCATCCCGATGCGCAGCACAGCGATGCTTTCCAGACCAACCGCAACCTGCTGCTGTCAGAGCACGCCGAGATAGACACCAAGCCCCAGCTCGAAATCTGGGCCGACGACGTCAAGTGCAGCCATGGCGCCACGGTGGGCCAGCTCGACGCCGATCAGATCTTCTATCTGCGTTCGCGGGGCTTGGACGACGCTACGGCACGAGCCCTGCTGACCTACGCCTTCGCCGCCGAGATGATAGCTCGGGTACGCTTGACGCCACTGCGGGTCCGGCTGGACGAGTTGCTGCGCGGGCGGCTGCCGCAACAAGTCGAGGCACTGTCATGACAATCGCGATGAACGAACTGACGACGCGGCAAGGTTCGGCTCCGATCCCATTGGACGTGGCGAGCTTGCGGCGCGATTTCCCCATCCTTGGCCGAAGCGTGCACGGCAGGCCGCTGGTCTACCTGGACAATGCAGCCACCAGCCAGAAGCCCCAGAGCGTCATCG
The DNA here is from genome assembly GCF_055597485.1 of Crenobacter sp. CS_VA4. Taxonomy (NCBI): domain Bacteria; kingdom Pseudomonadati; phylum Pseudomonadota; class Betaproteobacteria; order Neisseriales; family Neisseriaceae; genus Crenobacter; species Crenobacter sp. CS_VA4. Next base: position 45,002 of record NZ_JBVMAE010000007.1, read on the forward strand.
ACTGCGAGGCGCACTACTACGCCGAGTACAACGCCAACATCCACCGCGGCGTGCACAGACTGAGCCAGGAGGCCACCGATGCCCACGAGGCGGCACGCGATACCGTGCAGCGCTTCATCAATGCGGGCAAGCGCGAGGAGGTCGTGTTCGTGCGCGGCACCACCGAGGCCATCAACCTGGTCGCGGCAAGCTATGGCCAGCGCCTGCGGCCGGGCGATGAGATCCTGATTACCACCATGGAGCACCACTCCAACATCGTACCCTGGCAGCTGCTTTGCCAGCGCAGCGGCGCGGTGCTGCGAGTGGCGCCCATAAACGACGCCGGCGAGCTGATGCTGGACGCCTTCGAGCATCTGCTCGGCCCGCGCACCCGGCTCGTCGCGGTGACGCATCTTTCCAACGCCCTTGGCACCATCAACCCGGTAAAGCGCCTGATCGACCTGGCCCACGCCCATGGCGCGGCGGTGCTGGTGGATGGTGCCCAGGCAGTGCCCCACCTGAAGGTGGACGTGCAGGCCCTGGACTGCGATTTCTACGCTTTCTCCGGGCACAAGCTCTACGGTCCTACCGGCATTGGTGTGCTCTACGGCAAGGAGGCGCTGCTCGAATCCATGCCGCCCTACCAGGGGGGCGGCGACATGATCAAACAGGTCAGTTTCGACGGGACCACCTACAACGACCTGCCCTACAAGTTCGAGGCCGGCACACCTAACATCGCCGGCGGCATCGCACTCGGTGCGGCCATCGACTACCTGAATTCACGGGGCATGGACGCTGTCGCCGCTCACGAGCATGCCCTGCTCGACTATGCCACCGGACTGGCGGCCGGAACCCCCGGCCTGCGAGTGATCGGTACCGCCCACGACAAGGCGAGCATCCTGTCCTTCGTCCTCGCCGGCGTGCACCCCCACGACGTCGGCACCATCCTCGACCTTGAGGGTGTCGCGGTGCGCACTGGCCACCACTGCGCCATGCCGGTGATGGAACGTTTCGGCGTGCCGGCCACGGTGCGCGCCTCGTTCGCGCTGTACAACACGCGTGAGGAGGTGGATGCGCTGTTCGCCGCCCTCGCCAAGGTTCGGGAGGTGTTTGCCTGATGTCCGATCTGCGCGACCTTTACCAGGAGGTCATCATCGACCACAGCCGCCGCCCCCGCCACTTCGGCCGGCTGGCGCAAGCCACTCACAGTGCCGAGGGCTTCAACCCGCTGTGCGGGGACCAGCTGACGGTCTATCTCAAGCTTGCAGGTGGGATTGTCGAGGCGGCGAGTTTCGAAGGCGCCGGCTGCGCTATTTCCATCGCCTCGGCCTCGCTCATGACAGAAGCGCTGCCGGGCAAAACCGAGGCGGAAGCCGAGGCCCTGTTCGCCAGCTTCCGTGCGCTGGTGACTGGCGCAGCGGAAACGTCGGCGGCCGTCGTCCCCTTGGGCAAGCTGGAAGTGCTGGCAGGTGTGCAGGAATTCCCGGCCAGGGTGAAATGCGCCACGCTGGCCTGGCACACCCTGCACGCAGCGTTGCACAACCAAGCCGAACCCGTTTCCACGGAGTAACAGACATGGGCATCATCGACTGGCTGAAGAAGATCGACGAAACCGGGAACGAGGACTCGTTGAATGCCCAAGTCATCGCCGCGCTGCGCACCGTCTTCGACCCGGAGATTCCGGTCAACATCTACGACCTGGGCCTCATCTATGAGCTGGATGTCGACGCGAACACCGGCAATATTGCTATCCGGATGACGCTGACCGCCCCCGGCTGTCCGGTGGCAGAGACCTTCCCCGCCACCGTAGTCGACGCCGTGCGGCAGGTCGAGGGGGTCAACGACGTTCAGGTCGAACTGGTTTGGGAGCCGCCCTGGACCCAGGAATCGATGAGCGAAGCGGCGCGCTTGCAACTAGGGTTGCTATGACATGTCCGAATGGATCGACATCGCCGCGGAAGCGGACTTCCCGCCCGGCACCTTCCGCACCGTAGATGTGGAAGGCGTACCGATCGCTGTGTTCAACGTCGGCGGCCACTACTACGCCATCGAGGACGTCTGCACCCATGAGGCTGAGACGCTGTCGTACGGCCGTGTCGAAGGGCTGGAGATCACCTGCCCCCGCCACGAGGCGCGTTTCTCGCTGGTCACCGGGGCGGCGCTTTCGCCACCGGCGTATGAGCCGGTGGCGACCTTCCCGGTTCGCGTCGAAGACGGCATGGTGCAGGTCAGGGACGACCGCTTCGATTAGAGCCTATTTGTCCGGTCCCGGACGATTGGTTACGCGTTTGACAAAGCGTTTAGGCCGGCTTGTTTGCCGGCCTCTGATCGCTTGAAGCGGTGTTCGGTGTTGCAGCGGCAGCTGCGGCAGAATCCGATGTCTACGCTTAGGGCGCAAAAGAAAACCCGATACGCCGTCGATACGGCATATCGGGAAACCCTACACAGACAAAGAACGCTCACTCACATAAGGCGTGAGAGCGCCTCTTGTTTGCCTACCACTTTAATCAGATCGATTGCTCGGCGGTGGCCGGCTGCGTCTCCTGGCTCTGCTTGTTGTAACCCAGCAGGTAATAAACGATCACCAGCATCGCGAGCCACACCGGGCCGACGATCAGCGCGACGCGGGTGTCGGGAAAGTACGCCATCAGGCCGATGACCAGCAGCAGGAACGCACCGGCGAGGTACGAGCCGTACGGGTAGAACGGCATCCGATACGAGAGCGCGGCCAGCTCCACCCGGCTGAGCCGGCTGCGAAAGCGCAGCTGCGAGAGCAAGATCACGCCCCAGGTCCAGATCGCGGCGAAGGTGGAAACGGCGGTCAGCCAGACGAACACCTCTTTCGGCGCGACGTAGTTGAGCAGCACGCCGAACAGCAGCAGCAGCACCGACATCAGCACCGCCGGCACCGGTACGCCGTTTCGGCCAACCTTGGCGAACACTGGCAGCGCCTGCTTCTGCTGCGCCAGGTTGTACAGCATGCGGCCGGTGCTGAAGATGCCGCTGTTACACGAGGACAGCGCGGCGGTCAGCACGACGAAGTTGATGATGCCGGCGGCGGCCGGGATGCCCATCTTCTCGAAGGTCATCACGAACGGGCTGCCCGTGGTGCCGATCTGATTCCACGGGTAGATGGACAGGATCACGAGCAAGGCGCCGATGTAGAAGATCAGGATGCGCCAGAACACCGTGTCGATCGCGCGGGCGAGCGACTTCTTCGGGTTCTTCGCCTCGCCGGCGGTCAGGCCGATCATCTCCACGCCAAGATACGCGAACATCACCATCGGCAGCGCCATCAGCACGCCCTGCATGCCGTTGGGCAGGAAGCCGCCGTGCTGCCACAGGTTGGCGATACCGGTAGCAATGCCGCCGTTGGCGAAGCCGAAGAAGATCGTCCCCGCTCCGGACACGATCATCAGCACGATGGTGACGATCTTGATCAGCGCGAACCAGAACTCGAACTCGCCGTACGCCTTCACCGCGATGAAGTTGACCGACGCCATCGACACCAGCGCGGCCAGCGCCCAGACCCAGCCCGGCGTGCCCGGGAACCACACGGCCATATAGACGGCGACGGCGGTGATCTCGGCCATACAGGTGACGATCCACATAAACCAGTAGGTCCAGCCGGTCAGATAGCCGGCCAACGGCCCCAGATAGTCCTGTGCGTAGCGGCTGAACGAACCGGCGACCGGGTTGTGGATCGCCATCTCGCCGAGCGCACGCATGATGATGAAGATGGCGGCGCCGCCTATCGCGTAAGACAGTATGATGGCCGGGCCGGCCATCTTGATCGCGGTCGCCGAGCCGAGGAACAGGCCGACGCCGATCGCGGCACCGAGCGCCATCATATTGATGTGGCGCTCCTCCAGGCCGCGATGCAACTTGTCTTGTTGCTCTTGCATTCGTTTCTCCTTTGCACACCTTGCCGTCGCTTGAGTCGGCGCATGCCTCTTCGCACGATCACGGGACGGTCGAATTAGATCAGCAGGGATTTCACCGGCGCAGCCGGGCACCGCCTTCTGGCCGATAGGCGAGAAGGAATGGCGGGCGCGCGGTGTGTTAGAACCGGGGACAAAACCCGATGCTGGATTGCCGGGCCGGATTCTGTCGGGGGGTTCGTCAGGCGGATTCGCTAGGAATCGTTAACGGGATAGGGACGCATGGCCTCTCCTGGGCGATGTGGGGGAGCGCAAACCTCGGCGTATCGCCGGCCGGCAGTTGGGGCTCAGTCGGTGCCCGAGGTTTACGACGTCTGCCCCCCTCTGTCCTTTTGCCTGAGAGATTACGCACCAGCGGGGCCGGCGCTTTTCCTTCGGCGAGGCCACGCGGGCCTACTCTCCAGAGAGCTCGTCGATGCGGCAGTCCTTTTGCCTGAGAGTTTCTGGGGCGATTCCCCTTCGGCGCCGCCCGTGTCGGGCGATCTCTCCAGCTGCATCGTCCCGCCCCTCGTCGTACCGAAGGAGCGGAAGCTGCGGAAAATCTAGGTAGGCTCGAAGCCGCTGTCAATCGGTGAGTGAGGAATTAATATTGTGCATCGCAATATTTCCGACTTCGCGATAATGGTAACCACGGCCAATTTCAATTGCCGCAAAACCGATTTGCACCGGCATCAGCAAGCTTTCTATAGGGAGTTAGGCTGGAATTCGATCAAACATTGCGCTGCGGCGCAGCATTTCCCGAATTAAAAAATACCCATTTCCAGCGTATTCATTTTGCAACAGCGTTATTTCCCGTAGAAACAATTTAATTTGAAGTTAGTTTAATCGGCCGTTTGATTTAATGCCCGGTTTTTCTCTCGAGAGAAATAAACCATGCCAAGAGTGTTTTTCTGTTGACAGGCTTTCAGCGTTTCCATTAGCTTGGAAAAAGCTTCACGGATGCTGCAGGAGAGATCGCCCGACCCGGGCGGCGCCGAAGGGGAATCGCCCCAGAAACTCTCAGGCAAAAGGACTGCTGCATCGACGAGCTCTCTGGAGAGTAGGCCCGCGTGGCCTCGCCGAAGGAAAAGCGCCAGCCCCGCTGGCGCGTAATCTCTCAGGCACAAAGGACAGAGGGGGCAACAGGCTGACGTCAGCCTGGAGCGCCCCCGACAGACCCGGCTGCCGATCCCGCGATCGCCCCTTCCGTCTCGCCCTCCGACTGACGTTGGCTGTGTTTTATCCCAACACAATCCTGTCAGGAAGAGAGCAATGAGCGAGACCAAATACACCGAATCCCACGAATGGCTGCGTCTGGAAGACGACGGCAGCGTCACGGTCGGCATCACCGAATATGCGCAGAACCTGCTGGGCGACCTGGTCTATGTCGCGCTGCCCAAAGAAGGCGAATCGTTCACCCAGGGCCAGGAAGCCGCCACGATCGAATCGGTGAAGGCCGCCGGCGAGATCAAGCTGCCGGTCGACGGCACAATCGTCGCGGTCAACAGCCTGCTCGCCGACGAACCGAGCCTGGTCAACGACGCGCCCGAGGGCGACGGCTGGTTCTTCCGCATCCGCCTCGACAACCCAGCCCAATTGGACGGTCTGATGGACGATGTCGCCTATCAGAACCTGATCGACCAATAAGCCCGGGAGAGCTGCCATGTTCCGTGATGATTCGCTCAAAGAGGACGCGCTGTTCCAGCGCCGCCACATCGGCCCGGGCGCCGACGAACAGCAGGCGATGTTGGCCGAACTGCAGGTCGACTCGCTCGCCGAACTGATCGACGAGGTCGTCCCCGCCAGCATCCGCCTGGCCGCCCCGCTCGCCCTCGCCGACGGCTGCAGCGAAGCCGAGGTGCTGGAGCGCCTCGCCAAGATCGCCGCGCGCAACCAGGTGTTCAAGTCCTACATCGGCATGGGCTACTACGACACCCACACCCCGCCGGTGATCCTGCGCAATGTGTTCGAGAACCCGGCCTGGTACACCGCGTACACCCCGTACCAGCCGGAAATCTCGCAGGGCCGCCTCGAGGCGCTGCTGAACTTCCAGACCATGGTCACCGACCTGACCGGGCTTGAGATCGCCAACGCGTCGATGCTCGACGAGGCGACCGCCGCGGCCGAGGCGATGACCTTCTGTCAGCGCCTGTCCAAATCGAAGAGCGCGGTGTTCTTCGTCGCCCGCGACTGCCATCCGCAGACCATCGAAGTGGTGAAGACCCGCGCCGAGCCCTTGGGCATCGAGGTGGTCGTCGGCGACCCGCGCCGCGATCTCGCCGGCTTCGAGTGCTTCGGCGTGCTCTTGCAGTACCCGGGCTCGCACGGCGACCTGATCGACTACCGGTCCGTCACCGAGGCCGCCCACGCACAGGGCGCGCTCGTCGTCGTCGCCGCCGACCTGCTGGCGCTGACGCTGCTGACCCCGCCGGGCGAATTCGGCGCCGACGTCGCGGTCGGCACGACTCAAAGATTCGGCGTGCCGATGGGCTTCGGCGGCCCGCACGCCGGCTACTTCGCGACCCGCGACGAGTTCAAGCGCACCATGCCGGGCCGCCTGGTCGGCGTATCGGTCGACAGCCACGGCCGCCCGGCGCTGCGCCTGGCGATGCAGACGCGCGAGCAGCACATCCGCCGCGAGAAGGCCACCAGCAATATCTGCACCGCGCAGGCGCTCTTGGCGATCATCGCCGGCCTCTACGCCGCCTACCACGGCCCCGAGGGGCTGACCGCGATCGCCCGCCGCGTGCACAGGCTGACCGCCACGTTGGCCGAAGGGCTGCGCGAGCTCGGCTATTCGGTACCGACCGAGTCGTTCTTCGACACGGTGACCGTCTCGGTCGACACCGCCAACCACGCCGACGTGCTGCATGCGCAGGCGCGCTCGCGCGGCGTCAATCTGCGCGCCAGCGCCGACACCCGCATCGGCATCTCGCTCGACGAGACGACGACTTCGGCCGACGTCGTGGCATTGTGGAGCCTGTTCGCGCTCGGCAAGGTCACGCCGGACTTCGCCGCACTCGAAGCGCAGGCCGCCGACGCGATCCCGGCGCCGCTCGTCCGGACCAGCGACTTCCTGACGCACCCGGTGTTCCAGCTGTACCGCTCGGAGACCGAGATGCTGCGTTACCTGCGCCGCCTCGCCGACAAGGACCTGGCGCTCGACCGCACCATGATTCCGCTGGGCAGCTGCACGATGAAGTTGAACGCCACCACCGAGATGATCCCGGTGACCTGGCCGGAATTCGGCAAGCTGCACCCGTTCGCCCCGGCCGAGCAAACCGCCGGCTACCGCGAGCTGACCCAGGAGCTTGAGTCTATGCTGTGTGCGATCACCGGCTACGACGCGGTGTCGCTGCAGCCGAACGCCGGCTCGCAGGGCGAGTACGCCGGCTTGCTCGCGATCCGCGCCTACCACGCCAGCCGCGGCGAGTCGCAGCGCGACGTCTGCCTGATCCCGTCGTCGGCGCACGGCACCAACCCGGCCAGCGCGCAGATGGCGAACATGAAGGTGGTGGTGGTCGCGTGCGACGAGGCCGGCAACGTCGACGTCGATGACCTGAAATCGAAAGCGGAGCAACACAGCGACAAGCTCGCCGCGATCATGATCACCTACCCGTCCACCCACGGCGTGTTCGAGGAGCGGGTGCGCGAGGTGTGCGACGTGGTGCACGCGCACGGCGGCCAGGTCTACATCGACGGCGCGAACATGAACGCGCTGGTCGGCCTGGCGCAACCGGGCGGCTTCGGCGGCGACGTGTCGCACCTGAACCTGCACAAGACCTTCTGCATCCCGCACGGCGGCGGCGGCCCGGGCGTCGGCCCGATCGGCGTGAAGGCGCACCTCGCCCCGTTCCTGCCCGGCCACAAGGCGGGGAGTCTCGGCGGCGGCGGCGCGGTGTCGGCGGCGCCTTACGGCAGCGCCAGCATCCTGCCGATCACCTGGACCTATATCGCGCTGATGGGCGCGGCGGGCCTGAAGCGCGCGACCGAGGTAGCGATCCTCAACGCCAACTACATCACCGCCAAACTGGCGCCGCACTACCCGATCCTCTATACCGGCCCGAACGGCCGCGTCGCGCACGAGTGCATCGTCGATGTGCGGCCCTTGAAGGACAGCACCGGGATCAGCGTCGAGGACATCGCCAAGCGGCTGATCGACTTCGGCTTCCATGCACCGACCATGTCGTTCCCGGTGGCCGGCACCTTGATGATCGAACCGACCGAGTCGGAATCGAAGGCCGAACTCGACCGCTTCATCGAGGCGATGGTGACGATCCGCGAGGAGATCCGCGCGGTGGAGGAAGCCCGCAGCGACGCCAACGACAACCCGCTGAAACACGCGCCGCACACCGCGGCGGTGCTGGCCGGCGAATGGAGCCACGCCTACAGCCGCGAACAGGCGGTGTTCCCGCGAGGGCTGGAGCGCGACCACGCCAACAAGTACTGGCCGTCGGTCGGCCGCGTCGACAACGTCTACGGCGACCGCAACCTCGTCTGCAGCTGCCCGCCGCTGTCGGCCTACGAAGACTGAAACTGAAGACGCCGCTGTTCGGCCAACCCTATCACCCAAAGGTTGGCCGAACGGTGGCTACAGCCCTCACAAAGGAGAAACAGATGTCCCGCCAAGAACAATTCAGCCAGCCGCTGCAAATCGCCGGTTTCGACGACGCGCTGTGGCAGGCGATGGAAGCCGAGCGCTTCCGCCAGGAAGACCATATCGAGTTGATCGCCTCGGAAAACTACGCGAGCCCGCGCGTGATCCAGGCGCAGGGCTCGGTGCTGACCAACAAGTACGCCGAGGGCTATCCGGGCAAGCGCTACTACGGCGGCTGCGAGCATGTCGATGTGGTCGAGCAGCTGGCCATCGATCGCGCCAAGCAGCTGTTCGGCGCCGACTACGCCAATGTGCAGCCGCACTCGGGCTCGCAGGCCAACGCCGCCGTCTACATGGCGCTGATCCAGCCACACGACACGGTGCTGGGCATGAGCCTGGCGCACGGCGGCCACCTCACCCACGGCGCTTCGGTCAACTTCTCGGGAAAGATCTATAACGCCGTCCAGTACGGCATCGACACCAATACCGGCCTGATCGACTACGACGAAGTCGAGAAGCTCGCGCTCGAACATAAACCGAAGCTGATCGTCGCCGGCTTCTCCGCCTACTCGCGGGTGATCGACTGGGCGCGCTTCCGCGCCATCGCCGACCAGGTCGGCGCCTACCTCTTGGTCGACATGGCCCACGTGGCGGGGCTGGTGGCCGCCGGTCTGTACCCGAACCCGGTACCGTTCGCCGACGTGGTGACCACTACCACGCATAAGACGCTGCGCGGCCCGCGAGGCGGCCTGATCCTCGCCAAGTCGAATCCGGACATCGAGAAGAAGCTCAACTCCATCGTATTCCCGGGCATCCAGGGCGGCCCGCTGATGCATGTGATCGCGGCGAAGGCGGTCGCGTTCCAGGAAGCGCTGCAGCCGTCCTTCGCTGCCTACCAGCAACAGGTGATCGCCAACGCTCGCGCGATGGCGGCGGTGTTCGTCGAACGCGGCTACGACATCATCTCAGGCGGCACCGACAACCACCTGTTCCTGCTGAGCCTGGTCCGCCAGGGGCTGACCGGCAAGGCGGCCGACGCCGCACTGGGTGCCGCGCACATCACCGTCAACAAGAACGCCGTGCCGAACGACCCGCAGTCGCCGTTCGTCACCAGCGGCATCCGCATCGGCTCCCCGGCAGTGACCACGCGCGGTTTCAAGGAGGCGGAGGTGCGCGCGGTGGCCGGCTGGATCTGCGACATCCTCGCCGACCTCGACAAGCCGACCGTGATCGAGCGGGTGAAGCACCAGGTCGCCGAGCTGTGCGCGGCCTTCCCGGTTTACGGCAAATAAACGGCGAGGCGCGCATCATGGCCATCAGCGTATTTGATTTGTTCAAGATCGGGATCGGGCCGTCGAGCTCGCATACCGTCGGGCCGATGCGCGCCGCCGCGCGCTTCGCCCACGGTCTGGCCGAACACGGCCTGCTGGACAGAACGGCAGCGGTGAAGTCCGAGCTGTTCGGCTCGCTCGGCGCGACCGGTCGCGGTCACGGCTCGGACGTGGCGGTGCTGCTGGGCCTGGAGGGCGAGGAGCCCGACACGGTCGACACCGACAGCGTCGAACCCCGCGTCGCGGCGATCCGCGCGGCGGGCGAGCTGACCCTGCTCGGTCGGCGTCGCATTGCTTTCAAGGAGAAGGAACACCTGATCCTCTACCGCCGCGAGACGCTGCCCTACCACCCCAACGGCATGCGTTTCACCGCCTACGACGTTGACGGTGAGGTGCTGGCGAGCAAGGTCTACTACTCGGTCGGCGGCGGCTTCGTTGTCAACGAAGAAGCGGCCGGCGCCGACCGCATCGTGCCCGACGCGACGGTGCTGCCCTACCCGTTCAAGTCGGCCAAGACGCTGCTCGCGCTGTGCGAGGAGCACGGCTTGTCGATCAGCCAGCTGATGCTGGAAAACGAGAAGGTGTGGCGCAGCGAAGCCGAGATCCGTGCCGGGCTGCTCGCGATCTGGGACGTGATGCAGGCGTGCGTCAAGCGCGGCTCGGAGCGCGAGGGCATCATGCCCGGCGGCCTGAAGGTGAAGCGCCGCGCCGCCGAGCTGTACCGCAAGCTGTCCAGCCACCCGGAGGCGGCGCTGCGCGACCCGCTCACCATCCTCGACTGGATCAGCTTCTACGCGCTGGCGGTCAACGAGGAGAACGCCACCGGCGGGCGGGTGGTCACCGCCCCCACCAACGGCGCGGCCGGCATCATCCCGGCGGTGCTGCACTACTACACCCGCTTCCTCCCCACCGCCAACGACGACGGCGTGGTGCGCTTCCTGCTCACCGCCGCCGCGATCGGCATTCTCTACAAGGAAAACGCGTCGATCTCCGGCGCCGAGGTCGGCTGCCAGGGCGAGGTCGGCGTCGCCTGCTCGATGGCGGCCGGCGGCTTGGCCGAAGTGCTGGGCGGCAGCGTACTGCAGGTGGAAAACGCCGCCGAGATCGGCATGGAGCACAACCTGGGGCTGACCTGCGACCCGGTCGGCGGCCTGGTGCAAGTGCCGTGCATCGAGCGCAACGCGATGGCGTCGGTGAAGGCGGTCAATGCCGCACGGATGGCGCTGAAGGGCGACGGCAGCCACTTCATCTCACTCGACAAGGTGATCCGCACCATGCGCGACACCGGCGCCGACATGAAGACCAAATACAAGGAAACCTCGCGCGGCGGCCTGGCCGTCAACGTGATCGAATGCTGAGGACTATGCAATGAACGCACCGCTGAACCGCACTCCGCTCTACGACCTGCATATCGAACTGGGCGCCAAGATGGTCCCGTTCGCCGGCTTTGAGATGCCGGTGCAGTATCCGCTCGGCGTGCTGAAGGAACACCTGCACACCCGCGCGCAGGCCGGCCTGTTCGACGTCTCGCACATGGGCCAGGTCAAGCTGATCGGGCCCGGCGCGGCCGCCGCGCTGGAGAGCCTGGTGCCGGTCGACATCATCGACCTGCCGGCGGGCCAGCAGCGCTACGCGCTGTTCACCGACGGGCACGGCGGCATCCTCGACGACCTGATGGTGTCGAACTTCGGCGACGACGTGCTGTACGTGGTGGTCAACGCCGCTTGCAAGGAACAGGACATCGCGCACATGAGACGCCACCTCGCCGGCCAGTGCGAAGTCGTCGAGCTGACCGACCGCGCACTGCTCGCGCTGCAGGGCCCGGCCGCCGCGACGGTGCTCGCGCGCCTGGCGCCGGCCGCTGCCGAGCTGACCTTCATGCAGAACGCCCAACTGGAGCTCGACGGCGTGGCTTGTTACGTCAGCCGCTCGGGCTACACCGGCGAGGACGGCTACGAGATCTCGGTGCCGTCCGAGCACGCCGCAGCGCTGGCGCGCCGGCTGTTGGCCGAAACGGAGGTCGAGGCAATTGGTCTTGGCGCGCGCGACTCGCTGCGCCTGGAAGCCGGCCTGTGCCTGTACGGCCACGACATCGACACCGGCACCACGCCGATCGAGGGCAGCCTGCTGTGGGCGCTGTCGAAGAACCGCCGCCCCGGTGGCGAACGCGCCGGCGGCTATCCGGGCGCCGACGTCGTCGCGCGGCAGATCACCGACGGCGTCGCGAAGAAGCGCGTCGGTTTCGTCGTCAAAGACAAGGTGCCGGTGCGCGAAGGCGCCGAGATCACCGACGCCGACGGCAACGTGATCGGCAAGGTCACCAGCGGCGGCTTCGGCCCGAGCTTCGGCGGCCCGGTCGGCATGGGCTATGTCGCGAGCGCGCACGCGGCGGTCGGCACCGCGCTCTACGCGATCGTGCGCGGCAAGCCGGTAGTGATCGAGGTCGCCAAGACCCCGTTCGTGCCGCAACGCTACTACCGGGGCTGACACCATGAGCACCGTCAAACCCGCCAAATTGGAGGCCGGCATCAAGCTGTCGGCCGCCGAGAAAATGGCGCGCATCCCGGTCAAGATCGCCCCGACCGAAAAGAGCGAGATGCTGCGCAAACCCGAGTGGATCCGCGCCGCCTTTCCCGGCAGCAAGGAGGTCGTCGCGCTGAAAAAGACGCTGCGCGAACACCAGCTCGTCACCGTCTGCGAGGAGGCGAGCTGCCCGAACCTGGGCGAATGTTTCAGCCACGGCACCGCCACCTTCATGATCATGGGCGACATCTGCACGCGGCGTTGTCCGTTCTGCGACGTCGGCCACGGCCGGCCGAACCCGCTCGATGCCGACGAGCCCGCAAGGTTGGCCGAAACGATCGCCGCGATGAAGCTGAAATACGTGGTGATCACCTCGGTCGATCGCGACGACCTGCGCGACGGCGGCGCGGCGCACTTCGCCGCCTGCATCGCCGAGACGCGGCGACTCAGCCCCAGCATCCGCGTCGAGACGCTGGTGCCGGACTTCCGCGGCAGGATGGACACGGCGCTCGAAGTGCTGGCCGACACGCCGCCCGACGTGTTCAACCACAACCTCGAGACCGTGCCACGGCTCTACCGCGAGGCTCGGCCGGGCGCCGACTACACGCACTCACTCGCGCTCTTGGAAGCGTTCAAGGCCGAGCGGCCGGACGTGCCGACCAAGTCGGGGTTGATGGTGGGTCTGGGCGAAACCAACGACGAGATCGTCGAGGTGCTGCGCGATCTGCGTGCCCACCGGGTCGACATGCTGACGCTCGGCCAGTACCTGCAGCCGAGCCGTCACCACTTGCCGGTGAAGCGCTTCGTGACTCCGGCCGAATTCGCCGAACTGCGCCGGATCGCGCTCGAGCTCGGCTTCTCTCAGGTGGCAGCCGGGCCGATGGTGCGATCGAGCTACCACGCCGACCTGCAGGCCCGTGGCGAGCTGGTCGCCTAACAGCCCCTACCCGCAAGGTCGGCCGAACCGGCCTTGCTACGGAGACTCCGATGACTCAAACAGCAGCCCAGCAACGCTTCATCCTCACGCTGACCTGCCCCAGCGCCGCTGGCCAGGTCGCCGCGGTATCGGGCTTTCTCGACACGCGTGGCGGCTACATCGACGAGCTGTCGGTGTTCGACGACGAGCTCAGCCAGCGCTTCTTCATCCGCTGCGTGTTCCACACCCGCAGCACCGACCCCGATCTGCTGGCACGCCTGCAGGCCGAGTTCGCACCGTTGGCCGAACGCTTCGCGATGCAGTGGCAGCTCAACGATGCCGCCGCCCGCACCCGCACGCTGATCCTGGTGTCGAAGCTCGATCATTGCCTGAACGACCTGCTCTACCGCTGGAAGCTCGGCGAGCTGGCGCTCGACATCGCCGGCATCGTCTCCAACCATCCCGACCTGGAGCCGGTCGCCCGCGCCTACGGCCTGCCCTATCACCACCTGCCGGTCACGGCGGACAGCAAGGCGCGGCAGGAAGCGCAGCTGCTCGAGCTGGTCGAATCGACCGGGAGCGAGCTCGTGATCCTGGCCCGCTACATGCAGATCCTGTCGAACGAGACCGCCAGCCGGCTGTCCGGCCGGGCGATCAATATCCACCACTCCTTCTTGCCCGGCTTCAAGGGCGCCAAGCCCTATCACCAGGCGTACGCGCGCGGTGTGAAGCTGATCGGCGCCACCGCCCACTACGTCACCGACGACCTCGACGAAGGCCCGATCATCGAGCAGGTGGTCGAGCGGGTCGACCACACCCACCGCCCCGAGCAGCTGCAGGCCACCGGCCGCGACATGGAATGCCTGGCGCTGGCGCGGGCCATCAAATACCACACCGAGCGGCGCGTGTTCCTCAACGGCGACCGCACCGTGGTGTTCCGCTGACTCACAGGAGCGATACATGACCACCCCCTTCAGCATCGAACTCTACCCGCCCACCCACGCCGGCGCGGCGACACAGCTGGCGGCGGCGCTGCCGCGCCTGATGGCGCTGGGCCCGGAGTACTTCTCGGTCACCTACGGCGCCGGCGGCAGCACCCGCGAACGCACGGTCGAACTGGTCGAGCAGCTGCACCATGCCGGCTGGCCGGTGGCCCCGCACCTGTCGGCGATCGGCGCCGGCCGCGACGAGGTGCGCGCGCTGCTCGCCCACTACCGGGTGCTGAATCTCACCCGGCTGTTCGCCTTGCGCGGCGATGCCCCATCCGGCATGGGCGGCCGCGGCGACTTCGCCTACGCGAGCGACTTGGTGCGCTTCATCCGCGAGGAAAGCGACGGCGACATCGAGCTGACCGTGGCGGCCTACCCAGAGGGTCACCCGCAGGCCCGCAGCCCGGCCGCCGACCTCGCCGCGCTGAAAGCCAAGCAGGACGCCGGTGCCAGCCTCGCCGTCACCCAGTACTTCTTCAACGCCGACTCCTTCCTGCACCTGCGCGACCAGTGCGCCCGCACCGGCGTTCATCTGCCGCTGATCCCCGGCATCCTGCCGCTGACCCGCTTTGCCGGCACGGCTCGCCTGGCCGAAACCCGCGGCATCGAGCTGCCGCGTTGGATCGCGCGCAAGCTATCCAGCCTGGGCGACGACACGGCCGCCGTCCGCGACTTTGGCCTCGACGTCACCACGCGGCTGTGCGAACGATTGATTGCGGAAGGGGTGCCGGCGCTGCATTTCTTCAGCCTGAACCAGGCGGGGGCGCTGGAGACGCTGTGCGAGCGGCTGGCGCTCGTAGAAGCCCGCGACACCCAGCCCGTGCCATGATCTTGCGGTACGGACCGAACGGGGGCCGGCTCGAAATACTCAGGTACGCCCTGCAGATTCCGGCCCTCCCGGCCTCTCACCTCGCTGAGGGCCGCGCGCTCCGTGTCCGACTAGCCAGCACCAGAGCGATGCCGCCAAGGATGGCCGCCGAGGCTGTCGCCAGACGCGGCGTGATCGCCTCGGACAATAAGAGCACGCCGCCGAACGCCGCGATCGGTGGCACCGACAGCTGCACCGTCGCCGCGCGCATGGCCGACAGCCCGCGAAGCGCGGCATACCAGATGACGTAGCCGATGCCCGAGGTCAGCGCGCCGGACGTGATCGCCAGCCCCACCCCAAGCGGCGTGGCGTGAGAGCGGCTGAGGAGCAGCGCGCTCAACGCGAGAGCCATCGGCGCGGCGCGCAGAAAATTGCCGGCGGTGGCGGCCAGCGGACTAGCCAGCCCGCGGCCGCGCAGCGAGTACACGCCCCACGCCACGCCGGCGGCGGCCATCAGCGCCGCGCCCAGCGGTGCCGGCGCCGTGAGCCCCGGCGACATCAGATAGACGAGGCCGGCGACGGCGAGCGCGAGGCCGAACCAGGCGATCGGCCTGAACTGCTCGCCCGCGCGCAGGCCGGCGCTGAACATGGTCACCTGCACGGCGCCGAACAGGATCAGCGCCCCGGAGCCGGCGCTGAGCGTCAGATAGGCGAAGGAGAAGAACGCGACATAGGCGAACAGCATGGCCGCCGCGAGCCAGTCCGGGCGGGCCGGCGCGGCGCGATCGGACATAAGGCGCACGACGAGGGCCAGCATCAGCGCCCCCGAGACTAGCCGGATGCTCGCGAAGCTGGCCACATCGATGGCCGCGTGCTGCAGCGCGAGCCGGCACAGCAGCGAATTGGCCGCAAACGCGACCATCGCGGCGGCGGTGAGCAGCACGGTGCGCCGTGCGGGAGGGCCAGGCTTCGCCTCATCCCTATCGGCCCTCTTCGGCAGGCGGGCGGCATCAAACATTGTTCGCCACGAGTAGCGCGGCCCAGGCCAGCAGCGCCACGCCGAGCGGCGCGCTCAGCCTCCGCCCCCAGCGGACGTTCTTCTCGACCGCCATCACGGCGGCGAGCACCAGCATCCAGCCCAGGCTGCCGGCCCCCACCGCGAACATCAGCAGCATCAGCGCCCAGCAGCACCCGACGCAGAACAGCCCGTGGTGCGCCCCGAGCGCGAACGCCTGCCGCTCCTGATCGCGGCCGCGCCAATGCTCGATCACGAAACTCAAGGGCGTGCGGCACTTCTCCAGGCAACGGTATTTGAGCCTGCTGAACTGGAAGGCACCGGCGACGGCGATGGTGGCGGCACCGATCAGCCAGCTATACCAGGTCAGCGCAGGCACGCTCGCCACCCAGGCCAGCAGCAGCGCGTGCAGCCCGTGCGCCAGCAGCCCGAAGGCGCCCCATGCCGCCAGGTAGCCGAGGCCGAGCAGGGTGAGCAGGCGCAGGCGATCCGTCCGGCCGGTGACGAGCCGGTCGAAGGCGTCGAGCAGCGACAAGGTGGTCGGCAGCATCATCGCCGCGATCATCAGCGTCCATGACACGGCGTAGAGCGCTGCCGGCACGACGAACGATCCGCCGGGAACCACGCGGCAGAGCGATGCCGCCGGCCCCGATGCCGTCCAGTCGCCGTGGTCCAGGTAGCGTCCATAGGGGCTGCGCGCCCAGGCCCACAGGGCGACCCAGGCGAGCGCGACCAGGCCGGCGAGCACTGGCAGGAACACGCGTCGGTGACGCGATGCGCTGAGCATGATCAGGTCGAGCGGCACATGGCACCGCCCGTGACCTTTTAGGCGTCGAACACGAAGATGCTCTGCAGCGCGTTGTGGTCCTTGATGTCGAGGTCGATGCCGATCGCCGCGTTCTTCGAACGGTAGACGGGCGCCTTGCCGACGAACACCGGCGCGCCGGGTACCGTCGAAAAGATGGTGTCCGACAACGTGGTCGTGCTGCCTGTCGCACCGACGTAGGGCTCGAGTTCAGCGTAGTAGTCCGCCCCGATGGCGAGTGTCCCTTTGCCGCCCTGGACATCGAAGGTGATGGGCGCGCGCTCCACCGACACCACAGTACCGATCAACTTGGCGAGGTCGGCGATGGGGCCGCCGGCCTGACCGGTGTAGACCTTGAGCAACGCGTCCTCCTGGTCCTTCGAGGCCTTGTCGTCGACGAAGATCGCCGCCGTCCAGTTGCCTTCCAGGATGTTGCCCGGAACATGGGCCACCGCGGCAATCGTGTTGCCGCCCACGTCGACACCATCGATCGCCCCCTTGTCGATGCGCCACGCGACGATGGTGTCGCAGGTGCCGAAATCGGGATCCTCGCCGATCCAGCAGGGACAGAGGACGCGACAGTTGCAGACCTCGAGCAAACGACCTTCCAGGTGATAGCTCATAACGTCCCTCCATTGGGCTTCGTTGATGCATGCCATTTCGCGACGGCTTCCGCTGCAGATTTGTAGTCCGCGCGACCGGGGTATGCAAAACGTTTGCCTGGCAAGATGACGGACGGTCGCCGGTGGGGAGCGTGCGTCCGTTCGGGGCGGAATCACGGTGCTTCGACGGCCGTTGTCGGCGGAATCTCCTGGCTAGTTTTCGACAGGGGGCCCCCGGATTAGGACGCTGACGCCCACGTCCGAAGGCCGAGATGGGCGTGACGCCGCGGCCTCCCCCGGTCAAGAGAGAGCCGGTCGTGAAACACGCATACAGCCTCGACGACGCCTTGCCACGGCTGGCGGCGCTAGGTCCAGACTGTCTGACCGTCACCGACGGCGCCGGTGGCAGCACTCGCGAGCGCACTATTGGCCTGGTTGAGCGCCACTGCCGGCTGGGCCTACCCGTTGCCGCGCACCTGTCCGCGGTAGGGGGCAAGCCGCGACGACATCCGGGCACGGCTCGTCCACTACCGCGAGCTCGGCCTATCCCAGCTGTTCGTGCTGCGCGCTGACACCCCATCAGGCATGGGCGGCCGTGGCGACTTCCGCTATGCCTGTGATTTGGTGCAGTTCATTCGTACGGAAAGCGGCGATCACTTCCACATCGACGTGGCCGCCTACCCGGAGGGTCATCCGCAAGCGCCGGGGCTGACCGCCGCTCTGCTGGCACTCAAGCCAAGCAGGACACCAGCGCCTTCGTCACTCGGTACTTTTTCAACGCGGATGCCTTCCCGCAGCAGCTGCGCGACCAGTGCGCGGCGGCGGGAATGACCCTACCGCTCATACCGGGCGTGCTGCCGCTGACGCGCTTTGCCAGTACAGCTAAGCTGCACAGGCGCGGGGCATCGAGTTGCCCGCGATGGCTGATGCGCAAGATGTCGAGTTTTTTGGGGGGATGACCTAAGTTCGATGCGCTCGTTCGGCCTCGACTTCAGCACGGTGCTTTGCCAGCGATTGCTAGCCGAGGGCGTGCCGGGTTTGACTTTTTCCTGGCCAGTTCCCTCGAAACACGCTGCGAGAGATTGCCGCTTGCTCGGGCTTGCCGTTAAGAATGGAACCGGCGCCAGCCGGAAAGACAACGGCCGCCTTGGCCTCGCCCGCCCTCGCTGTCAGGCGCGGGACGGCAAGACCAGGCGGCCGCCATGGGGGTTTCGGTGTCAGAAGGTATAGGCCAGCATCCCATGCGCGGGACTCTGGAAATCCACCGCCATCATCACGCTCAGCGAGGTGATGGTGATGATGGAGAAGAAGAACACCTGCCGCGCCCAGACACGGTCGTCGGTGCAGCTCTTGTAGCCGGACAGCGCCATCTTCAGCCACCACAGGCTGGTGGCACAGGCCACCGCCAGGTAGCCGTAGCCGACGTAGCCGCCCAGGGCGAGCATCACCGTGGCCGCAGCAAACGCCAGGATGTAGAGCACGATCTGCTGCTTGGCCTTGGAGATGCCCTTGACCACCGGCAGCACCGGGATCGACGCCGCCTCGTAGTCCTTGAAGCGGAAGATCGCGATCGCGTACGAGTGCGGCATCTGCCACAGACAGAACATCACCAACAGGATCAGCGCGCCCATGTCGAAGCGACCGGTCACCGCACAGTAGCCCGCCACCGGCGGCACCGCGCCGGACAGGCTGCCGACCAGAGTGCCGTACACCGAGTGGCGCTTCATGTACAGGCTGTACACGCCGACGTAGATCACGAAGCCGAACAGCGCGCAGGCGAACGCCAGCGGGTTGGTCCAGTGCCACAGCGTCCCGAAACCAGCGATACCCAGCAGCAGACCGTGCGTCAGCGCCGCCTTGAACGACATGGCGCCGGTCACCAGCACGCGGTTCTTGGTGCGCGCCATCTTGCAGTCGATGTCGCGGTCGATGCAGTTGTTCAAGGAACAACCGGAGGCAACGACCAGGGACAGGCCGATCACCGTCGCCAGGAACACGCCCAGGTCGCCATGGCCCTTGGCGGCGAGCAGGAAGCCGCCCGCCGTCGAGATCAGGTTACCGAAGATGATGCCCGGCTTGGTGACCTGCAGGTATCGCTTGAATTTCACGAGCTTCTCTCTTACGGCATCATCAGCGCGTCGGCGCTGAAGATGATCCACACCGACAGGCCGATGATCATCACGATGATCAGCGCGGTGAACAGGAAGGTAAGGCTGTTGAGACGGCCTTCCTCGCTGAAGTTCAGGTGCAGGAAGTACTTCAGGTGCACCAGGATCTGCACCACGGCGAAGCCGACGATGCCGATCATCGTGTCGTGCGAGCTGAAGTTGCCGCTCATCACCATCCAGAACGGGATGACCGTCAGGATCACCGACAGCAGGAAGCCGATGCCGTAGGACTTTACGCTGCCGTGGTCGGCGGCATGGTCGTGGCTATGTGCATTGCTCATTACATGGCCCCTTTCAGGTAGACGACGGTAAACACGCAGATCCAGACGATGTCCAGGAAGTGCCAGAACAGGCTCAGGCAGTTCAGACGGGTCAGCGAACGCGAGGTCAGACCGGTCTTGACCACTTCAGTCATCATCACCGCCATCCAGACGAGGCCGGCAGTCACGTGCAGGCCGTGCAGACCCACCAGTGCGAAGAACGACGACAGGAAGGCGCTGATCTGCGGACCGTGGCCCTCGGCGATCAGGTTGTGGAACTCGTTCAGTTCCATGCCGATGAAGGTGGCGCCGAACAGGAAGGTCACGATCAGCCAACCGATCAGGCCCGATTTGTTGCCCTTGTGGGCGGAAATCATGGCGAAACCGTAGGTGATACTGCTGAACAGCAGCGCGAAGGTTTCAACGAGCACATACTTCAGCTCGAAGATGTTCTTCCCGGACACCCCGCCCGCCGTGTTGCCGGCCAGCACCGCAAAGGCGGCGAACGCGCTCGCGAACAGGATGCAGTCCGTCATCAGGTAGAGCCAGAAGCCCAGGACGGTGCTCGGGCCGCTGTCGTGATGCTCATGGTCATGAGCATGAGTGCTGTGCACTTGGTTTACATGAGAGGCCATGGCTGCTTACACCTGCTCCAGAGTTTTTGCTTTGTTCGGATGGGCGGCCGGCTTGCTGGCGTCGCGCTCGTCGTACTGATCCACATCGATGCCGAGTTTCTCCAGGCGCTGACGCTCGATCTGCTCGATCTCTTCCGGCTGCACGTAGTAGTCGATGTCGTTGTCGTAGGCGCGTGCCAGCATGCTGGCCACGATGCCGACGAAACCGACGATCGCCAGCCACCAGATGTGCCAGATCATCGCGAAGCCCAGCACGGTGGCGAAGGCACCGATGAACACACCGGCCGAGGTGTTCTTCGGCATGTGGATCGGCTCGTACTGTGCCGGCACCTGGTAGGCGATGCCCTTTTCCTTCATGTCGGTGAAGGCGTCGATGTCGTGCACGTGCGGCAGCTTGGCGAAGTTGTAGAACGGCGGCGGCGACGAGGTCGACCATTCCAGGGTGTGGCCATTCCACGGGTCGCCGGTCTCGTCGACCAGCTTCTTGCGGTCGCGGATGCTCACGGCGATCTGCAGCAGCTGGCAGCCGATACCCAGGGCGATCAGTACGGCGCCGATGCAGGCCACGTACAGCCATGGGGTCCACAGCGGGTTGTCGGTGTGGTTCAGGCGACGGGTCATGCCCAGGAAGCCCAGCACGTACAGCGGCACGAAGGCAAAGTAGAAGCCGGTCTGCCAGAGCCAGAACGCGGTCTTGCCGAGCTTCTCGTTCAGCTTGAAGCCGAAGGCCTTCGGGAACCAGAACACGAAACCGGCCAGGTAGCCGAACACCGCACCACCGATGATGGTGTTGTGGAAGTGCGCGATCAGGAACAGGCTGTTGTGCAGCACGAAGTCGGCGCCCGGCACGGCCATCAGCACGCCGGTCATGCCACCGATCGAGAAGGTGATCATGAAGCCCAGGGTCCACAGCACCGGCGAGGTGAAGCGCAAGCGGCCGCGGTAGATGGTGAACAGCCAGTTGAACAGCTTCACCCCGGTTGGCACCGAGATGATCATGGTCGCGATGCCGAAGAACGCGTTGACGTCGGCGCCCGAACCCATGGTGAAGAAGTGGTGCAGCCAGACCACGAAACCGAGCACCGAGATCACGCCGCTGGCGACGATCATCGAGGTGTGACCGAACAGACGCTTGCCCGAGAAGGTCGAGATCACTTCCGAGAACACGCCGAACGCCGGCAGGATCAGGATGTACACCTCGGGATGACCCCAGGCCCAGAACAGGTTGATGTACATCATCGGGTTGCCACCGGCTTCACTGGTGAAGAAGTGGAAATCCAGATAACGGTCCAGGCTCAGCATGGCCAGCACGCCGGTCAGGATCGGGAACGACGCCACGATCAGCACGTTGGCCCAGGTGCAGGTCCAGGTGAAGATCGGCATCTGCATCAGCTTCATGCCCGGCGTGCGCATCTTGATGATGGTCACCAGGAAGTTGATCGCCGTCAGCGTAGTCCCTATGCCTGATATCTGCAGCGCCCAGATGTAGTAGTCGACCCCGACGCCCGGGCTGTAGGCCAGCTCGGACAGCGGCGGATAGGCAACCCAACCGGTACGGGCGAACTCACCCACCCCCAGCGACAGGTTGACCAGCACAACGGCCGAGACCAGCAGCCAGAAGCTCAGCGAGTTCAGGAACGGGAACGCCACGTCGCGCGCGCCGACCTGCAGCGGCACGACGATGTTCATCAGGCCGGTCATGAACGGCATGGCCATGAAGATGATCATGATCACGCCGTGCGCGGTGAAGATCTGGTCGTAGTGTTCGGGCGGGAAGATCCCCAGGTGGCCGTTGGTAGCCAGGGCCAGCTGGGTACGCATCATCGCCGCATCGGCGAAGCCGCGCAGCAGCATGATCAGGGCGACGACGATGTACATCACGCCGATCTTCTTGTGGTCGACCGAGGTCAACCACTCTTTCCACAGATAGCCCCATTTGCCGAACTTGGTGATGAGGGCAAACACCACGAGCCCCATCAGGCCGGCGCCCGAGAGCGCCCCCATGATGATCGGCTCGTGAAACGGTATCGCGTCGAGCGTCAGTTTACCTAACAACATTTCTTCTTACTCCTTAACAACCGGCGGCTTGCACAGGCTCTTGGAGAGAGCGGCGAGCTGAATGGGGCTGAATCCGGCTTCCATGGTGGTCTGGTGACTGGCCATGTACTTGTTCAGGACGCCGTAGAACAGGTTTGGCGTGACGGAGGCGAAATACTGAACCGGGGTGTTCTCGCTCGGCTTGGCCACTTGCTGGTAGGCCGTCGCATCGAGGGGCTTGCCGGTGGCTTCGCGAACCTTCTTGACCCAGGCGTCGAACTCGGCCGGGGTCACGGTGGCGATGGCCTTGAATTTCATGCCGGAGAAGCCGCCACCGCTGTAGTTGGAGGACATGCCGTCGTAGGTGCCCGCCTCGTTGGCGATCAGGTGCAGCTTGGTCTGCATACCGGCCATCGAGTAGATCTGGCCACCCAGCTGCGGGATGAAGAAGGAGTTCATCGCCGCGTCCGAGGTGATCTTGAAGTTCACCGGGGTATTGGCCGGGAAAGCGATCTGGTTGACGGTGGCGATATTCAGGTCGGGATAGATGAACAGCCACTTCCAGTCCAGCGAAATCGCTTCGATCGTGATGGCTTTCTTGTCCGAGTCGAGCGGACGATACGGATCGAGTTTATGCGTGCTGTTCCAGGTCAGAACAGCCAGGAAAGCGACGATGATGCAGGGGATGATCCAGACAATCGCCTCGATCTTGCCCGAGTGCGACCATTTCGGATCGTAGGTAGCGTTTTCGTTGCTTGCGCGATATTTCCAGGCAAAGCCCAGGGTCATCAGAATGACCGGGACGACCACTAACAACATCAGCACGGTAGCCGTGATGATCAAGGACTTCTCATCCGCCCCGACCTGCCCCTTCGGATCAAGAATGCCGCCTTGACAGCCGGACAGCAGAGCGGCGGCAGTGAGAGAAAGTCCCCGTAAAATGCGAGGGTATTTTCTGATTATCATCTTACGACCTTAAAGGATTGAAAGTGGCTTTTGTCGTGCCCCAGCGAAACAAACGTCGTTAGCCCCCACGACGTCGCTAGACGCAATGGGGGCTAGCGGTTACTTCGCTAAGACGAAATAACGTGGCCAAATGCCGCAGTCCCGATCACCCAATAAAGCCGCGACCGAAGCAGACAAGAATCCATCTCGAGATCGCGCGGGCGTCGGTGATCACTTGATAGGGCGATGGGTAATCGCCCCTATAGATGGCGTGACTGTAAGAAAATCAGGGCTCGATATTGCGAATCGCGATGCTGGCCATACCTGAATCATTCCCTATCGAGAATGTTCTTTTTGTCGGTTTGTGCTGTGGACAGCATCGCTATGCCTTTCGATACGATACGCGACCGAAGGAAAAGCAAATGGAATAGGGGCATTCCATCCTAGGATCTGAACTGGACGGACCGTATTGGAAGCCATTTCGGGTACATCTTCAATGGCCCCCTCCCGCGCGTAACACCGAAAAACGGGCCGGTCAGGGGGCTTGCGAGGGCGTACTTGGCCAGACGATGCGCTGCAATCTCTTGCCACACCTTCATTTAGGTTTTTTGCATATTTTGTAAAATTCGTATCAATCGGTTACATTTTGATACATATCTGTGGTTGCCACTGAGGTATCCCTGTCTAGACGCCGTCTGTCAACCCCCAATTTCCGCACCAGGCATCTTCCCCAGCAACGCGGACTTCGAACCGCGCATGAGCCCCTATCAGGATCGCGCAGCAAGATGACGAACAGGCTCTAAGGCAGGAACGGGGCAAGGCGGTCCAGCTTGAGATGCTGCTCGAGCGAGTCGGCCAAGCGGTCGATATGCCTCTCCCGCTCCGCCCGATAGTCGAGCGGCGCCGGCTCTTCCAGCCCCGCCCAGCGAAGCAGCGCACCGCAGGCCTCCGGATGGTCGAACACGCCGTGCAGATAGGTGCCCAGCACCTGCTGGTCGGCCGAAACGGCGCCGTCCGCCCCCGTGGGCAACGTCACGGCGGGCCGCTCGAGGGCCGGGCCGGTCGTCACCCCCATGTGGATCTCGTAGCCGCTCACCGCCGCGTCGGCGACCGCCAGCCTGCCCTCGACCCGTTCCAGCCGCTTGTGCTCGGTCAACACCGTTTCCATCTCGAGCAGGCCCAGCCCCACGCTGCTGCCGGCGGCGCTTTCCAGCCCGAGCGGGTCGCGCAGAAGACGGCCGAGCATCTGGAAGCCGCCGCAGATGCCGATCAGTTTTCCGCCCAGGCGCAGGTGGCGCAGGATCGCCTTTTCCCAGCCATTGGCCCTGAGCCAGTCGAGGTCGCTGCGGACGTTCTTGCTGCCCGGCAGGATGATCAGATCGGCGACCGGGATCGCCTGCCCCGGCCCGACCAGCGTGAGTTCCACCTGCGGGTGCAGGCGCAAGGGGTCGAAGTCGGTGTGATTGCTGATGCGCGGGAACGCCGGCGCCACCACGCGCAGCGTCTGCGCGGTGCCCAAGGTTGGCCGAACGCTGCTTTGGCTCAGGCTGTCCTCGGCCTCGATATGCAGGCCTTGCAGATACGGCAGCACGCCGAGCACCGGCTTGCCGGTGTAGTGCTCGAGCCAGTCGAGCCCCGGCTGCAGCAGGCCGACATCGCCGCGAAAACGGTTGATGACGAAGCCGACGACGCGGCGCTGCTCCGATTCGGATAACAGCGCGAGCGTGCCCACCAGGTGCGCGAACACGCCGCCGCGGTCGATGTCCGCCACCAGGACTACCGGGCAGTCGACTTCTTCGGCGAAGCCCATATTGGCGATGTCGCCGGCGCGCAGATTGATCTCCGCCGGGCTGCCCGCCCCCTCCACCACGATGCAGTCGTACTGTTCGGCCAACCTTCGGTGCGACGCCAGCACCGCTTTCATCGCCTCGGGCTTGTAGCGGTGATACACGGCGGCGTCCATATTGCCGATCGCCCGCCCCTGCACGATCACCTGCGCACCGATAGTGGTGTTGGGCTTGAGCAGGATCGGGTTCATGTCGGTGTGCGGCTCGATCCCACAGGCCAGCGCCTGCACGGCCTGCGAACGGCCGATCTCGCCGCCGTCGACGGTGACCGCGCTGTTCAGCGCCATGTTTTGCGGCTTGAACGGCGCGGTACGGACCCCGCGGCGCGCTAGCAGACGGCACAGGCCGGTGGCGAAGGTGCTCTTGCCGGCGTCCGAGGTCGTGCCCTGGATCATGATGGTTTTGGCTGACATGGTTTTGCTCCGGACGCGCTTTTTTTTGTCGGCGGCTCTAAAATCGCGCCTTTCGAATCGGTTTTGCGGACTTGCGATGCAAGCCTCATCAAAACCCGAGCCCGACATTATAGAGGCGCCGTTTGTGACCCCTTCCGTTTTTCTGCTCCTCGCCGTACTGCTCGACAAGCTGCTGGGCGAGCCGCGCCGCTGGCACCCGCTGGTCGGCTTCGGCGCGCTGGTACGCCGCATCGAGGCCGCCCTCTACCCGGTCTACCCGAACGCCGAACCCGTCTGGCGCATGAGGCTGCGCGGCGCGCTGGGGATCGCCCTGCTGCTGATCCCCTTCACGCTGGTCGCGGCCGTGCTGGCCTGGTTGCCCTTCATCGGGTGGTTCTACAGCATCCTGCTGCTCTACCTCGCCATCGGCGCCAAGAGCCTGACCCAGCACGCCCAGGCGGTGGTCGAGGCACTGGCGGACAACGACCTGCCGCTGGCGCGGGAGTGCGTCGGCATGATCGTCAGCCGCGACACCTCGGCGCTGAGCGAAGAGGACGTGGCGCGCGCCACCATCGAATCGGTGCTGGAAAACGGCAGCGACGCGATCTTCGCCGCGGTGTTCTGGTTTCTGCTGTTGGGCGCGCCGGGCGTGGTGCTGTACCGGCTCGCCAACACGCTGGATGCGATGTGGGGCTATCGCAGCGAGCGCTACCTGCACTTCGGCTGGGCGGCGGCCCGGTTCGACGACGTGTTGAATTACATCCCGGCGCGGCTGACCGCGCTGACCTACACCCTGCTCGGCAATGTCCGCGACGGCTGGCGCTGCTGGCGCGCGCAGGCGCCAACCTGGTACAGCCCGAACGCCGGTCCGGTGATGGCGGCCGGCGCCGGGGCGCTCGGCGTGGCGCTCGGCGGCGCGGCGCGCTATCACGGCTCGCTGAAACAGCGCCCGGTGCTGGGCCTGATGCGCCCGCCGGGCATCGACGACATCGGCCGCGCGATCAGGCTGGTCAATCGCGGGCTGTGGCTGTGGGTCGCACTCGCCCTGCTCGGGGGATGGCTCCATGCTTGATCACGGCGGCGGCATTCTGGCGGCGGCACGCCGCTACGGCATCGCGGTGGAAAACTGGCTGGACCTGTCCACCGGGCTCAACCCGCAAGGCTGGCCGGTGCCCGAGCTGCCGGCCAGCGTCTGGCAGCGTTTGCCGGAAGAAAACGACGGACTGGAAGACGCCGCGTCGGCCTATTACGGCAGCGCTTTGCTGCTACCGGTCGCCGGCTCCCAGCCGGCGATCCAGACCCTGCCGCTGCTGCGTCCAACGGGGACGGTGGGCCTACTGGAAACCAGCTACGCCGAGCACGCGCACGCCTGGACGCGACACGGCCACCGGGTGGAACGCCTCAAGCCGAAAGAGCTGGAGGATGCGCTGTCCCGGCTCGACGTCGTGCTCGTGTGCAACCCGAACAATCCGACCGGCTGGCGCTTTTCGCCCGAGCGGCTGGAAAGCTGGCGGCAACGCTTGGCGGCGCGCGGCGGCTGGCTAGTCGTCGACGAAGCGTTCATGGACTGCACGCCGCAACACAGCCTGGTGCCGCAGACCGGCGCGCCGGGGCTGATCGTCTTGCGTTCGATCGGCAAGTTCTTCGGTCTCGCCGGCGCCCGGGTCGGCTTCGTGTTCACCTGGCGCGAGCTGCTAGCCCGGCTGCGAGAGGAGCTGGGGCCGTGGACCATCGCCGGACCGGCTCGGGCGGCGGCCAGGGCGGCGCTGCAGGATACCGCCTGGCAAGAACGCACGCGCACGCGCCTCGCCGCCGAAAGTACCCGGCTCGCGGCGACACTGCGCGAGCAGGGGCTGGCGCCGAGCGGCGGCGCGTCCTTGTTCCAGTGGCTGGCCCACCCGCAGGCACTGTTGCTGCACGAATTCCTCGCACGCCGGGGCATCTTATGCCGCTATTTCGCCGAGTCGCACAGCGTGCGTTTCGGTCTGCCGGCCGACGAAGCCGGCTGGCAAAGGCTCCTCGCCACGCTGGCAGAATTCCGGACCACGGCGTAGAACCGGACAGGATTCCCAAGCCAGCGGCCATCACGTATCATCCGGCCCAGCTAATGATGGTGCCCTTCGGGGTGAAACGGGAACGCGGTACGATGCCGCGGCTGCCCCCGCAACTGTAAGTGACGAGCCTGCGTCACAAAGCCACCGGATTCTTCCGGGAAGGCGACGCAAGGTGATGACGCACGAGCCAGGAGACCGGCCATCATCACTGTCGACGTGGGTTGAAACCGGGCGGGGTGTACCGGGGGATAACAACAAACGGCCTAGCCGTCTTGTCCTCGCTCGCGGCGATGTACCTGATCTAAGGACACATCCATGGCATCGCCGCTTCCGCGCAATTCCATCGCACGACACTTCGCACAGCATCGTGCTACGGCCAGCCTGCTTCTGCTGCTGATCGTCGTCAATGTCCTCGCCTGGACCTGGGCGCTGACCGCCTTTGCCAACCATCCGGCGCTGCTGGGTACCGCGCTGCTCGCCTACCTATTCGGCCTGCGCCATGCGGTCGATGCGGATCACATTGCCGCGATCGACAACGTCGTGCGTAAACTGATGCAGGAAGGAAAGCGCCCTCTATCGGTCGGCTTCTTTTTTTCCATCGGCCATTCAACGCTGATCGTGCTTGCCGTGGTCGCCATTGCCGCGACCACGTCGGCGCTGGCAAACCGGATCGACGCCTTCAAGGCCGTCGGCGGCCTCATTTCCACCGGCATCTCGGCCTTTTTCCTGCTCACGATCGCCGTCACCAACCTGATGATTTTGCGGGGGGTCTGGAGAAACTTTCAGCGGGTCAAACAGGGGGAATCGGTCAGCGAAGAAGAAATGGATATGCTGCTGGCAGGACAAGGGTTTCTGGCCCACTTGTTCCGCCCCTTGTTCCGTATGGTGACGAAAAGCTGGCACATGTTTCCAGTTGGCTTTCTGTTCGGCCTCGGTTTCGACACCGCGACCGAAATCGGCCTTTTCTCCGTTTCGGCCACGCACGCCTCGCAGGGCGCGTCGCTCTGGACGATTCTGGTGTTTCCGGTGCTGTTCACCGCGGGCATGGCGCTGGTCGACACGCTCGACAGCATGCTGATGGTCGGCGCCTATGGCTGGGCCTACGTCAATCCGGTACGCAAGATTTGGTACAACCTGACCATCACCATGGTGTCGGTGCTGGTCGCCTTCCTAATCGGCGGCCTCGAGGCGCTTGGACTGCTGGCGAACCAATTGAAATTGACCGGCGTGTTCTGGGACACGGTGTCCTCGTTGAACGATGGTTTGGCCAATTTCGGTTACATGGTAATCGGCGTGTTCATCCTGAGTTGGGCCGTATCGGCCGGTATCTACAAATGGCGCGGCTATGACCTGCGCTACGGCAATACCCAGGACGGTCAATGAGAACCCACTATAAGCACGTGCTGATGTGCACCGGGCCGCGCTGCACCGAAAACGGCGCCGAGGCCGAGGAAATGTTCAAGGTCCTCGGCCAGACGATCGACGCCTGTGAGGGGCTGCGCGTGAAGCGCACCCGCACCCACTGTTTCGCCGTATGCAAAGAGGGGCCGATCATCGCGGTCTACCCCGAAGGGGTCTGGTACCGCAAGGTCGACGCCGCCGCGATCGGCCGCATCGTCACCGAACACCTGGCCGGCGACTGCCCGGTCGAACCGCTGATCTTCCACCGCTTAGGTCTAGGCGACGTCGACGAGGACACCCCGGCATGAGCGACTCCCTCCACGGCGGCATCGTACTGCTCAGCCACGCCGGCACCGACCTGACCGCGCTCTCCCGCGCCCGCACCGCGCTGCCCGACGGCTTCGGTCCGGTCGACGGCGTCAATCTGCAGGCGGTGGACAGCGCGGAGCGCATGATCGCCCTGCTCGGCGAGACCGTCGCCCACGCGCGCATCGTGATCGTGCGGGTGCTGGGCCGCACCAACGCCATCCCCGGCTTCGAAGCGCTGCGCAAGGACGCACAGGCGCACGGCCGCTCGCTGATCGTGGTCAGCGGCACCGGCGAGCCCGACCCGGAGCTGGCTGCGCTGTCGACCGTTCCGCCGGCACTGCAGCACGAGGTGACCGCCTACCTGCAGGCCGGCGGCACCGCCAATATGGCGCAACTGCTGCGCTGCCTGTCCGACCGGCTGCTGATGACCGGCTTCGGCTACCAACCGCCCGCTGCGCTGCCCGAACACGGCATCTACCACCCGGAACTATCGGGCCTCGCCACGCTGGACGACTGGGCACAGATCCGCAATTCGGATTGGCCGACCGTCGGCATCACCTTCTATCGGGCACACTGGGTCAGCGGCAACACCCGCTTCATCGACATGCTGGTCGACATGTTGGCCGAACGGCGGCTCAACGCCCTGCCGGTGTACACCGCCTCGCTGCGCACACTGGCCGACTCGGGCCTGCCGGCTGCGTTGGACTTCTTCGTCGACGGCGATGCCTGCCGCATCGACGCGCTGATCAACACCACCTCGTTCGCGATGGGCGATGTGAACGCCGACGGCCCCACCGCGGCGGGCTGGTCGGTGGCGGCGTTCGA
Source organism: Crenobacter sp. CS_VA4 (assembly GCF_055597485.1). Lineage (NCBI taxonomy): Bacteria > Pseudomonadati > Pseudomonadota > Betaproteobacteria > Neisseriales > Neisseriaceae > Crenobacter > Crenobacter sp. CS_VA4. The sequence goes on from NZ_JBVMAE010000007.1 coordinate 75,360, forward strand.
GCGACTGGACCTTCCGGTGATCCAGGCGATCACCAGCAGCATGACCCAGGCGCAGTGGGAAGCGTCCGAGCGCGGCCTCAACCCGCTCGACACCGCGATGAACGTGGCGCTGCCCGAGTTCGACGGCCGCATCGTCAGCGTGCCGATGTCGTTCAAACACGAGCAGGACGAGACCGACTATGCGCCGCTGCCCGACCGGGTGCGCCGCATCGCCGGCATCGCCGCGCGCCAGGTTCGGCTGCGCCGCATCCCGGCGGCGGACAAGCGCATCGCTTTCATCTTCACCAACTCCAATAGCAAGGCCTCGCAGATCGGCAACGCGGTCGGTCTCGACTCGCCCGCCTCGCTGTTCGCGCTGCTGCATGCGATGCAGACGCAGGGCTACCACATCCCCGGCCTGCCCGAATCGAGCGATGCGCTGATCCACGAGCTGATCGACCGCGGCGCCTACGACGAGGACTACCTCACCGCCGACCAGCTCAGTCGTGCCGTCGCCAGCGTGCCGGCCGCGCGCTACGCCGAGTGGTTCGGCCAACTGCCGCAAGTGCTGCAAGAGAAAATGCACGAGCGCTGGGGGGCCGCGCCGGGCACGGCCTATGTACACCAGGACCAACTGGTGTTCGCCGGCCTCGAATACGGCAACGCCTTCGTCGCGCTGCAGCCACCACGCGGCTACGGCATGGACCCGGACGCGATCTACCACACGCCGGACCTGCCGCCGACCCACCACTACTACGCGCTCTATTGCTGGCTGCGCGATGACTGGCAGGCCGACGCGATCGTCCACGTCGGCAAGCACGGCACGTTGGAATGGCTGCCGGGCAAGGGCGTCGGAGTGTCGGAACTGTGCTTCCCGGATGCGCTGCTCGGCGACATGCCGATGTTTTACCCGTTTATCCTGAACGACCCGGGCGAGGGTTCGCAGGCCAAGCGGCGCGCGCACTCGGTGGTGATCGACCACCTGACCCCGCCGATGACCACCGCCGACACCTACGGGCCGCTGGCACAGCTGACCCAGCTGGTCGACGAGTACTACCAGGTTGAGATGCTGGACCCGGCCAAGCTGCCGCTGCTGCAGCAGCAGATCTGGGACCTGATCAAGGAAGCCAGGCTCGATACCGACCTGGCGGCGATGCTGGGGCACGATCACGATCACGATCACGACCATAACCACGATCATGCGCACGGCCACGATCATGCACATGCCCACCCGGAGCCTGCACCGGTGGCGAACGGTAAATACCGCCTGCAGCCCGCCAAAGCCGCCGTGGCGCCGGCCCAGCCGGCCGCCGCCGGGGCCAGCAAGTACCGGCTGAGCCCGGCCAAGCCGCACGACCACCATGGCCATCACCACCACGGTGAACACGGCCATCACGGGCACGATCACCACCACCATCACGACCACGATCACGCGCACGAGTGGGACGACACACTGAACGAGGACGGCGTACCGCTGACGCTGGCCAAGATGGAAGGCGTCGACGTCGCCCACCTGATCGAGGACATCGACGGCTATCTGTGCGAACTGGGCGCGGCGCAGATCCGCGACGGCCTGCACGTGCTGGGCAAGGTGCCGCAGGACGAGGCGCTGATCGACATGGTCTGCGCGCTGGTGCGTCTGCCCAACCTCGCCGTGCCCGGCCTGCCGGCCGGCGTGGCCGAAGCGCTGGGCGTGGACCTGGATATGCTCATGACCGACAAGGGCAAGCGGCTGGACAGCGTGCCGGCGGCCTTGCAGCGGCTCGCGTCCAAGCCGCTCATCACCCGCGCCGACGCGATCGACGAAATCGCCGCGCTGGGCCGCCGGCTGGTCGCAGGGTTGGCCGAACAGGGTTTCGCTGCGACCGCGCTCGACACGGCGCTGGCGCAGCGGCTGCCTGACCTTAACGCTGACACGGTCAAGCGCACCCTCGCCTTCGTCTGCCGCGAGCTGGTGCCCAATCTCGCGCGCACCACAGAAGAAATCGACAACCTGCTGCGCGGCCTTGCCGGCGGCTACGTGCCGGCCGGCCCGAGCGGCGCGCCGACCCGCGGCATGGCACACGTGCTGCCGACCGGGCGCAACTTCTACTCGGTCGACCCGCGCAGCCTGCCCTCCCAGGCGGCCTGGCGCATCGGCACCGAACTGGCCAACGAGGTGATCAACCGTCACCGCAAGGAAACCGGGCACGAGCCGGAATCGGTCAGCATCAGCGTATGGGGCACCAGCGCGATGCGCACCCATGGCGACGACATCGCGCAGATCCTGGCGCTGCTCGGGGTGCGACCGCGCTGGCAGGCCGAGAGCCGCCGCGTTTCCGGCATCGAGGTGATTCCGCTCGCCGAACTCGGCCGCCCGCGCATCGATGTGACGGTGCGCATCAGCGGCTTCTTCCGCGACGCTTTCCCGCATCTGATCCACCTGGTCGACGAGGCGGTGCACACGGTGGCGCGGCTCGACGAGCCGGTGGAGCAGAACTATGTGCGCAAGCACTACTTGGCCGACCTGAAGGACCAGCTGTTCGGCCAACTGCCGGCCGAGACCGCCGAACAACGCGCGCTGTATCGGGTGTTCGGCTCCAAGCCGGGCACTTACGGCGCCGGCATCCTGCCGCTGATCAACGAGCAGAACTGGCAGGACGATGCCGACTTCGCCACCGCCTACGTCAACTGGGGCGGCTACGCCTACGGCCGGCGCGACAACGGCACCGATGCCCGCGCGGACTTCCGCCACCGCCTGTCCGGGGTCGAGGTGGCGCTGCACAACCAGGACAACCGCGAGCACGACATCTTCGACAGCGACGACTATCTGCAATACCACGGCGGGATGATCGCCACCATCCGCAGCCTGACCGGCCGCCAGCCGCGCCACTACTTCGGCGACAGCCACAACCCGGACAACCCGGCGGTGCGCGGCCTGAAGGAGGAAGTGCTGCGCGTGTTCCGCTCGCGCGTCGCCAACCCGAAATGGATCGCCGGCATCCAGAAGCACGGCTACAAGGGCGGGCTGGAGCTGACCGCCACCGTCGACTACCTGTTCGGCTACGACGCCACCGCCCACGTGGTGGACGACTGGGTGTACGAGCAATTGGCCGAAACCTACGCCTTCGACCCGGCGATGCAGGCCTTCTTCGCCGAGAGCAACCCGTGGGCGCTCGGCGCGATCACCGAAAGATTATTGGAGGCCGCGCAGCGACAGCTGTGGGAAGCCCCCAAGCCCGAGACCCTGAACGCGCTGAAGGAACTGCACCTGAAGAGCGAAGCGATGCTGGAAGCGCGCGCAGAGAACCCGAAACGATGAGACACCACTACCCCTTCGCCGCGATCGTCGGCCAGGAACAACTGAAGCGCGCGCTGCTGCTGTGTGCGATCGACCCGACGCTGGGCGGCGTGCTGATCCGCGGCGACAAAGGCACCGCCAAGAGCACCGCCGCGCGCGGCCTGACCGACGTGCTGCCGCCGATCACCCGCGTGGCCGGCTGCACCTTCAACTGCGCGCCGGACGCGCCGCTCTCCGAATGCGACGCCTGCCAGAACGACAGCGCCGACCACCGGAGCGCCCCCGTACCGTTCATCAACCTGCCGCTGGGCGCCACAGAGGACCGCGTGCTCGGCAGCCTCGACTTCGAGCGTGCGCTGAAGGACGGCAAGAAGGCGTTCCAGCCGGGCCTGCTCGCCGCCGCGCACCGCGGCCTCCTGTACATCGACGAGGTCAACCTGTTGGCCGACCACCTGGTGGACGTGCTGCTCGACGTGTCGGCGATGGGCCGCAACACGGTAGAGCGCGAGGGCTTGGCAATCAGCCACCCGGCACGCATCACCCTGCTCGGCACGATGAACCTGGAGGAAGGCGAGCTGCGTCCGCAGTTGCTCGACCGCTTCGGCCTGATGGTGGAAGTGACCGCGCCGCGCGACCCGGCCGTGCGCACCGAGGTGGTACGCCGCCGCCTGGCGTTCGAGGCCGACCCGGCCGGCTTCGCCGCCGCCTGGCAGGCCGACACCGACGCGCTGCGCGCGACGATCCGCGCCGCCCAACAGAACATCGCCGCCGTCGCCCTGCCCGACTCGCTACTCACCTTCATCAGCCAGCTGTGCTGCGAATTCGAGGTGGCGAGCCTGCGCGCCGACATCGTGATGCACAAGGCGGCGCGCGCCATCGCGGCGCTGGCCGGCCGAGGCGAGGTGACGGCCGAGGACGTGCGCGACGCGGCCGAGCTGGTGCTGCCGCACCGGCGCCGCAAGAAGCCGTTCGAGCAGCCCGGTCTCGACCGCGACAAGCTCGACGAGCTGACCCGCCAGGCGTCCCCGCCGCCGCCATCCCAGAACGATACCGAGTCCGGCGATGGGAATACTGATCGCGAACCCGGCGAATCCGAGCCTACCGATACCGACCCCGACGGCGACGAACAGCCGGGCAACGCGCCCGAACAACTGTTCGCCGCCGGTCCGGCCGCCGAGCTTGGCCGCATCGAGGTGACGGCGCTCACCGCGCACGAGGCCAGCGGCCGGCGCAGCAGCGTGCTCGGCACGCGGCGCGGCCACTACGTCGGCGCAGTGCAGAGCGACGCGCCGAGCCAGCTGGCGGTGGACGCCACCTTGCGCCACGCGCTGCTGCGCAACCCTGGCGAGTTCGGCGTCACCCGCGCCGACCTGCACGAGAAGGTGCGCGTCGGCAAACAAGCCAACCTGATCCTGCTAGTGGTGGACGCCTCCGGCTCGATGGCGGCGCGCCGCCGCATGGAGACGGTGAAGTCCTGCGTGCTCGGCCTCTTGCAGGACGCCTACCAGCGCCGCGACCAGGTGGCGGTGATCGCTTTCCGCGGCGAGCGCGCCGAGCTGGTGCTGCCGCCGACCCGCCAGGTCGAGCAGGCCGAGCGCGCGCTCGCCGAGCTGCCCACCGGCGGTCGCACCCCGCTGTCCCACGCGCTGCAGCTGGCCGCCCAGACGCTGGCCCAGCAGGACGCGCTGACGCCGCTGCTGGTGGTACTCAGCGACGGGCGCGCCAATATCGGGCTTTCCGACAGCGCCGACCCGTGGCGAGAGTCGCTGAGCTTGGCCGAAAGCCTGGCCGGGCTTGGCACGCCGGCGCTGGTGCTCGACACCGAACAGGACTTCGTGCGCCTGGGCCGTGCCCGCGAACTCGCCCAGGCGCTGCAGGCCGACTACCTGCCGCTGGAACAGCTCAGCGGCGAGCAACTGTCACTGACCATTAAAGAAAGACTGCCGCGATGAAACGCCACGGCAAGGTATACCTGATCGGCGCCGGCCCCGGCGACGTGGAACTGTTGACGCTGAAGGCGGTGCGCCGCCTCGGCCTCGCCGACGTGGTGCTGATCGACGATCTGGCCAACCCCGAGGTGCTGCAGTTCGTGCCGGACGAGGCCGAGGTGGTGCACGTCGGCAAGCGCGGCGGCTGTGCGTCGGCGGCCCAGGCCGACATCGAGGCGCGCCTATTGGCCGAAGCGCAGGCCGGTCGCTGCGTCGCCCGCATCAAGGGCGGCGATCCCTTCGTGTTCGGCCGCGGCGGCGAGGAAATGCAGACGCTGCTCGCCGCGGGCATCGAGGTGGAGGTGATCAACGGCATCACCGCCGGCCTCGCGGTGCCGGCCACGCTGGGCATTCCGCTCACCCATCGCGACCACGTGCACGGCGTCACCTTCGTATCCGGCCACACCCACCAGGGCGACGAGCCCGACTGGGCGCGGCTGGCCAAGAGCGGCATGACCCTGGTGATCTACATGGGCCTGGGCCGGCTCGCCACCATTACCGAACAATTGCAACAGGGCCTGCCTGCCGACACCCCGGCGGCGGCGATCCAGTACGGCACCCGCCCCGAGCAGCGCGAGGTGCTCAGCACGCTGGCGAACCTCGCCGATGACGTCGCCGCGGCCGGTCTCGGCAGCCCGGCGCTGCTGGTGATCGGCCCGACCGTCGGCCTCGCCCGCCTGCCGGCCCGCGCCCACTCCATCGAAAAGGAATTCGCATGATTGTCTGTATCGGCGCCGGCCCCGGCGACATCGGCTACCTGCCGCAACGCTCGGCGCAACTGATCCGCGACGCCGATGTGGTCGCCGGCTTCGACGCGGTGATCGACGTGGTGCGCCCGCTGATCCCCGACACCGCCCAGGTGGTGCTGATGGGTTACCGCGACCAGGTCGCCCAGCTCGACGAGGTCGCCCGCCTGCACCACGCCGGCAAGAAGTGCGTGGTGGTGTTCATGGGTGACATCCACTTCAGCGGCTTCCAGTACCTGGAGCGCGTCGAGCGCGCCTGCGGCCACCCGGTGGACACCATTCCAGGCATCTCCTCGGCGCAAATCCTGGCCTCGCGCGCCAAGGTGTGCTTCGACGAGACCACCTTCGTCACCTTCCACCGCCGCGGCGACCTGACCCCGTTCAAGCGCCACCTGGTGCACGTGCTGCAGGATCAGCGCAACGCCATCGTGATCCCCTGCCCGTGGGACGAGGCGCGTTCGTTCATGCCCTGGCACATCGCCGCCTACCTGCTGGAAAACGGCATCCCAGCCGAACACCGCGTCGAGGTATGGGAAAACCTCACCCGTGGCGACGCCGAGTGGCATGGCACCTTGGCCGAATGCGCCGACCAGCGCTTCTCCGACATGAGCATCATGCTGATCCGCACCCTCACTCCGATGGACAGCCAGATCGAGCCGAGCCACAAATGAGTACCAACGATTACGCCATCGTGCTGGCCGGCCACGGCAGCCGCGACCCGGACGGGGTCAACGAATTCATGGCGCTGGTCGAGCTGTTGCGCGAGCGCGCCGGCGGCCGCCGCGTCGAGCACGGTTTCCTAGAATTCGCCACGCCGACCATCGATGAGGCGGTCGATGCGGTGATCGCAGACGGCGCGAAGAAAGTGGTGATGGTGCCGGGCGTGCTGCTCGCCGCCACCCACGCCAAGAACGACATGCCGAGCGAGCTGCTGGCGCTGCAGCGCGCCCACCCCGGCACTGCATTCCACTTCGGCGCGGCGATGGACCTGCATCCGAAGCTGCTGGAGCTGTGCCGCCAGCGTCTGGTCGAAGCCGAAGCGCGCTCAAACCACACCGTCTCCCGCGCCGACACCTGTCTCGTCGTGGTCGGGCGCGGCACCTCGGACCCGGACGCCAACTCGGAGATCTCGAAGCTGACGCGGATGCTGGAAGAAGGCATGGGCTTCGGCACCTCCTTCGTCTGCTATTCCGGCACCGCCAAGCCGCTGGTCGCCGACGGCCTGAAGGCCGCCGCGCTCTTGGGCCACAAGCGCATCGTGGTGCTGCCCTATTTCCTGTTCGACGGCGTACTGGTCAAGCGCATCTACAGCGCGGTCGACGACCTGGCCGCGCGCCACCCCGAGATCGAAGTGCTGCCGGCGCCTTACTTAGGCGTTCACCCGCACGTCGCCGACGTGTTCCTTGAACGCGCCCGCGAGGGCGTCGAGGGCCGCGCCGCAATGAACTGCGCGCTGTGCAAGTACCGGGTGCAAATCGTCGGCTTCGAGGAACAAGTCGGCACCCCGCAGCAAGGCCACCACGGCCTGGTGCGCGGGCTGCTCGGCCGCACCGATGCCGCACCGGCGCCGATCGACAGCTGGCCGCCCTATGTGCCGCACCCGATCGAAGCCGAAAGCATGCGCATCATCGACGAGGGCCGCGACTGGTCCGAAGTGCCGGCAGACCACCAGATCGTGCTCAAACGCCTGGTGCATACCAGCGGCGACTTCGACATCGTCGACGACCTCTACTTCTCGCCCGGCTCGGTCGACACCGGCATTCGCGCGCTGCTGCGCTGCCGCCGCATCGTCGCCGACGTCACCATGGTGCAGACCGGCCTCAAGCGCGCGGTGCTGGAACAGCTGGGGGTGGAAACCTGGTGCGGCGTGCACGACAAGGAGACGCACCTGCTGGCCGAAGCGCATGGCATCACCCGCTCGGCCGCCGGCATCCGCCGCGCCTGGCAGAAGTTCGGCAACGACGTGGTGGTGGCGATCGGCGACGCGCCGACCGCGATCATGGAGGTAGTGCGGCTAGTGCGCGAGCACGGCTGGCGCCCGCAGCTGGTGGTCGGCCTGCCGGTCGGCTTCGTCGGCACCCGCGAGTGCAAGGACGAGCTGCGCCGGCTGATGCAGGTGCCGCGCATCACCAACCGCGGCACGCGCGGCGGTTCACCGTGGGCGGCGTCGGCGATCAACGCGCTGATGATCGCCGCGATCGACCAGGTGTATCGCCAAACCCAGGAACAGCAACAACAGCCATGAGCGAGCCGGCGCGCCGCCCTTTTGATCTCGCCACGCCGGCCCCGAACGGCCTGCGGCGCGGCCGCACCACCGGCAGCTGTGCGACGGCGGCGGTAAAGGCGGCGCTGCTGATGCTGCTGCGCGATCAGCGTGCTCATGAAGTCGAGGTGAGCCTGCCGGACCCGGACTACTACCTGGTGGTGCCGGTGGAAAAGGTCGAGCGGCTGGCCAACGGCGCAGTGCGTGCCGAGGTGCTCAAGTACGGCGGCGACGACCCGGACAACACCGACGGCGCGACGATCTTCGCCGAGGTGGCGGTCAACCACAGCGGCGCGGTGCGATTTCTCGCCGCCGAGGGTGTCGGCATGGTCACGCAGCCGGGTCTGCGCGTGCCGGTCGGGGAACCGGCGATCAACCCGGTGCCGCGCCAGATGATGCAGTGGGCGGTGGACGAGGTGCTGAACGGTTCGGCCAACCCTGGCTTTGACCTCGCGGTCGGCTGCGTCGACGGCGAGAAGATTGCCAAACGCACCTTCAACCCGATGCTCGGCATCGTCGGCGGCATCTCGATACTCGGCACCAGCGGCATCGTCGAGCCGATGTCGCTGGCAGCCTGGATGGCGTCGATCGAGGTGTATATCCGCGTGGCGCTGGGTGAACGCCCCGACGCCATCGCCTTCACCCCCGGCAAGATCGGCCGCGGTTTTGCAGCCGACACGCTGGGCCTGGTGAAGAAGGAAGTGGTGCAGATCGCCAACTTCGTCGGCGCGTCGCTCGACTACACGCAGGCGACGCTGGAAGAACAACAGGCGCGGCTCGGCACGCTGTGGGTGCTGGGCCACCCCGGCAAGATCGCCAAGCTGCTAGACGGCGTGTGGGACACCCATTCGAGCAAGAGCGGCATGGCGATGCAAGGTGTCGCGGCCGTCGCCGCCGAGCTCGGCTTTGAAGCCTGCCTCGTGGAACAGATAGAGAAAGCCAATACCGTGGAAAACGTTGTACAGATTTTGCGAGACGAGCCGGGCGCGCAAGCGTTCTGGATCGACATCGAACGGCGCGTCGCCGCGCTGATGCAGCCGAAGGTGCCGCGCGTCGACCGCGTGGCGGTGCGGCTGTTCAGCATGGACGGCACCCCCCTGGGAGAAGCCGCATGAGCGCGCTCGGGCATTTCACCGGCGTCGGCGTCGGCCCCGGCCCGGCCGGGCTGATCCCGGTCGCCGCGCTGGCCGCACTGCAACAGGCCGACCTGATCTACCTGCCGCGCGCGCGTTCGAGCGAAGTATCGATCGCGCGCCAGTGCCTGGCCGGCCTCGCCATCCCGGACGATAAATTCCGCGAGGTCGAGTTTCAGATGGACCCGGACCGCAGCGTGCTGTCCGGCTACTACGCCGAGTTGGCCGAAGCGGTCGCCGCCGAGCTGCGCGCCGGGCGCAACGTCGCCTACCTGACCATCGGCGACTCGATGACCTATTCGACCTACGGCTATTTGCTGGCGGCCTTGCGCGACAAGCTGCCCATGCTAACTCACACCACCTTCCCCGGCGTCACCAGCTTCGCCGCCACCGCATCGGCGCTGTCCTGGCCGCTGGGCGAAGGCAAGGAACGGATATTGATCCTGCCCTGCCCGGACGAGATGGACGCGCTACGCGCCGACATCGATGGCCACGACATCGTGGTGCTGATGAAGATCGGCGCGCGGCTGCCGGACGTGCTCGGGCTGCTGGGCGAGATAGGCATCGCGCGCCACTGCGCGTTCGCGCGCCGCATCGGCCTGCCCGGCGAGGTGCTGTGCGACGACGTCAGCACCCTCACCCCGGACGCCAGCGGCTACCTCGCCACCATGCTGATCCGCAAAACCGCCCGGGAGCAACGTCACCCATGAAAGTCTATTTCATCGGCGCCGGCCCCGGCGCCGCCGACCTGATCACGCTGCGCGGCAGCCGCCTGCTCGGCGCCGTTCCGATGGTGCTGTACGCCGGCTCGCTGGTGCCCGCCGAGATGCTGCAGCACTGCCGCGCCGACGCGGAAATCTTCGACACCGCCGAGCTGTCGCTCGGCGAGCAGGAGGCGCTGTACCGCCGCGCCCAGCTCGACGACAAGGACGTGGTGCGGCTGCACTCCGGCGACCCGGCGATCTACGGCGCCACCGCCGAGCAGATGCGTCGGCTGGAAGCGCTCGGCATCGAGTACGAGATCGTGCCCGGCGTATCGTCGTTCACCGCCGCCGCCGCCGCGCTCGGCAGCGAACTGACCCGCCCGGCGGTGTCGCAGTCGATCATCCTGACCCGCGTGTCGGGCCGCGCCTCGGCGGTGCCCGAGCTCGAATCGATCGCCCGCTTCGCCGAGCACCAGGCGACGATGTGCATCTTCCTGTCCGGCCAGCGCCTGAAGCAGACCATCGCCGACCTGCTGCTGCACTACCCGGCCGACACCCCGGTGGCGCTGGTGCGCCGCGCGAGCTGGCCCGACCAGGCCATCCACCGCAGCACGCTCGCTTCCTTGATGAGCGAGGTGAAGCAGAAGGACTGGCTGCTGACCACGCTGCTCTTGGTCGGCCATGCGCTATCGCGCGAGGGCGGGGTCGAGTCGAGCCTGTACGCGGCCGGCTTCACCCACATCTTCCGCGATGGCACCGACCGCAAGACGCCGCGTCCGAGCAAGCGCAAGCCGGCGAAGGACGCGGTGTGAGCGAGACCGCCGTCTGGCTGGTACGCGCCGACGCCTTGCCGCTGGGCCAGAGGTTGGCCGAAGCGCTGGGCGCGACACTGTACCAGCCTTGGTTGATGCCCAATGAAAGTCCGCGCGAGCAGTTCCGCCGCGCCTTCCATCAGCATCGCCGCTGGGTGGCGGTGATGGCCAGCGGCATCGCGGTGCGCTATCTCGACGGCCTGCCGACGAGCAAGTACTCCGACCCGGCGCTGGTGGTGCTGGACGAGGCGGCACGCTTCGCCATCCCGCTGCTGTCCGGCCACGAAGGCGGCGCCAATGCGCTCGCCTACGAAGTCGCCCGGCTCACCGGCGCGGTGCCTGCCGTTACCACCGCCACCGAAGCGCTCAAGCCGTTGACGCTCGGCATCGGTTGCCGGCGCGGCAAGTCGGTCGAAGCAATCGAGCTGGCGGTAACGGCCGCGCTGAACGGCCGGACCTTGGCCGAAGTGCGCGAGGTCGCGACCATCGATATCAAGGCCGACGAGGAAGGACTGCTGGCGTTCTGCGCGCGCCACGCGCTGCCCCTACGGGTGATCGCGCAGTCCGACGTCGCCGCGCGCGCATGGCTGAACCAACCTTCGGACTGGGTGCTGCAGAACGTCGGCGTGGCCGGCGTGTGCGAGCCCTGCGCGCTGATCGCCAGCCCACGCGGCCGGCTGATCGTGCCCAAGACTGCGCTCGACGGCGTCACCGTCGCCGTGGTCGAAGACCACCCCACCGATTACCCGCATGACGCACCGTCGTCATGATCGAACAGACATACGGAAAGCATTGATGAACGGCAAACTCTACCTGGTCTCCGTCGGCCCGGGCACCAGCGAACTGATCCCGCCGATGGTGAAGAACGCCCTCGCCGCGAGCGAAGTGATCGTGTCCTACGAGCTGTATCTGACCTGGATCCAGCCGTGGATCGCCGGCAAGGACATCCGCACCCTGCCGCTGACGCAGGAGCGCGACCGCGCCCAGCTGGCGCTGGAACAGGCCCGCGCCGGCAAGACCGTGGCGCTGATCTCCAGCGGCGACATCGGCATCTACGCGATGGCCACACTGGCGTTCGAGGACATGCTCGAAACCGACACCTTCGACGTACAACTGATCCCCGGCATCACCTCGGCCAACGCCTGCGCCTCGCTACTGGGCGCACCGCTGTCGCACGACTTCGCCACCTTGAGCCTGTCCGACCTGCTCTGCCCGTGGGAATGGATCGAGAAGCGCGCGCGCCACATCGCCGAAGCCGACCTCGCCGCCGTCTTCTACAACGTGCAGAGCAAGCAGCGCCAGGAAGGCGTGTACCGCATCCTCGACATCATGCTCGAGCACAAGCGCCCCGAGACGCTGTGCGGCATCGTGCACAACGCCTACCGCGAGGGCCAGACGGTCGAGGTGGTGACCTTGGCCGAACTGCGCACCCGCCGCTTCAACATGCTGACCTCGATCGTGATCGGCAACCGCTTCACCAAGCGCAAGCGCAACTGGATCTTCTCGCCGCGCGGCTACGGCAACTGGGACGACACGCCCGACACCGTCAAGGCCGACGCGCTGCCGCAGGATGCGGTGTGGGTATTCTCCGGCACCAGCGACGGCAATGCGCTGGCGCGCGAGATCGCCGCCACCGGCAAGCCGGTCATCGTGTCGAGCGCCACCGACTACGGCGCCGAGCTGGTCGAGCAGCACTGCCCGGGCGTCACCGCCGTGGCGGGCCGGCTCGGCATCGAGCGCCGCCGCGAGCTGCTGACGCAAAGCCGCGCCCGCGCCATCGTCGACGCCACCCACCCCTACGCCACCGAGATGTCGCAGCAGCTGATCGAGTTGAGCAAGGAACTCGCGCTGCCGTACCTGCGCTACGAACGCCCCGGCGCCGCCGACGAGCCCCCGGCCGAGCACGCGGCGACGATGGAAGACGCCGCGCAACTGGCGATGCGCCTCGGCCAACGCATCTTCCTCGCCACCGGCAGCAAGGACCTGGTGAGCTTCGTCAAGGCCGACTGCGCCGATCAGCGCCAGTGGTTCGTGCGCCTGGCCCCCGATCCACAGCACCTGCAGCGCGCCATCGACGCCGGCGTGCCGCGCGCCAACCTCGTCGCGATGCAAGGCCCGTTCTCGCAGGCAGCCAACGAAACGCTGTGGCGCGACTGGGGCATCGACTGCGTGGTGACCAAGGACTCGGGCGACGCCGGTGGCTACCGCGCGAAGGCGGCGGCCGCGGCCGCGCTCGGCATCCCGCTGATCGTGGTCGACCGCCCCCATGTCGACTACCCTGCCGTCGCCGACGATTTCGCCGGCGTGCTGGCCACACTGGATCAGGAACAGCCGGCATGAGTGCACCGCGCATCCCGGTCACCGTCGTCACCGGCTTTCTCGGTGCAGGCAAGACTACGCTGCTGTCCAACCTGATTCGTGACAGCAAGCAGCGCCGGCTGGCGATCCTGGTCAACGAGTTCGGCGAGGTATCGATCGACGGCGCGCTGCTGCGCGGCGAGCGCGGCCACGGCGTGGCCGAGATCCACGACCTGTCCAACGGACTGGTCGCCTACGACGACGACGAAGACTTTCTGCCAACCATGCAGGCCTTATGGCAGCGCCGCGGCCTGATCGATCACGTGCTGATCGAGACCTCGGGCCTGGCCTTGCCCAGCGCGGTGATGGAACAGCTGCAGGGCGAGGCGCTGGCGCCCTGCTTCGTGCTCGACGCCACGCTGGCGGTGGTCGACACCCCGCTGCTGCTGAGCGGGGGATTCGGCCAACCTTTTCCAGGCGAACGCGCGGCAGCCGATGCCTCAATCGCCGGGCTATTCGAGCAACAGCTCGCCAACGCCGACATCGTGGTACTGAACAAGATCGACGCGATGGATGAGGACGCGCTGCTCGACGCCGAAGCCCGCGTGCGCGAGCTGGCGCCGTCGATCCGCTTCATCGAGCTCGCCTACGAAGCCAAGCTCGACACCCGGCTGACGCTGGGCCTGCACCTGCACGAGCCGGCCAACACCGGGCACCGCCACTACGGCCCGGTCGCGAGCCTGCCGGGGCTGGCGATGCGGCCGCTCGCCAATCAGGGCCTGCTCGACGGCCACAGCCACGGCGGTCTGGGCGCGCACAGCCATGGCCTGACCACCCACAAGCATTTTCACGAGCAGGACCCGGGCTGGCAGTCGTTCATGATCCGCAGCAAGGAGGCGCAGGACGCCACCACCTTGCAGCAGGCCATCGCCGCCATCGCCCGCCATGAGCCGCTGTTGCGCATCAAGGGTTTTGCCGCACCGCTCGATGGCAGCGGCCGCTTGTCGATCCAGGGAGTGCGCAGCCGCATCGAGCTGCGCCACGAGCCCGAGGCCGCGCCGGCACGGCAGGCGCAGCTGGTCTTCATCGGCTATCACCCGAGCCGCCCGCGCATCGTCGAGCAGTTGTGCGAGCTCACCGGCACCACCTGGCGCTAACCAAGGAATCCATCATGAAAACCGACCCGACCTCCCACCAGCGCATGACCGAACGGCGCAAGACGGGCTTCGAGAAGAAGAAGGCCGCCGCCACCAAGGAAAAAGGCCTGCTGATCGTCAATACCGGCACCGGCAAGGGCAAGAGCAGCGCCGCCTTCGGCATGGGGCTGCGCGTGGTCGGCCACGGCATGCGCCTGGGCGTGGTGCAGTTCATCAAGGGCGCGCTACACACCGCCGAGCGCGACCTCTTGGGCGGCTTCGACAACTGCGACTTTCTCACCATGGGCGACGGCTACACCTGGAACACGCAGGACCGCGACGCCGACATCGCCACCGCGCGCCGCGGCTGGGACGAGGCCTGCCGCATGATAGAAAGCGGCGACTACGACATGGTGATCCTCGACGAGCTCAATATCGTGCTCAAGTACGACTACCTGCCGCTGGCCGAGGTGCTCGCCGTGTTCGCCGCGCGCCCGGCCGACCTGCACGTGGTCGTCACCGGCCGCCATGCGCCCGAAGCGCTGATCGAGGCGGCCGACCTCGTTACCGAGATGCGCCTGGTCAAGCATCCGTACCGCGAGCAGGGCATCAAGGCGCAGCAGGGAGTCGAATACTAAGCCATGCCAAGCAAACCGAAGCCTCGCCACTGCCCGGCGCTGTTCCTCTCCGCACCGGCCTCGCACCAGGGCAAGACCACGCTGACCGCCGGCCTGGCGCGCTACCACCGCGACCAGGGCCGCGTCGTTCGGGTATTCAAGACCGGTCCGGACTTCCTCGACCCCTATATTCTGGAGCGCGCATCCGGCAACCCGGTGTACTCGCTCGACCTGTGGATGACCGGCGAGGCGGACTGCCGGCAGAGGCTGTACGACGCGGCCGGCGACGCCGACCTGATCCTGATCGAGGGCAGCATGGGACTGTTCGACGGCACGCCGTCGAGTGCCGATCTGGCCGAAGCGTTCGGCGTGCCGGTGCTGGCGCTGATCGACGCCACCGGCATGGCGCAGACCTTCGCCGCGATCGCGCACGGGCTGGCGAGCTTCCGCCCAAGCCTGCCGTTTTACGGCGTGCTGGCCAACCAGGTCGCCAGCGCGCGGCACGGCGAGATGCTGCTCCAAGCGCTGCCGCCGCCTATCCGCTGCCTCGGCCAGGTGGCGCGCAACAGCGAAATGACGCTGCCGGAGCGTCACCTGGGCCTGGTGCAGGCGCAGGAAATCGACGATCTCGAACGACGCCTGCAGAGCGCCGCAACGCAGATCGCCGACACCGGGCTGACTGCGCTGCCGCCCCAGGTCGCCTTCCAGCCGGCCATGCCCGAACCGGTAGCGCCGCTCTTGGCCGGTGTGCGCATCGCCATCGCGCGCGACGCGGCGTTCTCATTCATCTACCCGGCCAATCTGGAGCTGCTCGCGGCGCTCGGGGCGGAGCTCGCGTTCTTCTCGCCGCTGGCCGACGACGCGCTGCCGCCGGCCGACGCGGTCTACCTGCCGGGCGGCTATCCGGAGCTGCACTTGGATCGGCTTTCGGCCAACCTTCGCGTCAAAGCCGCGCTGCGCGCCCACGTCGTGGCCGGCAAACCGCTGTACGCCGAATGCGGCGGCATGCTCTATCTGAGCGATACGCTGACCGATAGCGCCGGCCACTGCGGTGCCATGACCGGGCTGCTGCCCGGCACCACCACGCTGCACAGTCGGCTGGCCGGGCTGGGACTGCAGTCGGCCGACCTGCCCGGCGGCGAGCTGCGCGGCCACACCTTCCACTACTCGAGCCTGCAAACGCCGCTCGTGCCGAGCGCGCACGCCAAGCGCGCCAGCGCCGCCGCACCGGGAGAGGCGATCTATCGACACGGCAGCATCGTGGCGAGCTATCTACATTTGTATTTCCCGTCCAACCCCATTGCCGCCGCCGGGCTGTTTAAACAATGAACCGTTATAGCGACACCGACATCGCCGCCGTCTACCGCGTCATCCGCGAACGCCGCGACATGCGCCACTTCCGCCCCGACCCGATCGACCCTACGCTGCTGGAGCGGCTGCTGCACGCGGCGCACCTGGCGCCCAGCGTCGGCTTCATGCAGCCGTGGCGCTTCATCCGCATCGCCGACGCGGAATTGAGAACGCGCATACACGCGCTAGTCGACGAAGAACGCCGGCGCACCGCCGTGGCGCTCGGCGAACGGCAGGACGAATTCATGCGGCTCAAGGTGGAGGGGATTCTGGACTGCGGCGAGGTGCTGGTCGCGGCGCTGATGGACGGGCGCGAGCGACATATCTTCGGCCGACGTACCCTGCCGGAAATGGACCTCGCCTCGGTCGCCTGCGCGATCCAGAACCTCTGGCTCGCCGCCCGGGCCGAGGGCATCGGCATGGGCTGGGTGTCGCTATTCGACCCCGAGCAACTGGGGCAGCTGTTGCGGCTGCCCCCCGGCGCCAAACCGGTGGCCGTGCTCTGCCTCGGTCATGTCGACGCCTTCTACGAGAAACCGATGCTGGAACAGGATGGGTGGGCCAGCCGGCGGCCATTGGAAACGATGCTGTTCGAGAATCACTGGCGGGATGACCCGTCGCCCGACCCCGCTCGCAACGATTAAGCGCAGCGCTCATTCGGCCATCGGCTGTTTAGAGCCGCTAACAAAACCCAGCGAAGCGATCCTGCTCGTCGCCCTGCCGCAGACAATACAAGTAGTACGGCAAGGCAGGGCAACAACGCCGGGAGGGGTTTGTTAGCGGCTCTTAACGGAGAAATCGGGCCTGCCACCACCGATGCCCGGCAAGAAAAGTACGGGTCAATGTACCTGGTGGTCGAGCTCGACCGCTAGGCGCTGCAGCTCTTCCGAGATTTCCACCAGATAGGGCTGCCCGCCCGGCGCCAGCGCCAACAGCGCGACCGGCAGGCTCGCCAGTGCCACGCGCGTCGCCTCGCGCAGCTCGGCAAGTGGCCGCGGGACGGCCAGCCGCCGGCCGCCGCGCATCACCGGTGCAAGCAGCGGCGTACCGGGCTGCGCCTCACCCTCCAGCGCGACCAGGTCGCCCGCCGCCCTGCCCGCCTCATCCAGGCGCCGGAACACCTGCTTCGCGCCCGGCCAGTTCGCCTTGCCCGATGAACGCTTGCGCCGCGGCCGGCCGGCGTAGGCCTGCAGCTTGTAGACGCAATCGAGATAGGGCGCATCGGCCGAGGTATCGAGCCGGGTACCGACCCCGAAGCCGTCGATCGGCGCACCGGCGGCCAGCAGGCGCTCCAGTTCGTATTCGTCGAGACTGCCGCTGCAGAAGATGCCGACCGCGTGGCAGCCGGCCGCATCGAAAATTTCCCGCACCTCCCGCGCTTGCTGCGCGAGATCGCCGCTGTCGAGCCGCACCGCCTTCACCGTAATCCCCCGCTCCGCCAGACGCGGCACCAAGCGGGCGACCGTACGGGCGCCTACTACGGTGTCGTAGGTATCGATCAGCAGCACCACGCTACCGGGCAGACTGTGGGCGAAACGCTCGAACGCGTCCGCCTCGCGCGCGTGCGCCAGCACGTAGGAATGCGCCATGGTACCGACCAGCGGAATGCCGTAGCGCTGGCCGGCGAGCACCGTGGCGGTACCGTCGAAGCCGGCCAGATAACAGGCGCGCGCCGCCAGCAAGCCGGCCTCCGCGCCATGCGCCCGGCGCAGGCCGAAGTCGATTAGTTGCTTGTCCGGCGCAGCCAGCACGCAGCGCGCGGCCTTGGACGCGACCAGGATCTGGTAATGCAGCAGGTTGATGATGCGGCTTTCCACCAGCTGCGCCTCGCCGATCGGCGCGGTGACGCGCAGTACCGGTTCGTCGGGAAAGAACGGCGTACCCTCCGCCATCGCCGTTACTTCGCCAGTGAAACGCAGCGCGCCGAGCCAGTCGAGGAAGGCGGGTTTGAAGCGACCCAGCGTGGCGAGCCAGGCAAGCTCGTCCTCGCTCACCCGCAGCCCCTCCAGGAAGTCGAGCACCGGATCGAGCCCGGCAAACAGCAGGAAGTTGCGCTTGGGTGGCAGTTCGCGCACATAGAATTCGAACACCGCTGGCTCGTGCATGCCCTCTTCGAAATACGCCTGCAGCATGGTGAGCTGGTACAGGTCGGTCACCAGCGCGCTCTTGAGCTCGTTCATCCGGACAGCTCCGCCACCATCGCAGCTCGCGCGCCGTCACGTTCAGCCACGCACGGTCCATCCTGAACAGCAAACGAGCGCTGACCGGACGGAGGCCATACGACGTGCTGCAGATTTTGATTGCGTGCGGGGACCATCGCATCGTCCTCTACTTCCCCAGCTTCAGCTCGACGATCCGTTCCGGATCGTGGGTAAAGTCGCTATAGCGTATCCATTTGGGTTTGACGACGAAATAGGCCGTGTCCGCCAAGCCTTCCCGCTCGCGCCCGCCCGGAAACTTGGCGAAGTACACCTCCTTGTAGCGCCCGATCTCCTCGTCGGACGGCTCCCGAGCCTCGCCCTCGTACTGCACGGTGGTCTCGTTCTCCCAGCCGATCACGAAGGCCAGGTGGGAATTCTCGCGGATATTCGGGTATTTGCGCGAGCTCTTGCCGGTGTCGAAGACCAGTTCCAGCTCGGGCGTGACGGCGATGCCCACCAGCGCGGCTTCCGGGGTGTTGGACGGCGACACGGACGCCAGCACGGCGTGGTCGTGCCGGTCGATGAATTCGTAGAGGTCTTGCTTGGTCATGGGACCACCTCCTCAAGCACACTACCCACTCATGGTATACGGCGCAGCGGCATAAATCAGTTTAAAACTGCCGAAAATTCAATATGTTGTGCTGTCTTTTCCAGTAAGCACAAAATGCATGCCGCCCGGCAGAGCTGCCGGGCGGCATGCAGGGGCTGGCCGACGGTCAGGCGCCGGTCGGCTCGGTCCGCAGCCGTTCAGCGCGGCCGCGCAGCCATTCCAGCGTCAGCAGCATCACCACCGAGAAACCGATCAGCAAGGTAGCCGCGGCGGCGATGGTCGGGCTCAGGTTCTCACGGATGCCGCTGAACATCGCCCGCGGCAGGGTGGCCTGCTCCGGCCCGGCGATGAAGATGGTCACCACCACTTCATCAAATGAAGTCCCGAACGCGAACAACGCGCCGGAGATCACGCCCGGGGCGATCAGCGGCAGCGTCACCTTGAAGAAGCTGGTGAGCGGCGAGGCGCCCAGGCTGGCGGCGGCGCGCACCAGGTTGTGGTTGAATCCCTGCAGCGTGGCGGTGACGGTGATCACCACGAACGGCACCCCCAGCGCGGCGTGCATCAGGATCAGCGTGATATAGCTCGCGTCCATGCCGAGCGGTGCGAAGAACAGGTAGCCGGCCACGCCGACGATCACCACCGGCACCACCATCGGCGAGATCAACAGGCTCATCAACAGCGCCTTGCCGCGGAATTCGGCGCGGGTCAGGCCGATCGACGCCAGCGTGCCGAACACCATCGCCAGCACGGTCGCCGACGGTGCGACGATCAGGCTGTTCTTGAGCGAGCGCATCCATTCGGCCGAGCCGAAGAAGTCCTGGTACCAGCGCATCGAGAAGCCAGTCAACGGATAGACCAGGAACGAGCTCTCGTTGAACGACAGCGGGATGATCACCAGCACCGGCAGCACCAGGAACAGCAGCGTCAGCCCGCTCAACAGCCGGTGCAGGTAGAACCAGGCACGCTCGATCGGGGACATATAGGGGTTACGCATTGTCGATTCTCCTGCTTAACCGAGGCGCAGCCGGCCCGCGCCGACCAGCCGGTTGTACACCATGTAGAGCACCAGCGTCGCCGCCAACAGCAGCCCGCCTAGCGCGGTGGCCATGCCCCAGTTGATCGTGGTGTTGGTGTAGAAGGCGACGAAGTAGCTGACCATCTGGTCGTTCGGGCTGCCGAGCAGCGCCGGCGTGATGTAGTAGCCGATCGACAGGATGAACACCAGGAGGCAGCCCGCCCCCACCCCGGCGACGGTCTGCGGGAAATACACCCGCCAGAAGCTGGCGAACGGATGGCAGCCGAGCGACACCGCGGCGCGCAGATAGGTCGGCGAGATGCCCTTCATCACGCTGTAGATCGGCAGGATCATGAACGGCATCAGGATGTGCACCATCGCGATGTAGACGCCGACGCGGTTGAACACCAGCTGCAGCGGGTGATCGGTGATGCCGAGCGCCATCAGCGCGCCGTTGATCAGGCCGCCGGACTGCAACAGCACGATCCAGGCGGCCACCCGCACCAGCACCGAGGTCCAGAACGGCAACAGCACCAGGATCATCAAGAGGTTGCTCTGCCGGGTCGGCAGCTTGGCCAGCAAGTAGGCGAGCGGATAGGCGAGCAGCAGGCATATCACCGTCACCACCAGGCTCATCCAGAAGGTGCGCGCGAACACGTCCAGATAGATCGCCTGGTCCGGCGTCGCCTTGGCGATTTCCCCCAGATCGTCGATGCGGTGGTCGAGCGCGGCGAGCAGATAGTACGGGGTATGAGCACCGGAATTGCGCCGGATCACCTGCCAGTAGGCCGGATCGCCCCAGCGCTCGTCCAGCTTCACCAGCGCGTCCTTGTACGAGGCGGGCGCCGGATCGAGCGGCAGCGCGCGCGCGGTCTTGCCGAGCAGGCTGCGATAGCCGGCCACCTCCATATTGAGCCGCTTGCCCAGGTCGCCGAGGGTCTGGTCGTCGCGCGCCTGGATCAGGTCGGCGCTGACCGCGCGGTACACCGGCTCGGGCGGCAGCGACTTGCCGTCCCACGCCGCGATCGCCTTGATCGTGCGCGGCATCGAGTGCACCACTTCGGGGTTGTCGACGCTTCTTAGCAGCAGGGAGCCGATCGGCACGATGAAGGTCAGCAACAGGAACAGCGCCAACGGCAGCACCAGCGCCAGCGACTTCATCTTGTTCATGCGCTCGGCGCGCATGAGCTTGGTCTTGAGCGGAACACCGTCCTGCGTGGTGAGGGACGGGCCCGTCAGGGGGGCGGAAGGGGCCATCATGCATCGGACTCCGGTGAAGAAGCCGCCCGGTCAGGGGCGGCTTCGATCGATTGACGACTTACTTTGACGCCCAGGCGTTGAAGCGCTGCTCCAGGCTCTCGCCGTAATCGGCCCAGAAGCCCACGTCCACCTTCACCGAGTCCTTCATGTTCTGCGGCGCGGTCGGCAGTTCGGCCAACTCCTTCTTGTCGATCAGCGGCACCGCCAGCTTGTTGGACGGGCCGTAGGCGATGTTCTGCGAGTAGACCTTCTGGTTCTCCGGCTTGCTGGCGAAGGCGATGAACTTGTACGCGGCGTCCTTGTTCTGTGCGCCCTTCGGAATCGCCCACGAGTCGAAGTCGTACATGCCGCCGTTCCAGACCACCTTCAGGTTCTTGCCCTCCTTCTGGGCCGCGGCGATGCGGCCGTTGTACGCCGAGCTCATCACCACGTCGCCCGAGGCGAGGTACTGCGGCGGCTGTGCACCGGCTTCCCACCACTGGATGCTCGGCTTGAGCTGGTCGAGCTTCTTGAACGCGCGATCGACGCCGGCCGGGGTGGCCAGCACCTTGTACACGTCCTTCGGTGCCACGCCGTCGGCCATCAGCGCGATCTCCAGCGTGTACTTGGCGCCCTTGCGCATGCCGCGCTTGCCCGGGAATTTCTTCACGTCCCAGAAGTCGGCCCAGCTGCGCGGCGCGGTCTTGAGCTTGTCGGCGTTGTACGCCAGCGTCGTCGACCAGACGAAGATGCCGATGCCACATTGCTGCACCGCGCCGGGAACGAAGTCGGCCTTGTTGCCGATCTTGCTGTAGTCGAGCTTCTCGAACAGGCCCTCGTCACAGCCGCGCGCCAGCTCCGGCGACTCGACCTCGAGCACGTCCCACGACACGCTCTTGGTGTCGACCATCGCCTTCACCTTGGCCATCTCGCCGTTGTACTCGCCGCCCACCACATTGATGCCCGAGGCTTTCTTGAACGGATCGTAATAGGCCTTCACCTGCGCCGCCTTGTTGGCGCCGCCGAACGAGATGACGGTCAGGTCCTTGGCCATCGCCTGTCCCACGAAAGCCAGACCCACGGCCATAACGGCCAGTTTCACGCTTGTCGACATTCTCTGTTTCTCCTTTGTGTGATGGTGCTGCTTGCTCTTATTCGGCGTGTTCGAGCGGGTCGAGCGCACGCACGTGTTCTACCTGCCACCCCAGCGGGACGACATCACCCACCGAGAGTTTGTGGTCCAGTTCGGCAATCGGCTGTTTGACGAAGAAATCGGTCTTACCGCACACCTCCATCCGCACCCGGACGTGGTCGCCCAGATAGATGAATTCCTGCACGCGCCCCGAGAAGCGGTTGTCGCAGTGCTCGCTGTGGCCGTTGAGGCTGACGCGCTCCGGCCGCACCGACAGCGATACCGGGCTGCCCGGCGCGCCGACGTTGACCGCCAACGCCGTCACCTGTTCACCGCGCTCGAGCTGCACCACGCAGCGCTCGCCGTCCTGGCGAACCAGCTTGCCGGACAAGCGATTGTTCTCGCCGATGAAGTTGGCGACGAAGGTGTTCTTCGGGTTCTCGTACAGCACCGAGGGCGCGTCGATCTGCTGGATCTCGCCCTGGTGGAACACCGCCACCCGGTTCGACATCGTCAGCGCCTCGCCCTGGTCGTGCGTCACGTACACCACGGTCACGCCGAGGCGCTGGTGCAGGTGCTTGATCTCCATCTGCATGTGCTCGCGCAGCTGCTTGTCGAGCGCGCCGAGCGGCTCGTCCATCAGCACCAGCTGCGGCTCGAACACCAAGGCCCGCGCCAGCGCCACCCGCTGCTGCTGGCCGCCGGACATCTGGCCGGGGTAGCGGCTGGCGAACTTGTCGAGCTGCACCATGGCGAGCACGCGCTTGACCCGGTCCTGCACGTCGGTCTTGCTCATGCCGCGCACCGACAGCGGAAACGCCAGGTTCTCGGCCACGGTCATGTGCGGAAACAGCGCGTAGTTCTGGAACACCATGCCGATGTTGCGCTTGTGCGGCGGCACGTTGTTAAGCGAACGGCCGGCCAGCTCGATCACCCCGGCGGTCGGGGTCTCGAAACCGGCCAGCATCATCAGGCTGGTGGTCTTGCCGGAGCCGGACGGCCCGAGCAGGGTCAGGAATTCGCCCTTGCGAATATCCAGGTTCAGGTCTTTGACGATCAGGTTTACACCGTCGTAACTCTTCTGGACGTTACGGAAGCTAACCAGTACATCGTGGGCGGGGGACTCAGACATGGCGACACCTGTGTTAACGCTGCATGACAGGCATAGTAGGCATCGCCATCGCGCTCGCCCATCGGCGGGCGGCGGATTTTGTTGTCGGGGAATCAGGTCGTTGTCTGTAGGAAAATCCCTACACGACCCTTGGGGCTGTTGCTGTCTTAGTGCACTAAAGAAATACGGATCATTCTTATTCTTGACATGACCACCAAGGGGCTATAAATGAATTGCTTCTTCCCGAGGGACTTTGTCTGGGGGAGAAACCCGGGAGCTCTGAACTGTGTAAAGTCAGGGCTTTCGGTCTTTCTGGACGGCTTCAGCGCCCCCAACCACAGCTGTCTGGCTGCGGGGGGTCGGTATCGGCTTACAAGGGCTGGCAGTACTGGATAAAACCGGAGCGCTCGGCGATGCGGTTGTACAGCTGCTGGGCCGTGCTGTTGGTTTCGTGCGTGAGCCAATGCACCGAAGCGCAGCCGGCCTGCCCGGCTACCTCGTACACATGCTCGATCAACCGGCGCCCCGTTCCACCGCCGCGCACCTCAGGCTTCACGAACAAATCCTGCAGATAGCAATCATCGCCATCGGACCAGGTGGTGCGGTGGTAAATCCAGTGCACCAGCCCGACCGCCTGCTCGCCTTGCCAGGCCAGCGCGCCGTGCACCGGCTCGGCCGGATCGAGCAGCCGTCGCCAGGTTGTTGCCGAGGTTTGCTCGGGGATATCGACCTCATAAAAATGTTGGTAGCCACGCCACAACTGGTGCCAGACATCGTAGTGGTCGGCTTCGACGGGGCGGATCGCGATCTCGGCTCTTTGCATGGATGCTCCTTGTTGGCCTTGGAAAAACCTCTTAAAACCTTTTCGTCACAAAATCCACAGAATCCACAGAAAAACACAGAAAGAAAACCAGGCTGCCGAGCTGACTCACTTTGACGAGCGGCCTGGTCATATCGGATGTCGATGTTTTTCCGTGTGCTTCCGTGGCCAAAAACTACATCAACTGGTTCTCGATCGCATACTTCACCAGTTCCGCCACCGAATGCGCCCCCAGCTTCTGCATCAGCCGCACCTTGTGGGTGCTGACCGTCTTGGCGCTGATCACCAGCTGCTGCGCGATCTCGTTGACGTTGGCCCCGTGCACCAGCCGTTCGAACACCTGGAACTCGCGCTCGGACAGCAGGGCATGCGGCGGACGCGAGTCGCTCAGGCCCACCTCGAACACCATCCGGTCGGCCAGTTGCGGGTCGATGTAGCGTCCGCCCGCGGCGACCTTGCGGATCGCGGTCAGCAACAGCGCCGGGTCGCTATCCTTGGTGGCATAACCCGCCGCTCCCGCTTTGAGCGCACGCGCCGCCATCTGCGCCTCGTCGTGCATCGACAGCACCAGGATAGCGGGCGGCGTGGCCAGGCTGCGGATGCGCGGGATCACCTCCAGCCCACTCAGACCTGGCATCGAAATATCCAGCAGCAGCACCTCGCACTCGGTGCGCCGCAACACGTCGAACACGCAGCTGCCGTTGTTCGCTTCCCCGACTACGGTCAGATCGTCGGCGAGCCCGATCAGCTGCTTGATCCCCTCGCGCACGATCGTATGGTCCTCTGCCACCACCACTCGAATCACCGTGTTTCCCCCTCGTTCTCGTCTAGTGGAACCGTGATGGTGAGCGTACTGCCCTCGCCCGGTTCACTGTAGATATCCAGTCGGCCGCCGAACATCAACACCCGTTCGCGGATGCCGATCAGGCCGTAGGAACTGCTGCGCCGGTCGCGCTCGAGCTCGAAGCCCTTGCCGTCGTCGGCGATGGTCAGCTCCAACTGCCGTTCGGCCAAGGTGAGGCGCAGCTCCACCGTGTGCGCTTCGGCGTGGCGCATCACATTGGTGAGCGCCTCCTGCAGCACGCGAAACAGGCCGATCGCCTTGGCGTCCGACAGCCGGATCGGCCGCTCCGGCACCACGACCAGGCACGGGATCCGGGTACGCGCCTCGAAGCGCCGTCCCTGCCACTCGACCGCCGAACCGATGCCGGCGTCCAGAATCGGCGGGCGCAAGGCGGTCGCCACGTCGCGCACGATGGAAAAGGTCTGCGCGATCAGCTTCTTCATGCTCTGCAGCCGTTCGGCCAAGCCCGGATCGAGCCGGGCAAAGCTCAATTCGCACATCGAGGTTTCCAGTTTCAGCACCGTCAGCACCTGGCCCAGCTCGTCGTGCACCTCACGCGCGATGCGCGCCTTTTCCTCTTCGCGCACCGACTCCAGGTGGGCCGACAGGTCGCGCAGCATCGCGCGCGACTCGGCCAGACGCAGCTCGCTTTCCTTGTTGGCGGTCATGTCCCACACGATGCCATCCCACACCACGCGGCCATCGTCGAAGCGTCGGGCACTCGCCTTAAGATCGCCCCAGCGCAGCTCGCCGTCACGGGTCAGGATGCGCCCCTGCCAGTGCCAGTCGGCCTCGGCCGCGAGTGCCTCCTGCCGGCTGCGCCGATACGCGGCCACATCGTCCGGATGCACCAGCGTCCGGATGCCGTCCGGCAAGGCACGCAGACCCGCCGCCGGATACCCTAGCAGCGCCAGGCTCGCCTCGCTCAGGAACGCGAGTTCGGGCGCCTGCGTCGGCGCGGCCCGCTCCAAGCGGAACACCAGCCCCGGCACGTTGGCCGCGATCCCTTTGAGCCGCGCCTCGCTCTCTTCCAGCGCCGCCCGCGCCTGACGCTTTTCGGTCACATCGGTGAGAAACACCACCAGGTATTCGGCCTCGCGAAAGCGCAAGAAGCTCAGGGACACGTCCACCGGCAAGCCGCTGCCGTCGCCGCGCCGACAGACGGTTTCAAAATTGGCCATTCCCTCGAGCCGCACCCGGCCCCACAGCGCGAGCCAGCGGTCCATGTCCAGGCTCGGTTCGAACTGCGACAACGGCCGGCCGAGCACCTGACCGGCCGGATAGCCGAGCATCGTCTGCGCGGCCTGGTTGGCGTAGCGCACCCGGCTGTCCCAGTTCACCCACAGGATGCCGACCGTGCTCAGGTCCACCGAAAACTGGGTCAGCCGCAGCGACTCCTCCACCGCTTCGCGCTGTTCCACGTCCAGCCGGGCGGCCGCCAGGCGCTGCTCGACGAAATGGCGCTGACGCACGTTCCACAGCCAGGCCGCCGCCGCCCCGGCGGTCAGCAGCCCCAGGAGCAGCGCCAGCCTGCGCCAGAACGAGATGGTATCGGTAAGGTGCGGGTAGCTGGGCAGAATCCAACGCTCGTAGAGCCGGTTGAGATCCTTGCGCGGAATGGTCAGCAACGCACGGTCGATCAGGCGCGACAGCTCGGGCGCGTCCTTGCGCGTGGCCACGCGCAACAACTGGGTGTAGCCGGTGTCGCCCACCACCAATAGCCGTGCGAATTCCGGCTCGCGCAGCAACAGATTGAGCTGGGCCTCGTCCACCACCGCGTAATCGACCTCGCCCGCCAAGAGCTGCTGCAGGGCGATGCGTTCGGAGGCGGCGGCCGAGCGGCCCAGTACCGGGTAGTTGGCGGCCAGAAACCTCGCCGCGGCGCTCGGCGTGCGTACCGCGACGCGATAGCTGATCGGCAACTGATCCAGCTCCACCGAGGTCGTGGTTTCGCTGCGCCCCACCACCTTGTAGGGCACGCGCAAGTACGGGTCGGAAAAGAGCCAGGTCTTCAGCCCGGCCGGTGACTGCACTAGCCCTGGGGCCAGATCGATGGCACCGACGCGCGCGGCCTCGTCCAGGGCGGACACCGTGGGGTAGGACTGCCATACCAGCGGAGCCTTGAGTTCGGCCGCCAGCAGGTTCATCAGCTCGATGTCGGCGCCGTAGAGTTTGTGCGTGCGCGGGTCGAGCTGGGCGTAAGGCGCCTGCAGCACGATGCCGACCCGCAACGGGCCATGCGTATTCAGCCACGCGCGCTCGGCCGGCGCCAGGTTGAGCGCTAGCGCAGCGTTGGCCAGACACGCCAGCAACAGCAGGGCCAACAGCGGCCTGATCCGGCGGGCTAGGCCGACCATGGGTTCGGTTTTTGTGAAGGGATCATGCCGCGCCTTCTATCGTGACGATCCGCCCCGATGGGGCGCTGAGCTATTCACCCTTAACAGAGCCGCTAACAAAACTCAGCGGAGCGATCCTGCGCGTCGTTCTGCCGCAGCAGTACACGGCGTGCGGCAAGACAGCGCAACAACGCCGGGAGTAGCGGCTCTCAAGTGCAGGACTTCCCGCTGCTAGCGCGGTAGGTGGCGGGTTCGGGCTTACCCAACGGTGCAGTGTACTAGGAAGCCCCTACGCCGCCAGGGCCACGTGCCGAATTTTGCAACGAAGCCATCGCATAACAAAATGCGCTTGAAACGATAAATCAAGCCGCCGGCTTCAGTATACTGCGGGGCTAGGAACGCATTTCATCCGGGAAATCGGGTAGCTGCACAGCGTCATTGTCAATCCTCGAAGAAGCCCTGTACAACTATGGATATTGGATTACGAGTCAAAATGGTGCGCGAGCATTACGCCCTCTCGCAGCGTGAGCTGGCCAAGCGAGCCGGCTTGACCAACGCGACCATTTCCCTGATAGAACTGAATCGCGTCAGTCCATCCATCAGCTCCCTGTTGAAACTGCTCGGCGGCATTCCGATGTCACTGAGCGAGTTCCTGACCTTTGGCGAACCACCGCAGGAAGACCCCTACATTTTCCGTTCGGAGCAGCAACCGGACCTGGGTCGTGGTGGCCTGAAACTCCTCCTGGTAGGCGCCTCCTCACCGCACCGGCAGATGCGCATGCTGCGCGAGCTGTACGCGCCCGGCTCGGATACGGGGGAAGAGCTGATCATCCATACGGAAGGGGAAGAATGCGGCGTGGTCGTCCGGGGCACGATAGAACTGACCGTCGACGGTAAAGTCAGCGTGTTGACGGCCGGCGAAGGCTATTACTTCCCGAGCACGCTTCCGCACAAGTTCCGCAACATCGGGCAGGAAGAGGCGGAGATCATCAGCGCCAATACGCCGGCCAATTTCTAAGCTGCCTTTCTGCCAGAAAGAGCTCTGCTGAGTCGACACGCTGACCCGATACGCAAAAACGGCAGCACCGTAACGGTGTTGCCGTTTTGTTTTCCCGGCCCGACGCATGGCCGAACCCGCGTTCGACCACGCTAACGCCCTACACCCGCACCAGCAGCTTGCCGAGATTCCGTCCCTCGAATAGGCTGGCGAGCGCTTCGGGCAGCCGCTCGAAACCGTCGACGATGCTTTCCTGAAGCACAATCTCGCCGTTTTTCACCCACGGCGCCACCTGCGCGACCATCTCCGGCATGCGGTGCAGAAAGTCTGCGCGCCAGGATGCCCTGATGTCGAGTGCCTGAGCAACGTGACGTAACGAGGCGCCGACCAGCACCAGCCCGACAGCCTCACGTTTGAAGGATTCGGGAAAACTTCTACGGGTTTTGGTCATGAACACTCCTTGGTGGGCATTATCCGCCTTAAGTTAGTGTCCACCGAACCTGGGACAGACCAGCGGCCACCTTGCGCCCTACTCATTGTCCGCGATGAATCGGGTGAGGAGGGGAAGAATGTCGCGCCGCCACGACGTGCCGTGGAACGTACCGAAATGGCCGACGGCCGGCTGGTGGTGATGGCTGCGCTTGGCCATAGGCAGCATCGGGGTCAGGTCGTGGGCGGCGGCGGTCTGTCCGATGCCGGCGATATCGTCCTCCTCGCCTTCAATGGTCAGAAGGGCCGTGTGCTCGATCGCCCGCGGCTCCACGCGCACGCCATGCCAGCGCATCTGCCCTCGCGGCAATGCGGCCTCGTGGAACACCACCCGCATGGTATCGAGGAATACCTGTGCCGGCAGGTCCATCAGCGACAGGTAATGGGCGATGAAGGGATGGCGCCCGGGGTCGGCGCCATCGTCATGCAGCATCTTGCGCTGCAATTCCCGGCCCGTTGCCATGTGCCGGGCCAGATAGGCCATCAGTCCGGCGCGCTGGATTTCTGACGAATAGACGCGGCGCCCGGCGCCGGGCCACGGCGGGCCGACGGTGGTGAGCGCGTTGCGTTCCAGCCAGTCCAGCGAATGGCTGCGGATCATCTGGCCGACGCGCGTCGGCGCGACGCGGGGATCGATGGGACCGGCGATCAGCGTCAGTGAGCGCGGGACGGCGGCATCGCCGGCCTGCGCCAGCAGTGCGGTAGCGGCGAAGGCCGGCACTACCGACTGGCAAAGCCCCAGCAGATGCACGCCCGGGGCCATACCGTGCAAATGTAGAAGGATGTCGGCGATGTTCTCGTCGTGGCCGAATTCACCTTGGACTACCGGCACCTCGCGGCCGTCGCGCCATTCCACGACATAGAGGTCGTGTGCGGGCAGCAGCCCGACGATAGTATCCCGCATGACATAGGCGAAATGGCTCGACAACGGCGCCACCAGAACGACCCTGGGCAGGTCTGAAGCACCGGCGCGGACGAAGCGCGTCAAGCGGCTGAACGGGCGCTCCACCAGCATTTCTTCTCGGACTGGAACCGATTCGTTTCCCACGGCGATTTCGTCGATGTCGAACGCCGGCCGCCGGCTCATCGCCTGCGGCATTGTCGTCTTTTGGGACATGGTTTTGCCCTCCTCGAAAAAGGGCTTTCCCTAAGCGTTTCCCGATACCTTACAGTAGATTAGCCTGTCGTCGAGCGGCATCAACCACCAATCGCTGCGGCTTGTTTGCCGCAGTCGACAATGCCGGCTCTCCCGCGCACTGGACGGCCCTAGCAAGTAGCGGGCAATAAGAGCCGCTAACAAAACCGTTCGGCAATGCGTAAGCAAATCAACGAACAAGCCAGCTTGAGCAAGGAGTAATGGGTAGCTAGCCGCCGTTCGAAGCGAATTCGCCGCTTGCCAAGCGCAGCAAACTAGGCATGAGTGCGTTCGACCACCCGGCGGTGCCGGCCCAGTTTCTCGCGGCTTTCCACACCTCTGCGGGCAATTCCGGCCCGAATGCCCCTTCGTCGCAAGTGCTCGCGACAGCGACGGAAGTCGTAGCCTTTGTCCGCATGCAGTTTGTGCGGACGCTGGCGGGGACGCCCTGACAGACCGGGAATGGCCGGAATGGCTTCCACCTTCGCCGACGCGCAGGCCGTGCCGCGCTGACGCGATCGCGTTCGGCTGACGTGATTCAGGCCGGGCCGAGCAGGCGCGCGTGATGGCGCAGGTGGTCCTCGATGAAGCTGGCGACGAAGTAGTAACCGTGGTCGTAGCCGGGCTGGTAACGCAGCGTCAGCGGCTGGCTGGCGTCACGACAGGCGGCCTCGAACAGCTCGGGCCTGAGCTGCTCGGCGAGGAAACCGTCGTCGAGGCCCTGGTCGATCAGGATGCCGCCCGGAAAGCGCGCGCTGCGCGTGCGGATCAGCTCACTGGCGTCGTGCTCGCGCCAGGCCTCGCGGTCGTCGCCCAGGTAGCCGGCAAACGCCTTCTGCCCCCACGGACACTGCGTCGGCGCGACCACCGGCGCCAACGCCGACACCGAGCGGAACACGTCGGGGTGGCGCAGCGCCAGCGTCAGCGCGCCGTGACCGCCCATCGAGTGGCCGAACACGCCGAGCCGCTTGCCGTCGATCGGCAGGCTGCCCACCACCAGCGCACGCAGCTCATCGACGATGTAGCTTTCCATCCGGTAATGCTGCCGCCACGGTTCACGCGAGGCGTCCAGATAGAAGCCCGCGCCGACGCCGAAGTCCCAGCTGTCGGTCTCGCCCGGCAGGTTCGCGCCGCGCGGGCTGGTGTCCGGCGCGACCAGCGCGAGGCCTAGCTCGGCGGCGCAGCGCTGCGCGCCGCCCTTGATCATGAAGGTCTCTTCGCTGCAGGTCAGCCCGGCGAGATAAAACAGCGCCGGTACCGCGCCGTACCGGGCCTGTGGCGGCAGATAGACGGCAAAGCGCATCGGCAGATCGATGGTAGTCGAGTCGTGCCAGTAGAAGCGCTGCACGCCGTCGAAACAGCGGTGTTCGCTAATCAGTTCCATCGCGCCCTCCTCAGAACACCACCACCGAGCGGATCGACTCGCCGCGCTTCATCAGGTCGAAGCCGTCGTTGATCTGGGCTAGCGTCAGCGTGTGGGTGATCAGGTCGTCGATATTGAGCTTGCCATCCATATACCAGTCGACGATCTTCGGCACGTCGGTACGACCGCGCGCGCCGCCGAACGCCGAGCCCTTCCAGACCCGGCCGGTGACCAGCTGGAACGGCCGGGTGCTGATCTCCTCGCCGGCCGCCGCCACGCCGATTACGATCGACTGGCCCCAGCCCTTGTGGCAGCACTCGAGCGCCTGGCGCATCGTCGTCACATTGCCGATGCACTCGAACGAGTAGTCGGCACCGCCATCGGTCAGCTGCACGATCGCGTCGACGACGTTCTCGACCTCGTTCGGGTTGATGAAGTCGGTCATGCCGAATTGCTTCGCCAACGCCACTCGGCGCGGGTTGATGTCGACGCCGATGATCTTGTCCGCGCCGACCATCCTGGCGCCCTGGATCACATTCAGGCCGATGCCGCCCAGGCCGAACACCACCACGTTCGCCCCCGCCTCGACCTTGGCGGTGAACAGCACCGCGCCGACGCCGGTGGTCACGCCGCAACCGATGTAGCAGACCTTGTCGAACGGTGCGTCATCGCGGATCTTCGCCAGCGCGATCTCCGGCACCACGATGTGGTTGGCGAAGGTCGACGTGCCCATGTAGTGGAACAGCGGCTGGCCGTCCAAGGAGAAGCGCGACGTGCCATCCGGCATCACGCCGCGGCCCTGGGTGGTGCGGATTGCCTGGCACAGATTGGTCTTGCGCGACAGGCAGAACTTGCACTGGCGACATTCCGGCGTGTAGAGCGGGATCACGTGGTCGCCGGGTTTCAGGCTGGTGACACCGGCACCGACCTCGAGCACCACCCCGGCGCCCTCGTGGCCGAGAATCGCCGGGAACAACCCCTCCGGGTCGGCCCCGGACAGCGTGTACCAGTCGGTGTGGCAGATGCCGCTAGCCTTCACCTCGACCAGCACCTCGCCGGCGCGCGGCCCCTCCAGGGTGACTTCTTCGATGGTCAACGGGGCGCTTGCCTGCCAGGCGACGGCGGCTTTGGTCTTCATGGTCGTGACTCCTTGTGGGATGTTGACGGTTGGGCGAGGCGATGACGACGCGCCAGCCTGCCGGGTTGGCCGAACAGCTGGCGCGGCGGTTTTCACGCTGGACTGCAAACCAAATAAAGCAAAACGGCAGGCGCTTCGCCTGCCGTTTGTTTCATTTTACTTTTGACCGTTTGCCCGGCGCAGCGCATGACGCCAGCCGCCGGCCTTGTCCAGGCCTTCTTTGGCGAAGGCGTATAAGGCGGCGAGCATTCCGCCCGCCAGGAAGGCCAATGCCACGATCAGCGCTCGCTTCGGCTTTTCCTTGTGTAGCGGGACGTCGGCCTTGGCCACGACGCGGATCTCGTTGGCCTGCTGGGCTTTAGACAAGGCCATCGACTGCTGCAGGCGCTGTTTCAGGCTGGAATAGAACACCATATCGCTATAAGCCGCGAGCAACTCCGGAGTCACGCCAGACCGCGGCTTGGCCGCCATATCCTGGCGCAACAGGCCGAGCTGCTCCTGAAGCTTGACGATGGAGCTGGAGGGGTCGGTCAGCTTGGCATCGTTGCTGTTGAAGAATTCCTTGGCGGCCAGCTCCGCCTGCATCTGCCCCAAGGCGGCGGCGATCGCACGATCCTCGTTGGAGAGCATGCTCGACCACACAGGCGAAATCGACGCGAGCTTGCTTTCGGCCTCCTTGCGCTGTTGCTCGGTGATGGTCAAACGCGACTGCAGGGTGTACTGGAAGGCCGAGCTCGGGCTCAGATGGTTGTCGTGGGCGGCCTGGATGATCGTGTTGGCGTAGCCGTCAGCCAGCGCCGCCGCCACCTTGGGATCCGGATCCAGCACCTTGATCTCCAGCAGTTGGTCCTTGGTCAGGCTGGTCTTAACATTGTTATCGAGTGCCAGCAGCGCTTCCTGGCGATCGCTGGCCTGGTAATGATTCTGCAGTTTGAACTGGTCGAGAACGCTGTCTCGTACCTGATCGCTGCCAGCCAGACTCAGCAGCACCGGCGCCATCGTCGTTGGCGGGACCAGCAGCGTCGACGATTGGTACTGGTTGGGCAGTGTCAACGAAATACCGGCGGCAGCGACGGCACAGGCCACCGGCAGACCCAGCACGACTTTCTTGTGCTTGCATAGCACGGCCAGAATGTCGAACAGCGACAGCTCGTCCTGCTCGACGCGGTGATTCTGGGTATCGGAAACTTGGTCAGTCATTCACTAGGGCATTCAAACGTAGATTGAACAAGGGCCGGCACAAGCCGGCCCGTTGGGTGCTTACTTCCCGAGCAATCCGTTCACCACGTCGACGTAACGCTGTTTCGCTTCATCGCTGCTGGTGCCCTTGAGCTTGTCCCAGGCGTCGTACTTGGCACGGTTGATGAAGTCCATCATACCCGGGCGTTCGCCCTGCACGTCGCCGTCGGTCGCCTGTTTGTAGAAGGCGTAGAGCTGCAACAGTGTCTGGTTGTCGGGGCGCTCGGCCAGCGTTTTGACATTGGCTTGCGCTTCGGTAAACAGAGTGGTCAGGTCAGACATGGGGTTTCCTTCGTGAATGAGGCGTCGTTGTTGTAAGAGCTTAGCCCGTCGGCCGGTCAGCCGGCCGCCCGTGAATTTACCATGAAATGTCGTTCGGGAAAGCGGCCAGCCGACACCGGCAAACGACGCCTCCGCTCAGGGTGAAAAACCCATTCCCACCTCGATCCGCTTGTAGTTGCGCACCGCCACGCCCTGCCGCAGTCCGGGGCTGAAGCGGGCCTGGCGGAACACGGCCAGCAATGGTTCAACGTCGACGCCGGCCTGCTCGCCCGGTTCCGGTTCGACCCGGTCGACGCCGCCCGCCTCGTTCAGATAGACCCGCAGCACCAGCCGCGCCGGTGCGCCGGCACCAAGCAGCCCGGCCGGCAGCTCGATCGGCGTCAACGGCTCGGGACGTACGTCGAGTTCGCGCGCCGAGTAGTAGACCGGGCCGGCCACGCCCAGCGCGCTATCCTGCGCGATACTGGTCGGTTGAGAGACAACTTCGGAGGGAGAGTAGGAGCGATGCGACGGCGGCTCGGACTGGCCGACGTCCGCCGGTGCCTCGGCAGGTAGATGCTCAAGCACCGTCGGCCGCGTGCGAGACGCGGCTGGCGCGATCACCCGTAGCGTCAGCGGCGCGCCGAGGCGGCCGGCCGGTGCGGCACCTACGGCCATCACCGCCAGCCCCGCACCATGCAACAGCAGCGACGCACCCAGCGCAAGCGCCAACCGCCCGCGCATCATCGCTTACTTGGCGTTCAGCAGTTTCTCGATCTCGTCCTTGTCGATCGCCCCCGGCACCATCTGGCCGTTAGCGAAGATCAGTGCCGGCGTGCCGTTGATGCCGAGCTTCTCACCGAGCTTCAGGTTGCGCTCGATCGGGGTGGTGCAGTCGGCCGAACTGCTCAGCTTCTTGCCTTCACGCATCCAGCCGGTCCAGGCGACGGTGCGGTCCTTGCTGCACCACACCTGTTTCGACTTGTGCATCGCGTCCGGGTGCAGCGAGGTCAGCGGGAACAGGAAGGTGTAGATCGTCACGTTGTCGAGCTGCGACAGGCTCTCGCGCTCGAGCTTATGACAGAACGGACAGTCCGGGTCGGAGAACACCGCCAGCTTGCGCGCGCCGTTGCCGCGCACCTCCTTGAACGCGTCGTTCAGCGGCAAGGAACTGAACGCCACCTTGTTGAGCTCGGCCATCTTCTTCTCGGTCAGGCTCTCACGCTTTTGCGTGTCGATCAGGTCGCCGACGAACAGATAGTCGACCTTGGCGTCGGTGTAGACGATCTGCTTGCCCTGTACCACCACCTCGTAGATGCCGGCCACCGGGGTCGGGGTGACGCTCTGTACCGGACGGCTCGGGAAGCGCGCCTCGAAGGCCTTCTTCACCTCGGCCGGTTTGACCGCCGACGCATCGGCGGCCGGTGCCGAGCAGGCCATCAGCGGCACGAAACCGAGCGACAGGACCAGGGAGCGCAGCAACGTTTTCATTCACTATCCTTGTGTGGGTTGGCAGCCGACCACAGGCCGGCTGCGGGCAGAGTCAAAAACCGATCGCGTGGCGCGCCAGCTGGCGCTTGATCGGCGCGATCCGGCCGGTCAGCGTCAATCCGGTATTGCGCAGCCAGGACAGCCCCGGCACGCTCTTGCCGTTAAACAGTCGGAACAGGGCGTCGCAGGTCAGCTGCATGGTGCGTACCGCCTCGAGCCGGCTGCGCGCGTGACGGCGCAGCAGCATCCAGTCGCCGGGGTCGGCGGCGTTACGCAGCAGTTCGGCCAACGCCGCGGCGTCCTGGAAGCCCAGGTTGACGCCCTGGCCGGCGAGCGGATGTACGGTGTGCGCGGCGTCGCCGAGCAGCACCACCCGCTCGGCGACGGTCGCTTCCGGGCGGATCAGCCGCAGCGGGAACGCCGCTGCCGGGGTGATCGTCTCAAAGTGTCCCAGCTCGTGACCGCCGGCCGCCGCCACCTTGGCGGCCAGCTCGTCGGCCGGCAGCGCCATCAGCGCGTCGGGATCGCTGGTAGACCAGACCATCGACACGCGGTTCCCGGCCATCGGCAGCCAGGCGAGGATGCTGTCGCCGGTGAACCACTGCCGGGCGACGTTGCCGTGTGCTCGCTCGCAGGCGAAGTTGGCGACCACGCCGCTCTGGCCGTAGGTGTCGATACGGGCGGCCAGGCCAGCCTGCGCGCGCACCCAGGAGTTGGCGCCGTCGGCGCCGACCAGCAGACGCGTGTTCAGCACCCGGCCGTCAGCCAGCGTCAGCTCGGCCCGGCTCGGCGTGGTGGCGAGCGCGGTCGGCAGCGCGCCGCAGACCAGTTCCACTGGGCTTTCGGCCAACCTCTGCCAGATCGCAGCGAGCAGCCAGCGGTTCTCGGCTATCCAGGCCAGCGCGGTGGCACCGGCATCGGACGCGGCGAAGCGGATGCGGCCGCCGGCGTCGCCGGCGACGTCCATCTCCTCGATGGTGCCGAGCCGTTCTTCCCCCGGCCAGGCGTCGAGCCGTTCGAGAAAACGCCGGTTGACCGGGCTGATCGCGTAGAGACGCGCGTCCCAGCCGCTGGTGAGCTCGCCGAAATCCGGCTCGCGCGCCTCGACCAAGGCGACGCGCCGGCGGCCGTCGGCCAGCGCCAACGCTAGGCTCGCGCCGACCAGGCCGCCGCCGACCACGATGATGTCAAACTGGGTATCGTTCATTCTGTGCAAAACCGAAACGGGGGACTCAGCGCGCCGTGCCTACGCCGAACACCAGGTGTCCGGCGAAACGGCGCCGCGCCGGCGGCAGCAGGTCGAGCAGGTTCATGCCGGCACCGCGCAACAGCGACACCAGGCGACCGTTGCCGTCGAACAGGCTGACCAGGCCGTGGGTGAAGCCGACCACCGCCTGACTGTCGAGCCGGCGCAGCTCCGCGTAACGGCGCAAGCTCGCGGCCTCGCCGGGGTCGGCCACCGCCGCGGTCGCATCGACTAGGCCGAGCGCGTCGCGCACCCCCAGGTTCAGCCCCTGCGCGGCGACCGGGTGCATCGTTTGCGCGGCGTTGCCGATCAGCGCCACCCGGCCGCTGACGCTGCGATTGACCTGTTTCAGCGTCAGCGGGAACACCGCGCGGCCACTCACCTCGAGCACCTTGCCGAAGCGGCCGCCCAGCGCCTCGTCCAGCTGTGCGATCAGCTGTTCCGGCGGCGCGTCGCGCAGCGCCTGCGCGTCCTCCGGACTGCGCGTCCAGACCAGCTTGAACGCGTCGCCGTGCGGCAACAGCGCGAGCGGGCCGCGGCTGGAGAAGCGCTCGTAGGCGACGCCGTCGTGCGGCCGTTCGGTACGCAGCTCGGCGAGCAAGGCCGACTGCCGGTAATCGTGCACCCGGCGCGTTACGCCGGGTAGTTGTTCGGCCAACTCGCCGCCGTCGGCGAGCACCGCCAGCCGACAGGTCAGCGGACTCGTCTTGCCGTCGCGACTCAGCGTCAGCCGGGCGAACGCCGCGAGCGTCGCCACCCGCGTCACCCGGGTGCGCCACAGCACGGCGACACCGGCGGCGGCCAGCGCGTCCTGACACGCTTCGGCCAGCGCCGGGTAGTCGACCACCGCACCGAGCCGCGGCAGGTCCAGGTCGTCGCGCGACAGCACGGTACGGCCCCAGCTGCCCTGCTGCGACACGTGTACGGTGTCGATCGAGGTCAATGCCGCGTCGGGAATCACCACGCCGGCGTCGGCAAACGACGCTAGGCTCGCCCACGACAGCGCGATCGCGCGCGCGTCGGCGAGCTTCGTCGACGGGTCGCGCGCCTCGATCAGCACCACCCTGCGGCCGGCCCGGGCCAGCCGCAGCGCGGTCAGCGCGCCGACCGGGCCGCCGCCGACGACGGCGATCTCGACATGTTCTGGCACGGTTTCACTCGGCCGACTCATCAATGCTCCTGCAGGGTTAGCGCGCCATCAGCGCTTCGATCTCGTCGATGCGCTTCGGTACGTCGGCGGTATACACCTCGCGGCCTTCGCGCGTCACCAGCACGTCGTCCTCGATGCGGATACCGATATTATGGAATTCAGCCGGCACATTGTCGGCCGGACGGATATAGAGGCCCGGCTCGACCGTGGTGCACATGCCCGGCGCGAAGCGGATGATCTCGCCGTCGCGGTAGCGGCCGCCCACGTCGTGCACGTCGAGGCCGATCCAGTGGCCGATGCCATGCATATAAAACTGCTTGTATGCGCCCGACTCGATGATGCCGTCGACGCTACCGGAGAGCAGCTTCAGATCGGCCATGCCCTGCGCGAGGATGCGCAAGGCGGTGTCGGACGGCACGTTCCACTCCACGCCCGGCGCCACCGCGTCGATCGCGGCGAGCTCGGCCGCCAGCACGATCTCGTAGACCGCGCGCTGCGCACCGCTGAACTTGCCGTTGACAGGGAAGGTGCGGGTGATGTCGCCGGCGTAGCCGTTCAGCTCGCAGCCGGCGTCGACCAGCAGCAGCTCGCCGTCGTTCAGACGTGCGTTGTTGCCGACGTAGTGCAGCGTGCAGGCGTTGGCGCCGCCGGCGACGATGCTCTCGTACGCCGGGAAGCGCGCGCCGTGGCGCACGAAGGTGTGCAGGATTTCCGCCTCGACCTGGTACTCGTACAGGCCCGGCCGGGTCGCCTGCATCGCGCGCACGTGCGCTTCGGCGCTGATCTGGCCGGCGCGGCGCAGCGTGTCGATCTCGCCGGCGTCCTTGATCAGGCGCAGGCTGTCGATCAGCGGCAGCAGATCGTGGAAGCGCGCCGGCGCGGCGATCGCCTGGCGTTCCTTGGCACGGACCCGTTCCAGCCAGCCGCCGACGCGGGCGTCGAACGCGGCGTTGCGGCCGACCGGCCAGTAGACGTCGGCGCGGTTGCCGAGCAGCTCCGGCAGGCGTTGGTCCAGCTCGGCGATCGGGTAGGCGGCATCGAAGCCGAATGCCTCGCGGGCACCGGCCGGGCCGTAGCGGAAACCATCCCAGATCTCACGGTCCAGATTCTTCTCGCGACAGAACAGGATGCTCTGGCCCTTGTCGGCGTCCAGCACCAGCATCGCCTCCGGCTCGGCAAAGCCGGTCAGGTAGACGAAGTGGCTGTCGGCGCGGTACGGGTAGTGGGTGTCGGCGTTGCGGGTGACCTCGGGCGCGGTCGGCAGTACGGCGATCCCCTTGCCCATCAGGGCCAGCAAACGGTTACGGCGGTCGGTGTGGGTCTGGAACATGGAATCCTCTTGGCTTTGTAGAGCGGATGAGGCCGCCGCTAGCGCGGACGGGAGGCGCGCGGGTCTCCTGAACCCGGGCCCCGGCAGCGCGACCCAAGCCGCCCTGCCCCTGTTGTTATGGACATGGCTAGTTTACACCGCCCCACGAACGCACAGCACGCCCAGCGTCAGCCACGCCGCCCGCTTCGGCCTGCCGAACGGCACGGCCATTACGGATTCTGGCGCAGCCACTCGTGGCACAGCTTGGCGTAACGCTCGAACTTGCCGCCGCGCTTTTGCAGCACTTTTTCCCACTCGATCACTTCGGCACGCTCCGGCGCCTGGTCGAGCGAGCACTCCCAGAGCATGAATTCGACCAGAAACGCCACCTCGTCGGGTTTGCCATTCCAGCAAATGTCTAACGCGTTATCGATCGCCATCGGGGATTACCTATTCAGAGAAACAAAAACGGGCCTGCCCCTACACAGGCAGGCCCGGTTGACCAAACGAGGCTCGCTTAGTCTTCGAGTACCGCGGAGGTATACACCTCCTGCACATCGTCCAGGTCTTCCAGCGCGTCGAGCAGCTTCTGCATGCGCACCGCGTCGTCGCCGGCCAGCACGGTCTCGTTCTGCGCGCGCATCGTCACCTCGCCGTCTTCGGCCTTGAAGCCGGCCGCCTCCAGCGTCGCCTTCACGTCGGCGAATTCGTACGGGCCGGTCAGCACCTCCATCGAGCCGTCGTCGTTGGTGACCACGTCTTCGGCACCGGCTTCCAGCGCCGCTTCCATCAGTGCGTCCTCGTTCACGCCCGGCGCGAACAACAGGTAACCTTCGTGTTTGAACTGGAACGCCACGCAGCCGTCGGTGCCGAGGTTGCCGCCGTACTTGCTGAAGGCGTGGCGCACGTCGGCGACGGTGCGGGTCTTGTTGTCGGTCAGGCAGTCGACCATCACCGCCGCGCCGCCGATGCCGTAGCCTTCGTAGCGCAGTTCCAGGTAATCGACGCCCTCCTGGTTACCGGCACCGCGGTCGACCGCACGCTGGATGTTGTCCTTCGGCATATTGGCGTCGAGCGCCTTGTCGATCGCCAGGCGCAAGCGCGGGTTGATCGCCGCATCGCCGCCGCCCAAACGGGCCGCCACGTTGATCTCCTTGATCAGACGGGTAAAGATTTTGCCGCGCTTGGCGTCAGCGCGTTCTTTCTTGTGCTTGATGTTTGCCCATTTACTGTGGCCAGCCATAATCGCCTCGAAAATGCTGCAAAGCGTGCCTAGGCACGCTTTGTCGTCAGTTCAACAACCGGAAATTCACCGCAGTTTAGCAGAAAGCTATGTGACCTTCAGCAGGGCGTCGAGGAAGCCGAACGCGTCGCGATAGATCGTCTCGATCGCCGGCACGGTCAACGGCAGCGCGATGTACATCGCGATGAAACCGACCAGCAAGGTCAGCGGGAAACCGAAGGTGAAGATGTTGAACTGCGGCGCGGCGCGGGTCATCACGCCGATCGCAAGGTTGGTCACCAAGAGCGCGCCGACCACCGGCAAGGCCAGCCACAGCCCCCAGCCGATCATCTGCCCGCCCCATTCGGCCAAGGTCTTGAAGTCGGTCAGCGGCAGCGCGGTGCCGATCGGCATCGAGCGGAAGCTGTCGAGCAGCGTCTCGATCACGAGCCGGTGACCGTCGAAGGATAGGAACAACAGGAAGGTGAACGTCGACAGCAGCCGCGACACCGCCGGCACCGACGCGAAGTGCAGCGGATCGAAGAAACTCGCGAAGCCGAGCCCCATCTGCGTCGCCATCAGCGAGCCGGCGATCTCCACCGCGGTGATCACGATGCGCATCACGAAGCCGATGGTCACGCCGATCAGCAGTTGCTGGAACACGATCAGGATGCCTTCGGCCGACACCAGCGGCACCGCCGGCAACGGCGGCAGCAGCGGCGCCAACAGCAGCGTCAGCATCAGCGCGAAGCCCGCCTTGAAACGGCGTGGGATCGATTTCGAGGCAAACAGCGGATCGGCGACGAACAGGCCGATGATGCGGGCGAACGGCCAGACGAACACGCTGACCAGCGCGTTGATCTGCCCGTCGGTAATCGTGACGACCGCCATCAGCCGACCACGTGTGGAATGCTCTGGAACAGCCGGGTGGTGTAATCGGTGAGCGTGTTGAGAATCCACGGCCCGGCCAGCACCAGCACCAGAAACATCGCCAGCAGCTTCGGGATGAAGGTCAGCGTCATCTCGTTGATCTGCGTCGCCGCCTGCAGAATGCTCACCAACAGGCCGACCAGCAGCGACACGCCGAGCACCGGTGCCGATACCAGGATCATTACGTAGAGCGCGTTCTGCACGATATTGATGACGACTTCCGGACCCATCCTTACTCCTCGTGCGCCGTTGCCGGCGCCTTTCTCATTAGCCAATTGTCGATCGTAACGCCGTTGCGCTCCACCCGATTGGCGCGCAGCAGCCGGTAACCGGCGCGCTCGAACACCGGCC
Source organism: Crenobacter sp. CS_VA4 (assembly GCF_055597485.1). Taxonomy (NCBI): domain Bacteria; kingdom Pseudomonadati; phylum Pseudomonadota; class Betaproteobacteria; order Neisseriales; family Neisseriaceae; genus Crenobacter; species Crenobacter sp. CS_VA4. The sequence goes on from NZ_JBVMAE010000007.1 coordinate 117,238, forward strand.
GGGCGGCGTGGCTGGCCCAGGCGGTGAAGTTCTCGACGCCGACGGCGCGGGCCTCGGCCTCGAGCGCGGCGATCATCCGCGCCGCCAGCCCCTGCCCGGCACACTCGGGCGCGACGAACAGCATGTCGAACTCGCCGTCGTGACAAAGCCAGGCAAAGCCGGCCAGCCGCCCGTCGTCGGCGAGCGCCTTGCAGCCCCAGGCGCGGCCGAGCCGCTCGGCCCAGCCGGCGCGCCAGGCCGGGGACATCTCGCCCGGTGGCGCCCAGGCGGCGCACTGCTCGGCGCTGTAGAAGCGGCCGGCGAGACCGTGCACGCTCGCCACGAACAGCGCGTGACAGGCCGGGATATCGGCCTCGGTCAGCCCCGTCAGTTGGAAGTTCATCCGGTATAGAAGCTCTGCACCAGCGAGCCCATCAGCAGCGTCCAGCCATCGACCAACACGAACAGCATGATCTTAAACGGCAGCGAGATGATCACCGGCGACACCATCATCATGCCCATCGCCATCAGAATACTCGCCACCACCAGGTCGATGATCAGGAACGGGATGAACACCATGAAACCGATCTGGAACGCGGTCTTCAACTCGCTGACCACGAAGGCCGGGATCAGCGTCTTGATCGACACGTCGGCCGGGGTGGCCGGCTTCGCCGACTGCGACACCTCGATGAAGAACTGCAGGTCCTTCTCGCGGGTCTGCTTGAGCATGAACTCCTTCATCGGCCCGCTGCCGGCGTCGAGCGCCTGCTGGAAGCTGATCTTGTCTTCGGAGAACGGCACCCAGGCCTTGCTGTAGACCTGGTCGAGCGTCGGGCCCATCACGAAGATGGTTAAAAACAACGCCAAGCCGACCAGTACCTGGTTGGGCGGCGACTGGCCGGTGCCGAGCGCCTGGCGCAGCAAGGAGAGCACGATCACGATGCGGGTGAACGCCGTCATCATCAGCAGCATCGACGGGATGAAACCGAGCGCGGTCATGAACAGCAGCATCTGCAGGCTGAGCGAGTACTGCTGCCCGCCTCCGCTGGCTGGAGTGCTCGACAGCAGCGGCAGACCGGCCGCTTCGGCCAAGCCGGCCGCGCTCAACAGCGCGCCGGCGACAAACAGGGAACGGAGCTTCACTTCGGGGAACCGGTATCAAACGAATCGGCCGACGGGCGGCGACTGGCGGCGAGCGCCGATTTCAGGAGACGGGCAAACGGCGGCTCGCTGCCGCCGGCGGCCGGCGGCAGGCCGGCCGGGCGCGGTTCGCGCGCCAACAGCGTGACCTGCTGGCCGGTCACGCCGAGTACCAGCCAATCGCCGGCGAACTCGACGATCACCACCCGCTCGCGCGAGCCGACCATCACGCCGCTGACCACCTTCAGGTGCTGCGCTACGCCGAACGCCCCACCCTGCAGCCGACGCACCGCCCAGGCCAACGCCAGGATCGCGCCGACCACCAGCGCCAGCGCCAGCACCACCTGCACCACGCCCATAACGGGCGACGGCAGCTGAGGGGCTGCCGTCGCTGCCGCGCGGGCCATGCTGCAAAGCAACAGACCCACGACCAGAAGGCCGAACCGCGGCACTATTTCTGCAGCCGGCGAATCCGCTCGGCCGGCGTGATGATGTCGGTCAGGCGGATGCCGAACTTGTCGTTCACCACCACCACCTCACCCTGCGCGATCAAGCAGCCGTTGACCAGCACGTCCATCGGCTCACCGGCCAGACCATCGAGCTCGACCACCGAGCCCTGCGCCAATTGCAGCAGGTTGCGGATCGCGATCTTGGTGCGGCCGAGTTCGACGGTGATCTGCACCGGGATATCGAGAATCATGTCGAGATTCTGCGACGCGTTGCCGCCAGTGATCGAACCGCTCGCTTGACCGAAATCCTGGAACAGGTTGGTAGCCGGCGCCACCTGCGGCTTGGCCGCCTCGGCGACTGGCTCGCTTTCCTCCTGTTCGGCCAACGCGGCCGCCCAGTCGTCTAGCGTGCTCGATTCACTGGCGGCGCTCGGCGCGGCGAAATCGTCGGGCAGCTCGACCGCCGCCGTGGTCTCCTGCTCGGCTAGCGCGGCCGACCAGTCGTCCATCGAAATCGCGTCGGCGTCAGCCTGTGCGGATGCCTGCTCGCCGGCGGCCTGGTCTTCCATTTTCAGCAAATCTTCATCAGCCACGGCTGTTGTCTCCCATGCCCAGCTCGCCCATCTCCAGGGCGCTGGCAAGAATGTTTTCTACCTTGAGCGCCATGCGCCCGTTCAGCATGCCGTAACGGCACTCCAGCACCGGGATGCCGGATACGTCGGCGACGATGGTCTCCGGAATGTCCAGCGTGACCACATCGCCTTCCTTGAGATTCAAGATCTGGCTGAGCGTTACCTCGGCGTGCGCCAACGTCGCCACCAATTCCACCTCGGCCGCCTGCACCTGATGCTTCATCAGGTTGACCCAGCGGTTGTCCACCTCGGTACGGTCGGCCTGCATCGTACTCGACAGCACGTCGCGCAGCGGCTCGATCATCGAATACGGCAGGCAGACATGGAAGTCGCCGCCGCCCGCGCCGAGCTCGATGTGGAAGGTCATCGCCACCACCACCTCGGTCGGCGTGGCGATGTTGGCGAACTGGGTGTTCATCTCCGAGCGCACGTAGTGGAAGTCGAGCGGATAGACCGGCTGCCACGCCTTCTTGTACTCGGTGAACACCACGTCGAGCAGCCGCTGGATGATGCGCTGCTCGGTCGGTGTGAAGTCGCGCCCCTCGACCCGCACGTGATAGCGGCCGTCCGAGCCGAACAGGTTGTCGACCACCAGGAACACCAGGTCCGGGTCGAAGATGAACAGACCGGTGCCGCGCAGCGGCTTGACCTGCACCAGGTTCAGGTTGGTCGGCACCACCAGGTTGCGGATGAACTCGCTGTACTTTTGCACGCGCACCGGGCCGACCGAAATCTCGGTGTTGCGGCGCATGAAGTTGAACAGGCCGATGCGCAGGTTGCGGGCGAAGCGTTCGTTCAGGATTTCGAGCGACGGCATCCGGCCGCGTACGATCCGTTCCTGACGACCGATGTCGTAGTTGCGGATGCCGGCCCGGTCGCTGGCGCTTTCGCTTGCCGCCTCTTCACCGGTCACGCCGCGCAGCAGCGCGTCGACCTCTTCCTGGGAGAGGATATCGTCAGCCATGAATTACTGAGCCTGAATGATGAACGAGGTGAACAGCACGCTTTCCACCGGCTCTTCACCGCCGGCACCGTCCATCGATTCGTTGATGATCTTCTTGACCTGGGCCTTCAGCTTGACCTTGCCGTCCGGCGTCGACAGTTCCTCGCCGCCCTTCGACGACAACAACAGGATCAGCCCGCTGCGGATCTTCGGCATGTAGTCGACAAACACCTTCTGCGCGTCGGTGTTGGCCAGCTGCGCCTGCATTTCCACCTGCAGCAGCATGCCGTCCTTGCCGGCCAGGTTGACCACGAAGGTGTCCATCTTCTGGAAGATCGGCGGACCGCTCTTCGGTTTCTTCTGCTCGGCAGAAGCAACCGCCCCCTGCGCCGAGTTGCCGTTGATCAGCACGTAGGCCAAGCCGCCGATCGCGCCGATCAAGAGGACCAGCAGCGCGATCACCACGATCATCAGCTTCTGACTCCCTCCCGACTTGCCCGCCTCTTTCAGGTTTCTTTTCTCATCTGCCATTGCCATGTTGTCTTATCGTCCGAGCAAAAGGTATTGATCATTTAATCGGTTATTTTCGACATTTCATTACAAATGAAATGGCAAAAAATTCTGCTTACGCAAACGTGCTCAGAATGCCGCGCGCCGCCTTGATCGTCGCGAGCGCTTCGGGCTCGTCGGTGGCACCGTCATCCTGGCGCCGGCCACGCTGCTGCTGCGAGAACGCCTGGCGCTGGTCACCGGATTGGCCACTCGACACCTGAGCGTCGGACAGCTGGATGCCGTTGCCGGCCAGCATCGACGCCAGTCGCGGCAAGCTGTTTTCCACCGCCTCGCGCGCCTGCGGCGTCACCGTGTTAAACACCACCTGCGCCTGGTTCTGCTCGATCTTCAGCGAGACCTCGATCGGGCCGAGGTGGGACGGGTTGAGCGAGATATGCGCCTGGTCCGACTTCAGATTGACCATCGTCATCAGCTGCTGGCCCATCGCCTGCGACCAGTTGCTGTCCGAGAGGTGCTCGCGAATCGTCAGCGGCAACGCCTGCGGTGCGCTGACGACCATCACCGGCGGCGCCCCGGCCGGCTGGGCCAGCGCGACGGCTTCGGCCAACAGCGGATGGGCATTGGCCGGCGTGCCGGCAGCAGCCGACTCGTTCAACGCCGGCTGGAACAGCTCCAGCGCCTTGTCGGCCTTCTTGCCCGTCGCCTCACCGGTCACCAACGGCTGCAATTGGCCATTCTGCACAGGCTCTGCCTTTGAAGCGTTTAAGGCGGCAACTTGGGGGGTGACCTCTTTACCAGCGGTCCCCAGTGCGGCGTCAGCCAGCGGCAGGTTCGCACCGGGCAGCGTCGCCGCGAGCGGCTCGGCCTTGGCCGTTCCGGCCGGCGCGGCGGCCTGCAATTGCACCGCCTGCTGCACCATCACCGGCGGCACGAACACCGGCATCGCCAGCAAGGTGGCCGGATCCACCGCGGCGGCGGCGGTCTTACCGGCCTCGCCGTCGGCCGCCTCGTGGCTCGCCCCCTTGCCGTCGGCCAGTGCCGCGTCCAATTTCCCGCCCTGTGCCTTGCCCGGCAGCGCGGTAACGGCACTCAGTTGGCTGCCCAGCAGCGCGGCAAACAGGTCGTTCGGCGTATCGTTGACGACGCTGGCGGCGCCGCTGGGCGCAGCCGGCACGGCGGTCGAGGCTTGTACACGGATCGTCATGATTATTCTTTCACGTTGAGTGACGGACTATCCCATGCAGATAGAGGGCCAATTATCGACTAAGACGCTTCGCCCTGGGAGACATTCTGTCGATCCCAGAATTGTCGGGTCGCAAATTCGTCCGATACTTTCTGCTGGCGCCGGCCTTCGGCCAACTGCCATAACGCTCTTTCTCGTTCCAACAACTTCTCGAAGGCCTTTTCGCGCTTCCTAGCATCCTGCCAACCTTGCCGCTCCAGCAAGAAGCGCTGCATCGCCCGGTCGACCTCGCCCTGCTGAGTGTCGACCGCCTCGTTGAGTCGCAACAGGAAGCGCTGGAAGTCCTGCCACAGCACCGGCGCGATACCCTGCGCACCTTGTGTCAGGCTGCGGTTGCGGTATTCCTCGCGAAAACCGCCGAGCTGGCGCAGCCGCTCTTCCGCTGCCTGCAGCCGACCCTGTGCCAGACGCATCCGTTCGGCGGCGGCCTGCTGGTTCTCAGCGGCCAGTCTCAACAGCAGCGCGTACTGGCTCTTGAACATTCGTCTTCCTCAGGCCGTCAATGCAGCACTGCGGCCAACTGCTCCAGGCTAGCGACGTAATCGTGCGCCTCGTGCATCGCCTGGTTCAGGAAACCGGCCATCGGTAGCTGGCGGCGCATCGCCTCGTCCAGCACCGGATCGGAACCGGGCACATAGGCGCCGACGCTGATCAGATCGCGGCTGCGCTGGTAGCGCGAGTACAGCTGCTTGAAGTGCCGCGCCAGGCCGGTCTGCTCGGGCGTCACCACGTCGACCATCACCCGGCTGATCGACTGTTCGATGTCGATGGCCGGATAGTGGCCGGCTTCGGCCAACTGCCGCGACAGCACGAAGTGGCCGTCGAGGATCGCCCGCGCCGAATCGGCAATCGGGTCCTGCTGGTCGTCGCCCTCCGACAACACCGTGTAGAAGGCGGTGATCGAACCGCCGCCCTCTTGCGCGTTACCGGCGCGTTCGATCAATTGCGGCAGCTTGGCGAATACCGATGGGGGGTAGCCGCGCGTTACCGGCGGCTCGCCGATCGCCAAAGCGATCTCGCGTTGCGCCATCGCGTAACGGGTCACCGAATCCATCAGCAGCAACACCTGCTTGCCCTCGGCACGGAAGTGCTCGGCCAACGCGGTCGCGTAAGCGGCACCGTGCAGGCGCATCAGCGGCGGCATGTCGGCCGGCGCGGCGACCACCACCGAGCGCGCCCGGCCTTCGGCACCGAGGATGTTCTCGATGAAGTCCTTCACCTCGCGACCGCGCTCGCCGATCAGCCCGACCACCACCACGTCGGCCTTGGTAAAACGCGCCATCATGCCGAGCAAGACCGATTTACCGACACCGGAGCCGGCAAACAGACCGAGACGCTGACCGCGACCGACCGTCAGCAAGCCGTTGATCGCCTTCACGCCGACGTCGAGCACATCCTCGACCGGCGCGCGGTCGAGCGGATTCATCGGCGCGGCGTACAGCGGCGCGTAGGCATTCGGGTGAATCGGACCCTGTTCGTCGAGCGGCCGGCCCAACGAGTCGAGCACTCGGCCGAGCAAGTTGTCACCGACCGGCACCATTCGACCGCTTTGTGCGCTGCGGCCGTGTTCAGCCAGCCGTTGGCCGAAGCGCGGCGGATGGTCGCTCGCCACCGGCACCACCGGGATGCCCGGCACCAGCCCGTAAACATTGGAGAGCGGCATCAGGAACACCTTGTCGCCGGCAAAACCGACCACCTCGGCATCGACCCGCTGCGCCTCCGACAGCAGCACCTGGCAGGCGCTGCCGACCGGCAACTTGAGACCGGTCGCCTCCATCACCATGCCGGTGACCCGGGTCAGCCGGCCGCTCGCCTGCCACAGCGGCGCCCGCCGCGCCGCCTCGGCGCAGTCGGCCAGATACTGGCGCTGCCGCTCAATCAGCCCGCTCATCCACCAACTCCCGCGAAGTCAGACCCAGCGCGGCGGCCAGCGCCTCGCGACGTCGTGTCAGCGTCAGATCCAGCCGCGCACCGTCCGAATCGATCAGGCAGCCTCCGCGTTCGATCGCCGGGTCTTCCACCCACTGCCAAACGGTCTGCGGCGCCTCGCGCTCGAGGAAGCGGCGCACCACCGCCAGGTCGTCCGGATTGACGCGCAAGCGCGCCGCCTTCAGGTTCGGTGGCAAGGCCAGCAGCGCGTCGCGCAACAACGGTTCGAGCACGGCCGGCCGGCTCGCCACTTCGCTGCCGACCAGCTTGCCGGCCAGCAGCAAGGCCAGCTGCAACAGGTCGTCGGCCAGCACCGGCTCGAAGCGGGCGATCTCGCCCTCCAGCGAGTCCGCCAGCTGTGCGAGCGGCGCCCAGGCGTCGGCGAACTGCTGGTGCACGGCGGCCATTCCGGCGTCGCGGCCGGCCGCCTCGCCGGCCTGCTGCCCGGTCGTCAGGCCAGCGGCATGACCGGCGTCGTAGCCGGTCTGCCAGGCCTCTTGATGGATCGCGTCCAGCTCGGCCGCCGTCGGGTAGCTCAGCGCCGGCTCGATCACTGCCTCGACCGACGACGCCACCTCGGCTTGCACCTCGGCAGGTTCGGCCACGACCGCCGGCGCGTCCGGCAGAGCCGGCTCCGCGACGGTCGGCGTGACTGGACGGACGTTCAGATCGGCGAACTGCCAGGGCGACCAGGCCGATGCCGGCAAGGCCGCGCCACTGAGGACGGCGTTACTCGACGAGGCCTTCATCACCACCCTTGCCGCCTAGCACGATCTGACCCTCGTCGGCGAGCTTGCGCACGATCTTGAGGATTTCCTTCTGCTCGGCCTCGACTTCGGCCAGCTTGACCGGGCCCTTGGCCTCCAGGTCGTCGCGCAGCATCTCGGCGGCGCGCTGCGACATATTCTTGAAGATCTTCTCGCGCAGACTGGCGCTGGTGCCCTTCAGCGCGATCACCAGCGAGTCGGACTGCACCTCGCGCAGGATGATCTGGATCGAACGGTCGTCGATATCGAGCAGGTTCTCGAACACGAACATCTTGTCCTGGATGCGCAGCGCCAGTTCCGGGTCGTATTCGCGGATATAGTTAAGCGCCGACACCTCGACGTTCGAGCCCATGAAGTTGAGGATTTCGGCGGTGAGCCCCACGCCACCGGCCGCGCTCTTCTTGATGCGGTCGGAGCCGGACAGCAGCTGGGTCAGCACATCGTTGAGCTCGCGGATCGCGGTCGGCTGCACGCCTTCCAGCGTCGCGGTACGGATCAGCACCTCGTTGCGCAGGCGCTCCGGGAAGCACTGCAGGATGCCGCTCGACATGTCCGGCTCGAGGTGCACCAGGATGGTCGCGATGATCTGCGGGTGCTCGTTGCGGATCAGGTCGGCCGCCGACGACGGGTCCATCCACTTCAGGCTCTCGATGCCGCTGTTGTCGGCGCCCTGCATGATCTTGTCGAGCAGATTGCCTGCCTTGTCGGCGCCGAGCGCCTCGGTCAGCACATTGCGCAGGTATTCGTCCGATGCGCCGATGCTGGCGCGCTGCGCACACTGATCGCGGAATAGGTTGACCGCGCTGTCGACCTCGTCGTGATTGACGTTGTTGATCGCGGCCATCGCAAGCGACAGCTTCTGCACCTCTTTCGGGCCGAGGTACTTGAACACTTCCACCGCCTGGGCCTGGCCCAGGCTGAACAGCAATACCGCGCTGCGACGGATACCGGCATCACTCATCGGCGCTGATCCATTCCTTGATTACCTGGGCCGCCATGCGCGGATCGGCCTTCACCAGCTCACGGGCGTGTTCGAGGTTGCTGGCGTACTGGCGCCGCATCACCTCGCGACCGTCGACGCTGCCGGCGGCGGTCGTGCCCTCCTCGTCGTCGACCACGGCCAGCAGCGAACCGGCGGGGCCTTCGCCGGCCATCATCGGGCCGCCAGCCCCGGCCAGCGCCGGTTCCAGCGCGGCCGGACGGACCACGTCGCGCATGATCGGCCGGATCACGCCGAAGATCAGGTAGAGCAGCGCCAGGCCGAGCAGACCGTACTTGGCCAGTTCCCAGACGTTGGCCGACATGAAGTCGATCACTTTTTCCCGCATCGTGGCCGGGCCTTCGACACCGGCGAACGCCGCGTTCACCACGTTCAGGCTGTCGCCGCGATCCTGACTATAGCCGATCGCCTGACGAGCCAGATTATTGATCTGCTCGACCTCCTTGGCGGTCAGCGCGGTCGGCTTCAGCTCACCGTTACGATCCGGCAGCAGCCGGTAGTTGACCACCACCGCGGCCGACAGGCGCTTGACGTTGCCCTTGGGCTGCTTGACGTGCTGGATGGTCTTGTCGACTTCGTAATTGGTGGTGATCTCACGATCCAGCGTGCCGGTGGCGCCCATCGGCTGGCCGGACAACGTCACCGAACCAGGTGCGGTGCCCGGCGGCAGCGAGATCGGTGCCGACGCGGCGGACGGCGGCTGATTGCTCAGCGCTCCGGGCACGCCACCCGGCAGCGGCGCGCCGTTGGCGAGCTTTTCGACGATCTGCTGGCTGCGGGTCGCCGACGGGTTCGGCGACGAGTTAGGACGGAAGGTTTCCGAAGTCTGCTCGACTTCGGAGAAATCGATCTGCGCGGTCACCTGGGCGCGCACATTGCCCTTGCCGAAGATCGGCTCGAGGATCGCTTCGATCCGCTTAGTGTAGTCGCCCTCCAGGTCGCGCACGAAGGTGCGCTGGCGCTGGTCGAGACCGGAGGCGTTGTTGAGATCGGGCAGGCTGGACAGCAGGTTGCCGTCCTGATCGACCACGGTGACGTTCTTCGGCGACAGCCCCGGCACCGAGCTCGACACCAAATGGAGGATGCCGGCGACTTGCGCCGCGTCGAGCATCCGCCCTGGGTAGAGGTCGAGCAGTACCGACGCGGTCGGCGGCTGGGCATCACGCACGAACACGCTCTGCTTCGGGATTGCCAGGTGCACCCGGGCCGCCTTGACCGACGACACCGATTCGATGGTGCGGCCCAGTTCGCCCTCGATCGAGCGTTGGTAGTTCACCTGCTCGGCAAACTGGCTGATACCGAACTTCTGGTTATCCATCAGCTCGAAACCGACGCCGCCCGCTTTGGGCAGCCCCTGGCTCGCCAGTTTCAACCGAACGTCATAGACCTTATCCGCCGGCACCGAAATGACACCGCCGTCACCGAGCTGGTAGGGAATGTTCTGCTGTTGGAGCACCGACGTGATCTGGCCGCCGTCGCGATCCGACAGATTGGCGAACAGTACCTTGTAGGACGGTGTGCGGTTGAGCAGCGCCACCCCGATCACGACCGACACGATGGCCGCCACGGCACCGGCAAACAACAGCTTGCGGCTCAGCGGCAATGCCTTAAAGCGGTCAACCACCCGATTGACCTGGCTCCGCCATGCAGGCGTAGCATTCTCGACCTGATCTGACATTCTGATGAATTTGTAATTATTTAGTTTCGGCAACACACACCCGTAGGGATACACCCATACCCCATGGTGAGACCACTAAGCTTATGCCACTTGCTTAGCCGGAAGGTATAATACACGCTGGTTGTAAATTTTGTGATTATTTTAAACGACAACCTGCATAATTATTTTTCAGACCTGGGTATTTATGATTTCCTGATACGCCGACACCAGCTTGTTACGTGCCTGCACCATCGTCTGGAACGACAGGCTGGCCTTTTGCATCGCCACCATCACGTCCTGCAGGTTAACCCCCTCATCGCCCAGCTCGAAGCGCTTCTGCAGGTCTTCAGAGGTCTTCTGCGCCGAGTTGACCTGATCCAGTGTCGACTTGAGCACGTCGGAGAACTCGACTTGCGGCGTTTCGGCGGCGGCTACCGGCTTACCGGCCGCCAGCGCCGTGCTGGCGCGCAGCTCGGAGAGCAGCATATCGATGTTCTGTGTCGTCATTGCACTTCCCCAATCCATTCGGCCGCCGGGAACCCGGCCGCCTCTTCATCACGATATCGCGCCAATTTGTAACGCAGCGTCCGCTCGCTCATCCCCAAGCGTTCGGCCGCCAACCTTTTGACTCCGCCGGCCGCGGCCAGCGTGTCGAGAATGTGTCGCTTCTCCAACGATTTGATGTCCAGCGCCGCATTTTCCGTCGCGCTCCCGGCCAGCACCGGCGGCGCCACCGCGGGCTCCGGTGTTGACGGCGGGTCGAGCAGCAGATCGGCGGCAAGAATTTCCGAGCCGGTGGCAAGAATCACCGCCCGCTGAATGACATTTTCAAGCTCGCGGATATTGCCTTGCCAGCCATGGGCTGTCAAACAACGTTCCGCGTCGGCCGAAAAGGCCAGCGAGCCCCGTCCCGCGTCGGTCTCGTATCGCTTAAGCACACTACGTGCCAAAGGCATGATGTCTTCGCGCCGTTCGGCCAATGCCGGCACGCTCAGCGGGAACACATTGAGCCGAAAATACAGGTCTTCGCGGAACCGCCCGGCCGCCACTTCAGCCGGCATGTCGCGGTTAGTGGTTGCCAGCACGCGGATGTCGAGCTTGATGATGCGCGCCCCACCGACCCGCTCGATCTCGCGCTCCTGCAGCACCCTCAACAGTTTAGCCTGCAATGCCAACGGCATCTCACTAATTTCGTCCAATAATAGCGAACCGCCCTGCGCTTGCTCGAATTTTCCGGGCTGCGAGGCGCTGGCACCGGTAAAAGCCCCCTTCTCGTGGCCGAATAGCGTCGATTCGAGCAGATTGTCGGGGATCGCCGCGCAGTTGATCGCGATGAACGGCCCAGCCGCGCGCGCCGAATGGCGATGAATGAACCGCGCCAGCACCTCCTTGCCGGTGCCGCTCGGACCGCCGATCAACACGGTGGCATCGGACTGTGCCACCCGTTCGGCCAGGGTGAACAGCTGGCGCATGCACGGCGCGACCGCCACCACCGCGTCGCCGCTCGGCGCACCGCGCAAGCGATACTTTTCCACCTCGGCGATCAGTTGCACCGGCTCGAACGGCTTCAGCAGATAGTGCGAGGCGCCGGCGCGCAGCAGCTCGATCGCCCGCTCGATCACGCCGTAGGCGGTCATCAGGATGAACGGCAGGCCGGGATGGCGACGGCGCACCTCGTCGAACAAGGCATAGCCGTCCATCGGCGCCATCTGCGCGTCGGAGATCACCAGGCCGACCGGCTCGGCGGCGAGGCAGCGCAACGCCGCTTCGCCGTCGGCCGCTTCACGCACCGGGTAGCCGGACAGGGTCAGCGTGTCGACCAGCGCCTCGCGCAGGTCGGCATCGTCTTCCACCACCAGAATGGGCAAGGAATTCATCACGGGCAGTTCACTTCATAATGACAGGAAGGCCGGCCGCTGGCCGACCAGCGCCACCAGGCGCGCGGCGATCGCGCTCAGCGGCAGGGTTTCGTCGGCGGCGCCGAGCGCGATCGCCTCCTTGGGCATACCGAACACCACGCAGCTCGCTTCATCTTGGGCGATGGTGCGCGCGCCGGCCTGTTTCAGCTCCAATAGGCCGCTCGCACCGTCGCGTCCCATGCCGGTCAAAATCACTCCGATCGCATGCAGGCCGGCGCCGTTGGCGCCGGAGCGGAACAGCACGTCGACCGACGGCCGGTGACGGTTGACCGGCGCGCCCGGGTTGAGCTCGACCTGGTAGCCGGACGGCGCCACCGGTTTGAGCAGCAGGTGCGAATGGCCGGGGGCGATGTATGCCACCCCGGGGCGCAGCCGCTCACCCGCCTCGGCCTCCTTCACCTGCAGCGCGCATTGCGCGTCGAGCCGGCTGGCGAACGAGGCGGTGAACATCTCCGGCATATGCTGGGTGACCAGGATTGGCGGCATCTGGGTCGGCAGCGCCGACAGTAGCACGCGCAGCGCTTCGGTGCCGCCGGTCGATGCGCCGATCAGGATCACCGTCTGGCGAATCCCACCCTGGCGGTACGGCTGGCGCGGCAGGATCACGTCGGCGCTCAGACTCGGCGCGACCGGAAACGGCGAAAACGAGGTGTTGCTCATGCGTGTTCGTCCAGGAATGTCAGCAGCGCCGGCAGCGGCAACGGTTCGGCCAACCAGTAACCCTGCCCGACGTCGCACGCCATGCTGCGAAGCATAGCCGCCTGCTCGGCGGTTTCGATCCCTTCGGCGACCACCTTGAGGCGCAGCCCGTGCGCCAGGTCGATCATCGCCCGGGTGATCAGCGCATCGTCGTCGCGCACCGGCAGCTCGGCGACGAACGAGCGGTCGATCTTGACCTTGTGGAACGGGAACTGGCGCAGGTAGCTGAGGCTCGAGTAGCCGACGCCGAAGTCGTCGAGCACCAGGCCGATGCCGGTCTCGCGCAGCTCGGTCAGCAGTTGTAGCACCCTCTCGCTATTGGTGAGCAGCATGGTTTCGGTCACCTCGACGTCGATCGAACCGGCCGGCAGGCCGCTCGCCCGCACCCGCTCACAGATCACGTCGATCACCTCGGCGCGGAATTGGCTGACCGACAGATTCACCACCACCGGCACCGAGCGCCCTTCGGCGCGCAGCCGCGCCGCCAGCGCCAGCGCCTGCTCGACCACCCACAGGCTGATCGGCACGATCAGACCGGTCTCCTCGGCGATCGGAATGAAGCGGTCCGGCGCCACCTGGCCGAGCGTCGGGTGGCGCCAGCGCAGCAGCGCCTCGATCGAGTCGACCCGGCCGCTCGCCAGCTCCAACTGCGGCTGGAAGTGCAGCGACAGCTGTTGCTGCGGCAGCGCCTGGCGCAACGCGATCTCCAGTGCCAGGTACTCGGCGGCACGCTGCTTCATCTCCGGCTGGAAGAAGCAATAGGTGTCGCGCCCGCCGGCCTTGGCCTGATAGAGCGCCGCGTCGGCGTGCTTGAGCAGCGCCTCGGCCTCTTCGCCGTCCTGCGGGTAAAAACTGACGCCGATGCTCGGCGATACCTGCATCAACAGGCCGAAGCCGATGTCGGTCGGGTTGGCCACCGCCCGTTGCAGCCGGCCGAGCAGCGGCTCGACCGCCGCCGGCGTCGCCAGCGTCTCGAGCAGGATCACGAACTCGTCGCCACCGTAACGGCACACCAGCCCGTCGCTGCCGACCACCGCCTGCAGCCGGTTGGCGACGTCGCGCAGTATCTGGTCGCCGGCCGAGTGACCGTGGGTATCGTTGATGTTCTTGAAGCGGTCGAGGTCGACGAACAGCAGCGCAAAGCACCGTCCGGCCGCCTCGGCGCGCTCGATCGCCTGGCTCAGCGCCTCCTCCAGCACCACCCGGTTGGGCAGGCCGGTCAGGAAGTCGTAGCGCGCCATCTGCGCGATCTGCGCCTCGGCGCGCTTGCGTTCGGAAAAGTCGGTGATCACCGCGATATAGTGCGACGGCACGCCGTGGCTGTCGCGCACGCACGACAGCGTGCCCCACAGCGCCAGGTCGTCGCCGCGCCGTGGGTGGCCGACCAGCTCGCCCGACCAGCCGTCCGCTCCGGCAGCCAGCCGCCACACGTCGAGCGCCGCGCCCGGCTCGCTCATCAGCGCGTCCGGGCGGCGACCGAGCAGGCGCTCGGCATGGCAGCCGAACAGCCGGCAGCTAGCCGGGTTGGCCGAAATGATCGTCAGCGCGGCGTCCATCACCAACACGCCGTCGTTGCAATGCTCGAACACCAGCGCCGACAGCTTCAGTTCGGCGCTGGCGCGTTTCTCGGCGGTGACGTCCTGCACCGCGCCGACCAGCCGCCGCTCGCTCTCGCCGAACGCCCGCACCTCGCCGCGGAAGCGCACGTGGCGCGGCGCGCCGTCTCGCTCCAGCCGCAGGTCGAGCGCCAGCTCGCCGCTGTCGGCGAACGCCTGCGCCACCGCCTCGGTCAGCCGGACCCGGCCGTCCTCGGGCAGCGCCGCGAACAGTCCGGCCAGCCCCGTGCCCGCCTCCGGCCAAGGCAAGCCGAGCGCGGCGGCGACACCGTCGGTGGCGTGCACCCGTTCCAGCTGCGGATCGGCTTCCCAGCCGCCGATCACCGCCACCCGCTGCACCTCGCGCAGCAGCTCGCTGTCGCGGGCGCGGCGGGTCACGTCGCGCACCGCCAGCATCAGGCCGGCCGGCTGGTCGAGCGTGGCGTCGAGGCGCTCGAAGCGCACGTCGAACACGCCGGGACCGGCGTTCGGCAAGGGCAGCCAGCGCTGGAAATGCACCCGTGGCGCGTCGCCGAGCCGAGTCAGCAGGAAGTCGGCCAGGTCCTCGCCCAGGCAGTCGCCGAGCGTGCGCTGCAACACCGCGGCGCGGGGTTGGCCGAACAGCGCCAGCATCGCGTCGTTGACGATCTGCAGCCGGCCGTCGTTGCAGAAGAACGCGATCGCGTCGGAGGTGACGGCGATCATCTGCCGGTAACGGCCCAGGTCGGCGAGCAGCCGGTACTGTTCGGTCACGTCCGACAGCGTGCCGATCATTCGCCGCGCGCCGTTATCCGAGCGCAGCACCCGGCCGCGCACCCGCACCCACAGCCAGCCGTGCTCGCAGCGCAGCCGGTATTCGGCCTCGAAGCGTTCGGAATGGGCGGCGATGTGCTGGTTGATCAGATGGTTGACCCGTTCGAGGTCGTCCGGGTGGATGCGGCGCCGCCATTCTTTCAGCAGCGCACGCCCCTCCAGCCCGGCGGCCACGCCGAGGAAGGCGCACCAACATTCCGGCGTATCGATCTCGCCGGTGTCGACGTTGATGTCGAACACCAGGTCGCCGGCGCACTCCAGCGCCAGCCGCCAGCGCGCCTCGCTGTCGCCCAAGGCCATTTCGGCGGTGCGCTGGCGGGTGATATCGCTGAACGAGCAGATCACCGCAAACGGCGTTTCTTCGCCGGCCTGGAACAGCGGCCGGGTGTTGATCGAGATCCAGCAGCGCCGGCCGTCCGGGCGCCGCAGCCCCAGCACCTCGCCGCTGAGCGGCCGGCCGTCGCGCAAGGTGCGGCGGTACGGAAATTCCTCGACCGGATACGGGCTGCCGTCGCTGCACAACGGTTGCCAGCCGAACGCCTTGCGCAGCGTTGAGTACAGCTCGTGATGCGACAGACCGAGAATCGCTTCGGCCGACGGATTGTTCAGCAGCATCTCGTCGTCGCACGACACCAGGATCAGCCCCTCGGCCAGGCTGTCGAGCACCGCCTGCAGCCGGCCTTCGCTCTGCTGCAGGTGCTGCGCCGCCGCGTGGTGTTCGCGCTCGCTGCGCTGCGCGGCCAACAGGGCGCTGCAACTGTTGACCAAGGGCATCAGGCTGGCGACCAGCTCGGCGGCGAAACCGCCCGGCCGGTTGGCGACGCCGAGCATGCCGATCATCACGCCGCGATGGTAGAGCGGTAGGCCGAGGTAGTTATGGAGGACCGGGTGACCCGGAGGGGTGCCGGCGGCGCGTGGGTCGCTGGCCGGATCGTTGGCGATCACCGTCTTGCCGCTCGTCAGCGTCGCGCCGAACAGGGTATCGAGGTTGCGGAACAGCATGCCGCCGCTGGCGTGCTGGCGGTACAGCGCCCGGCTCGCCTCGTCCCAGCCGATGTCGCTGATCACATGCGCCTTGAGATAGGGAGTGCCGTCCGGCTCGCGCAACACCTCGCCGATGAAGCCGTATTCGCTGTCGGTCTCGGCCAGCAACAGTTCGAGCAGCAGGCTGAACAGCTGATGCGGATCGTCCTTCTGGATGAAACGGGTATGAATCTGGGTGAGCTTCTGCAGCAGCACCCGGTTGCGTTCGAACTCGACGTAGTGCTGGCGGTTCGCCGACGCATCGTCGAGCAGCAACAACAGGTAGTCGACCCGGCCGCCGGCGTCGCACAGCGGCAGCAGCTGGCCGGTCAACCAGCGCCCGTCATCGGCCGCTCGCTCGAACGCCCAGCGGCCCTGCCGGGCCAGCGCGGCGAGCAGCGCGGCGTCGCCCGGGTAGCTGGCCGATGCGACCAGTTCGGCCAGGGTCTGGCCCGGCAGCTGGTCGACACTCGTCGCCAACAGCTCGCCGAGTCGCGGATTGGCGTAGCGCAACACCAGGCCGGCCGAACGGGCGTCGCATAGCGCCACGCCGCCGCCCAGGCGGGCAAACTGCTGCTGGTACCGGGCCAGCGCCGGGTCGGCGAACACCGCTTCCATCACGTCAGTGCGCCTCGGCCTGCCAGTGCGCGATCCAGGCGTCGCAGGCCGCTTCGAGCAGGTCGAGCACCTGTTCGAAGCCGGCGGCGCCGCCGTAGTACGGGTCGGGCACTGGCTGCCCGGGCGGGTCGAGCGAATCGAGCATCAACGCCAGCCGGGCCCGGTCGCCGGGGCGGGCCAGCGCCTTGAGCTCGGCGAGGTGGCCGGCGTCGGCGGCGAGGATCAGGTCGAAACGGTTGAAGTCGTCGCGGCAGACCTGGCGGGCGCGTTGCGTCGACAGGTCGTAACCGCGCCGCCGCGCCGCCGCGGTCGAGCGCGCATCGGGCGCCTCGCCGACGTGATAGCCGTGGGTGCCGGCCGAATCGACAGTGATTTCCCCGGCGAGGCCGGCCGCGGCCAGCTTGGCGCGCAGGATGGCTTCGGCGGTCGGGGAGCGGCAGATATTGCCGGTACAGCAAAACAGGATTGCGATCATCTGCTTGATTCTTCAACCTTTTGTACAGCCCGACCACCCATTGCGCCGGCCCTGCCGGCGCACTCTTGTCCTGCCCGGTCGAATTTCGGGCGCAAATATGTTAACAGCGTAGCGACCCGCGCGCCGAATCCGCAGCAAATCTTTTGCTCTGCCATGGCCGCGACTGTGGCGGCCGGCGCGGCAGCGCTGACGCTTGCCCCTTGCCGCCCGCCCGGCGGCCGCCTACTCTTGCGGTCTTTACCGTTTTGCGGATGCCCCGTGTCCTACCGTTCCCTGCTTGTCGCCCCGCTGCTTGCCGGCCTGCTCGCTGCCTGCGCCACCTCCCAGCCCGCCGCCCCAATCACCGCGCCGGCGCCCGACCAAGCCGCTTCCGAGCCGCTGGCGGTGCCGATGCCGCCGGAAGGCCTCGACACCGTACCACCACCGGCGCAGCCCAGCGCGACCAAACCGGTCGCCGCACCGGCCTGGCGTGACGAAAAGCAGGGCCGCATCCTGCTTAACCAGCTGCTGCCCCACTACGCCGACGACCGCAAGGGCTGGCTCAACGACATCATGAACGCGTTCACCGCGCTGAAGATCCCGTACACCCCGGAATACTTCTGTGCGGTGATCGCGGTGGCCGACCAGGAGTCGAACCTGCAGTCCGACCCGGCGATGGCGCGACTGCCGCAAATCGTCTGGGGCGAGATCCAGAAGCGCGCCGACAAGTACCACATCCCGATGGTGGTGGTGGAGACCGCGCTGCGTAAGAATTCGCCGGACGGCCGCAGCTACAAGGAGCGGATCGACACGCTGCGCACCAAGCGCCAGATGAACGCACTGTTCGAGGACATGGTGCGCGAGGTGCCGTTCAGCCAGACCGCGTTCGAGCACAAGAACCCGATCCGCGACGGCGGGCCGATGCAGGTCAGCGTGGCGTTCGCCGAATCGCACGTCAAGGCCTGGCCCTTCCCCTACCAGTTAAGAACCAGTCTGCGCGACGAGGTGTTCACTCGCCGCGGCAGCGTCTATTTCGGCACCGCCATCCTGCTGCAGTACCCGGCGCCGTACACGCAGATGATCTACCGCTTCGCCGACTTCAACGCCGGACGCTACGCCAGCCGCAACGCGGCGTTCCAGGCGGCGGTCGCCCGGCTGACCGGCCGCAAGCTGGCGCTCGACGGCGACCTGCTGCTGTACAACCCGGACCGCACCCCGTCGAGCCAGACTAGCAATACCCAGACCGCGGTGCTGTCGCTCGGCAGGCGCTTAGGTCTCAGCAGCGCCGACATCCAGCGCGACCTGAAGCTGGAGAAGGCCGCCGGCTTCGCCCAGACGCCGCTCTACCTGAAGCTGTACGCGCTGGCCGACCAGAGTACCGGCACGCGCGTCGCCCGCGAACGGATCCCGCAGATCGAGCTGATCAGCCCGAAGTTCACCCACACGCTGACCACCGAATGGTTCGCCAACAAGGTGAACGGTCGCTATCAGAGCTGCCTGCTGCGCAAGCCATCCTGAGCACCCTTCACGCTCGGCCGACCGCCGCCTTGCCCTGCAACGCGGCGGCTTTGCCTTTATAGTGTCGGAAGTGAGTCCCCTGGACTCCTGACCCCGCGAGCCATTGCATGCCTGAGCCATCGCCGGATAACCATCACGCCCTGATCGCCTGCCACGACTGCGATCTCGTCTACCGTGAGACCGCCCTGCCCCCCGGCGGCGAGGCGCGTTGCAGCCGCTGCGGCGCGCTGCTCTACCGCGACACCACCCGGAGCATCGAGCACGCGCTGGCGTACAGCAGCGCCGCGCTCTTGGTGTTCATCCTGGTCAACGCCTTTCCGATCCTGGAACTGGAAAGCCGGGGCATCCGCCGCGACGCGACGCTGTATGGCACCGCGCTGACGCTCTACCACGAGAGCATGGCGCCGGTCGCCGCGCTGGTGGCGCTGACCACCTTGGTGCTGCCGCTGCTCGAACTGTCGGCGGTCTGCTACCTGCTGTTTTTCCTCAACCTCCGCAAGCCGCCGCCGGGTTTTGCCGATCTAATGCGCCTCATCCGACTGATCCACCCGTGGGGGATGGTCGAGGTGTTCCTGATCGGCGTGCTGGTGTCGCTGGTGAAACTCGCCCACATGGCGCACGTGCTGCCCGGCCTCGGGCTGTGGTCGTTCGGCGCGCTGATCGTGCTGCTCGCCGCCACCGCCGGGGCGTTCGACCCGCATGAGATCTGGAGGCAGTACGACGCATGCAAAAACCGCTGACCGCCACCGCGATGGGCCTGGTGCAATGCCACGGCTGCGGCCTGCTCTGCCAGGCACCGCCCCCCGGCCAGCACGGCTACTGCCCGCGGTGCGAAGCGCCGCTGCACCCACGTCGCCCCGGCGGCCTGCAGCGCGCCTGGGCGTTTCTGATCGCCGCTGCGATCCTGCTCTTTCCGGCCAACCTGATGCCGATCATGCTTACCACATCGCTTGGCAGAACACAAAAAGACACGATCATGAGCGGCGTGGTATACCTGTGGGTTTCCGGCTCCTGGCCGCTAGCACTGGTGGTATTCGTCGCGAGCATTCTGGTGCCGTTCGCCAAGGTACTGACGCTGTTCCTGCTGTTGATCACCATCCAGCTGCGCTCCGACTGGGCGCCGTTGCAACGCACCCGGCTCTACCGGCTCCTTGAGGTGGTCGGGCCGTGGTCGATGCTCGATATCTACGTGCTGGGCCTGCTCGTTTCGCTGGTCCAGCTGCAGACGCTTGCCACCATCCTGCCTGGACCGGCCGCGCTGGCCTTTGCCGGCGTGGTGGTGCTGTCGATGCTGTCCGCCATGAACCTCGACCCCAGGCTGATCTGGGACCCGATCGGAGAAAACCGTGACTGAGCCCGTCTCGCCCACCCCGCCACCGGCCGAGGTCCGCCCGCGACGGCGCTGGAGCCCGTCGCTGGTCTGGCTGATTCCGGCGGTGGCGGCGGTGATCGCCGGCTACCTGGCGATCCACGCCGTGCTGTCGCGCGGCCCGGCCATCACGATCGCGTTCAAGAGCGCCGAGGGGCTGGAAGCCGGCAAGACCAAGATCAAATACAAGGACGTCGACGTCGGCGAGGTCACCGCCATCACCTTCAGCCCCGACCGCAAGCACATCGTCGCCACCGCCCAGATGTCGCGCGACATCGAGCCATATCTGGTCGACGACAGCCGCTTCTGGGTGGTGCGGCCGCGCATCGCTGGCGGCACCGTGTCGGGCCTCGGCACCTTGCTGTCCGGCGCCTACATCGGCCTCGACGTCGGCCACGCGCAGAAGGAACGACGCGACTTCACCGGCCTCGATGTCCCGCCGATCATCACCGGAGACCAGCCCGGCCGGCAGTTCCAGCTCATCGCCGATGACCTCGGCTCGCTCGACGTCGGCGCCCCACTCTACTACCGACGCATCGCGGTCGGCCGGGTGATCGGCTACAAGCTCGACCCGACTGGTCACAGCGTCGCCGTCTCGGTGTTCGTTGAAGCGCCGTACGACCGGTTCGTCAGCCCGCAGACCCGCTTCTGGAACGCCAGCGGTGTCGAGCTGAAAATCGACGCCAACGGCGTCAAGCTCAACACCCAGTCGATGGCGAGCATCGTGCTCGGCGGCATCGCCTTCGAAACCCCGGACAGCGACGAGACAATGGAGCAGGCCGCACCGAACACCAGCTTCACGCTGGCGCGCGACCGCGAGCAGGCGCTGCGCAGCCCGGATCGGGTGGTCCGCACCATACTGTTCCGCTTTCACCAATCGCTGCGCGGCCTGACCGTCGGTGCGCCGGTCGACTTCCGCGGCATCCTGCTCGGCGAGGTCACCAAGATCGGCGTCGAGTACAACAAGGCACGCAACAACCTCGACATGCTGGTGCAGGCCCGCGTCTACCCGAGCCGGCTGCGCAACCTGTCGCGGCAGAGCATCACCACCGACGAGAGCGACCGCCGCCTCGAATTCATCGCCGCGCAGGGCCTGCGCGCCCAGTTGCGTTCGGCCAACCTGTTGACCGGCCAACTCTACGTCGCGCTCGACTTCTTCCCTAACGCCAAGCCGGGACACATCGTCGATCGCAACGGTGTACTCGAGCTGCCGACCACCCCGGGCGACCTGGAAGAATTGCAGGCGACGCTGAAACGCATCGCCGCCCGGCTCGACAAGATCCCGCTCGACACCATCGGCAAGCAGTTGCAGCAGAACCTCGACACCCTGAACAAGACGCTAAACGAGGCCAACGGCCTGATGAAACAGCTGAACGGCCAAGTCGCGCCCGAGGCGCAGAAGACGCTGCAGCAGCTCAACGACACGCTGCAGTCGGCGCAGCGCACGCTGTCGCCCGACTCGCCGGCGCAGCAGGACGTGCGCGCCGCCGCGCAGGAGGTCAGCAAGGCGGCACAGAGTTTCCGCGCGCTGAGCGACTATCTGGAACGTCACCCCGAGGCGCTGGTCCGGGGCAAACAGGAGGACAAACCATGATCGCGCGCCTGACGCTGGCGGCCGGCCTCGCAGCGCTATTGGCCGGCTGCGCCTCGCCGTCCGCCCAGTTT
The DNA here is from genome assembly GCF_055597485.1 of Crenobacter sp. CS_VA4. Taxonomy (NCBI): domain Bacteria; kingdom Pseudomonadati; phylum Pseudomonadota; class Betaproteobacteria; order Neisseriales; family Neisseriaceae; genus Crenobacter; species Crenobacter sp. CS_VA4. Next base: position 139,163 of record NZ_JBVMAE010000007.1, read on the forward strand.
TACCAGTTGCGTGCACTGGCGCCCGCGCCGACCAACCCGGCCGGCGACAACCGCAACCTGCTGGTCGGCCCGGTGACGGTGCCGGCCGCGCACGACAGGCCGCAGTTGGTGATCGACCAGGGCGACAACCGGCTCGCCATCCTCGAACAGCAGCGCTGGGCCGGCTCGCTGCAGCGCAACCTGGCCGAGGCGCTGGCCGGCAATCTGCGCCGCGAACTCGGCCTCGCCCGCGTCTACCTCTACCCGGTGGTCGGCATGCCGGAAGCCGACCGCCAGCTGCTGCTCGACGTGCAGGCGATCGACAACCGGGTCGGCCTATCGGTGCGCCTCGCCGGCACCTGGACACTGGTCGCGCGCGGCAAGACGCTGGCCGCCGGCCCGGTCAGCGCCGAGGCACCGACCGCCGGCGCCGGCTATCCGGCGCTGATCGCGGCGCAGGAGCAAGCGCTGCTGGCGATCAGCCGGCAGATCGCCGACGGTATACGCGCCGCCGGCGTGTCTAAAGTAAGCGCGATCAGATAGCCCTCATCAAAAACGGCGGCGGGCAACCGGTGTCCCCGGTGCCCGCCGCCGTGCTAGGCTCGACGCAAGGTTGGCCGAAGGCGCCTATACCCCGCCGATAAACGCCCGCTCCTTCAGCGTCTTCAACTGGTCGCGCAAACGGGCGGCGGACTCGAACTCCAGATTGCGCGCCGCCGCCAGCATTTCCTTTTCCAGCCGCTTGATTTCCTTGGCCAGCGCCTTCTCGTCCATCTGTTCGACGCGCGCGATGTCGAGGCGATCCTTCAGCTTTGCCTCGCCGCCGTAGACGCCGTCGATCAGGTCCTTGATGCGTTTCTCCACCCCTTTTGGCGTGATGCCGTTGGCCTCGTTGAACGCCAGCTGCTTGGCGCGGCGCCGCTCGGTCTCGTCGATCGCGCGCTGCATCGAGTTGGTGATCCGGTCGGCGTAGAGCAGCGCCTTGCCCTCCAGGTGGCGGGCGGCGCGGCCGATGGTCTGGATCAGCGAGCGCTCGGAGCGCAGGAAGCCCTCCTTGTCGGCGTCGAGGATCGCCACCAGGCTGACCTCGGGGATGTCGAGGCCCTCGCGCAGCAGGTTGATGCCGATCAGCACGTCGAACATGCCGAGGCGCAGGTCGCGGATGATCTCGACCCGCTCCACCGTGTCGATGTCACTGTGCAGGTAGCGCACCTTCACGCCGTGCTCGGTGTAGTAGTCGGCCAGCTGTTCGGCCATTCGCTTGGTCAGCGTGGTGACCAGCACGCGCTGGTTGAGTTCGATGCGCGCGCGGATTTCCGACAGCAGGTCGTCGACCTGGGTGCCAACCGGGCGGATCTCGATCACCGGGTCGACCAGGCCGGTCGGGCGCACCACCTGCTCGACCACCTGGCCGGCGTGCTCCTGCTCGTACACCGACGGGGTGGCCGACACGAACACCGTCTGCGGCATCATCTGCTCGAACTCGTGGAACTTCAGCGGCCGGTTATCTACCGCCGACGGCAGGCGGAAGCCGTAGTCGACCAGATTTTCCTTGCGCGCCCTATCGCCCTTGTACATCGCGCCGACCTGCGGAATGGTGACGTGTGACTCGTCGATGAACATCAGCGCGTCCTTGGGCAGGTAGTCGATCAGGGTCGGCGGCGGGTCGCCCGGGCCGCGCCCGGAGAAGTGCCGCGAGTAGTTCTCGATGCCCTTGCAGAAGCCCATCTCGTACAGCATTTCCAGGTCGAAGCGGGTGCGCTGCTCGATGCGCTGCGCCTCGACCAGCTTGCCCTCCTTCTGGTACCACTCGATCCGTTCGGCCAACTCCAGCTTGATCTTCTCGCAGGCCTTCAGCACCGTGTCGCGCGGCGTCACATAGTGGCTGGACGGGAACACCGTGTAGCGCCCGACGCGCTGGCGGGTGACGCCGGTCAACGGATCGAACAGGGTGAGCGTTTCTACCTCGTCGTCGAACAGCGAGATGCGCACCGCGGTCTCGGCGCTTTCGGCCGGGAAGATGTCGATCACGTCGCCACGCACCCGGAAGGTGCCGCGCGCGAAGTCCATGTCATTGCGGTCGTACTGCATGGTGGTGAGTCGGCCGATGATCTCGCGCTGCTGGAGCTTTTCACCCTCCTTCAGGTGCAGGATCATCTGGTGGTAGTCGGACGGGTCGCCGATACCGTAGATCGCCGACACGGTGGCGACGATCACGCAGTCCTTGCGCTCGAGGATCGACTTGGTCGCCGACAGCCGCATCTGCTCGATGTGCTCGTTGATGCTCGAGTCCTTCTCGATGAACAGGTCGCGGCTCGGGACGTACGCCTCCGGCTGGTAGTAGTCGTAGTACGACACGAAGTACTCGATCGCGTTCTCGGGAAAAAACTCGCGCATCTCGCTGTAGAGCTGCGCGGCCAGCGTCTTGTTGTGCGCCATGACGATCGCCGGCCGGCCGGTGGCGGCGATCACATTGGCCATCGTGTAGGTTTTTCCGGAACCGGTGACGCCCAACAGTGTCTGGTAGGACAGTCCGTCGGCGAGTCCTTCCACCAGTTGGGCGATCGCGGTCGGCTGGTCGCCGGCCGGTGGGAACGGCTGGTGCAGTTTGAACGGGCTGTCGGGATAGGTGACGAGCATGGCGAACGGGTCTCGAAGGCTGTGCCGGGAGTGGGTGACGGAAGGTCGGTCAACCCCGTCCGCGGCGACGAATGACAGGGCTAGGCTCATTTTACGCGAGCCTGTCGCGTCAAGCGACGCCGAGGACGCTTTTAACCACCCACGGCATTAATTCCTTGTTTACAATGCGGTACGAATCAACCATAGAGCGAGAGAGGGTCGCCGTTTCTGCGTGTTTTCGCAGCGGCCCGGCTCGCTCTAATCTGTTTAACGGAGAGTGACCTTATGCTCAGACTCGCAGCCCGTTGGCTGGTGTCCGCGGCATTGTGCGGCGCCGCCACGGTCGTGGCCCCCTACGCGCTGGCACAAGGAGTGCAAGTGGCCAGCCAGATGCTGGCCGAAACCGCCCCACGCCTTAGTTCCAGTTCGGTCCTGGTGATCAACGGCGCCACCGGTGAGCCGCTGTATCAGAAGAATATCAACCAGCGCATGCCGATCGCCTCGATCAGCAAGCTGATGACCGCGATGGTGATCCTCGATTCCGGTGTGTCGATGGACGAATCGGTGACGGTCAGCGACGCCGAGATCGACCGGCTGAAGAACACCCATTCGCGCCTGGCGGTCGGCACCACGATGACCCGCCGCGAGCTGCTGCTGTTAGCGCTGATGTCGTCGGAGAACCGCGCCGCCCACGCGCTGGCGCGCTCCTACCCGGCCGGGCTGCAGGCCTTCGTCGCCAAGATGAACCAGAAGGCCGCTAGTCTCGGCATGCATAGCACGGTGTTCTACGACCCGACCGGCCTCGACATGCGCAACACCTCGACCGCCGCCGATCTCGCGCTGATGGTGAAGGCCGCCTCCCAATACCCGCTGATCCGTCAGGACAGCACCACCACCGAGCACTTCGCCACCATCGTCAACGGCCGTCAGCTGCACTACAAGAACAGCAACGCGCTGGTGCGTCAGGGCGAGTGGGACATCGGCCTGCAGAAGACCGGCTACATCCAGGAAGCCGGCCGCTGCATGGTGATGTACGCCAACGTCGGCACCAAGCCGCTGATCATCGTGCTGTTGGCCGCCGGCGGCAGCGCCGCGCGGGTCAACGATGCCAAGTCGCTCAAGAACTGGCTGGAGGCGCACCCGTCGTACTGGCTGGCCGGCTGAGCTGTTCGGCCAAGCATGACCATCACGCCGCTCCGTCCCGGGCGGCGTTTTTCATAACCCAGCCTCGTCCATCAGGCCGAACACCCTGCCAAACCATAACGGTGGCATAATGCCCCCCCCCGACGGTTTCGTCAGGGCCGCCAGTGGCCATGCCGGCGTTCTTCTCGCCGCTCGCCTTGCCGGTCGTCATACTCGGTCCCCCAAGAGCTGAATTGACTCGGCACCGACTATTGCACTAACTTTTGAATTCACAGTTACTTTGTAATGTTATGAGCAGTAAAACCCTGTCTTCCCTGGCGCATCCGGCCACCTCGTCGACCGCTTCCCGCGCCGCGCTCGCTATCGTAGTGGTGCTGACCATGCTGGTGTACGCCCTGCCGGGCGCGATCGGCCATACCCCGTGGAAACAGGACGAGGCGTATAGCTTCGGCATCATCCAGCATATGCTCGAGACCGGGCAGCTGCTGGTACCGACCAATGCCGGCCAGCCGTTCATGGAAAAGCCGCCGCTCTACTACTGGACCGCGACGGCGTTTGCGTCGGTCCTGCACGGCTGGTTGCCCCTATACGATGCCGCCCGCATGGCCAGCGTGTTCTATGTCGGCCTGGGCACCTGCTTCGTCGCCCTGTTTGCGCAGACATCGTTCCGGACGCGCAGCGTGTTCCACTGGCGCGTACTGATCACGGTGGCGCTCTACGCCGGCACCGTCGGCATGGTGAAGCACGCGCACGACCTGTTCACCGATATGTCGCTGTGTGCCGGCACGGCCATCGCGCTGTACGGCCTGCAGCGCATCGCCAGCGCGGCCGGCGGCACGCTACGCGATGCGCTGTGGCTGGGCCTCGGCGTCGGCATCGCCGCCCTGTCCAAGGGTGTGTTCATCCCCGGAGTATTCGTCGCGACCAGTGTGATCCTGCCGCTGTTCGTGCGCACCTGCCGCACTCGCGCCTATCGCAACCGACTGTTGCAGGCCGCCTTCGTCGCGGTGCCGCTGGCGGTGAGCTGGCCGATCGCGCTTTATCTGGATTCTCGCGAACTGTTCAACGCCTGGTTCTGGCAGAACAATGTCGGCCGCTTCGTCGGCTTCTCGGTGCCGCAACTGGGGGCCGGCGCCAACCGCACCCGGGTGATCGAGGCGTTCCTGTTCTTCGCCTTCCCGGTCGGCATCCTGGCGCTGAGCTACGTCGTGCGGGGCGGCTGGCGCAAGATCGAGCGCGCCGAAGTGGCGATGCCGTTGCTGTTCGTCGGCATCGGGCTCGCGGTGCTACAGGCCTCGGCCACCTCGCGCCACCTGTATCTGCTGCCGTTCACCGCGCCGCTGGCCGTGCTGGGCGCACGTGGGCTGATGCTGCTGCCGCGCGGCTTCCTGCGTCACTGGAACCGTATCGTGCCCTGGGTATTCGGCGTGCTGGCGCTGACGGTGTGGCTGATTTATCTCGCCTCGCTGTCGCAGCAGACGATGCAGACGCTGCTGCAGCCGCTGGCGACCTGGCTGCCAATGGACTACACCATGCCGATCAAGCCGATCCCGGTGCTGTTTGCGCTGACGCTGACCGTGACATGGTTGAAGCGGGCCCAGTGGATCTCGGTCAATACCCGGGTGGCGGCGGCGCTGCAGTGGCTGTTCGGCATCGTGCTGATCTGGAGCCTGCCGTTCACGCTGCTCTTGCCCTGGATGGACCAGGCCAAGGGCTATGGCGCGGTCTACGCGCGCATGGAAGCCGCGATGCGCCACGACTGGCAGTCAGGCGACTGCATGTCGTCGCTCGAGCTGGGCGAATCGGAAGCCCCGCTGCTCTATTACTTCACCGGCATCCTGCACCAGCCGGTGGCCTCGCCGGAACAGGCCCGGGAATGCCGCTGGCTACTGATCGAATCGAAGGGTCAGCCGGCGAAAGACCCGGCGGGCTGGTCGCCGGTCTGGCAGGGCAGCCGCGACGGCGATGCCTCGGAATTCCTGATGCTGTTCGCGCGCGCTTCGCACTTGCCGGGCGCTAGCGCCCAATAAGCGCCGCCCCGGCCTGCACTTTCCTCAGGAGCGCAGGCCGGGCCGTTCGGCCAACCTTCCGCTACAGCCCGGCCTCCCAGTACGGCACCGCGCCGTAACACTCACACAGATAGTCGACGAACACCCCGATCCGCGCCAAGGCGGCGCGCTGCGGATAGAGCGCGTAGACGTCCTGCGCCGGCAACCGGTAGCCCGGCAGCACCGTTACCACCCGGCCCGCCCGCAAGGCATGGCCGATGTCCCACACCGACTTGATCGCGATCCCGCCACCGGCCGCGCACGCCTCGCCGAGCGCCTCGCCGTGGTCGCAGACCAACCGGCCGCCGACCCGCACCGTCTCGGCCCCGTTCGGGCCGTCCAGCGTCCAGTTCTGGTAGCGGGTGCCGGGGTCGGCGAGCAGCAGGCAGTCGTGTTCGGCCAACTCGGCGGCACAGTGCGGCACGCCGCGCCGAGCCAGGTAGTCGGGCGACGCGCACAGCACCCGGCGGCTGTCGGCCAGCTTACGCGCCACCCAGTCGCTGTCCTGCGGCCGACCGATACGGATCGCCAGGTCCATCCGCTCGGCGACCAGGTCGACCACGTTATCGGTCAGCTGCAGATGCACCGCCAGTTGCGGGTAGCGCGCCAGAAACGCCGGCAGGAACGGCGCGATGTGCTGGCGGCCGAACGACGCCGACGCGGTCACCCGCAATACCCCGGCCGGCTCGGCACGGCTGGCGCGCAAGCGCTCCTCGGTGTCTGCCAAGAGCGCCAGCGCCTCGCGGCCGCTCTGATAGTAGAGCTCGCCCTCGGCGGTCAGCGACAGCCGCCGCGTGGTGCGCGTCACCAACCGCACGCCGAGCCGCGCCTCGAGCCGGATCAGCCGCTTGCTGACCAGCGCACCGGACACACCGAGCCGCGCCCCAGTGCCGACCAGGCTGCCCTCCTCCGCAATCGCGCAAAACAGCGCGAGTTCGCCGAACTCGTCCATCATTCTCGCCATTTCGTTGTCAATCTATCGCAGGATTATGGCTTTATCCGGCGATAAAGTCGTCCCACAATGACGCCATTCCTCACCGTTCGGAGACCCCACATGAAAGCCGTCGCCCTGACCCGTTACCTGCCGATCGACCACCCCGAAGCGCTGCTCGACGTCGAGCTGCCCACCCCGACCATCGGCGAACACGACCTCTTGGTGCGCGTCGCCGCGGTGTCGGTCAACCCGGTCGACACCAAGGTGCGCGCGCCGAAGGACAAGGTCGAGACCAGCCCGCGCGTGCTGGGCTGGGACGCCGCCGGCACCATTGAGGCGGTCGGCGCCAAGGTGAGCGGCTTCGCCGTCGGCGACACGGTCTACTACGCCGGCGACATCACCCGCCCGGGCAGCAATGCAGAACTACAGGCGGTCGACGCGCGCCTCGTCGCCAAGGCCCCGGCCACGCTGCGGCCGGAACAGGCCGCCGCGCTGCCTTTGACCGCGCTGACCGCCTGGGAAGGACTGTTCGACCGGCTCGGCATCGACCCGGACGGCGCCGACAAGGGCAAGTCGCTGCTGATCATCGGCGGCGCCGGCGGGGTCGGCTCGCTGGTGATCCAACTGGCCAAGCACGCCGGCCTCACAGTCATCGCCACCGCCGGACGGCCACAAAGCGCCGCCTGGTGCCGCGACCTGGGCGCCGACCTGACCGTCGGCCGCGACCAGTCGCTAGTCAAAACCTTGGCCGAACAGAACATCCACGAGGTCGACTACATCTACAACGCCGCCGACACCGACGGCTGGTGGGACGATATGGTCGCGCTGATCCGCCCGCAGGGCCGCATCGTCACCATCGTCGAGAACAAGGGTCCGCTGTCGCAGGACGTGCTGAAGACCAAGAGCGCCGCGTTCGGCTGGGAATTCATGTTTACCCGCGCGATGTACCGGACCGCCGACATGGCCGAACAGGGCCGCATCCTCGAACGCGTCGCCGCGCTGATCGACCAGGGCGAACTGAAGCTGACCCTGGCCGAAACGCTCAGCCCGATCTCGGCGGCGACGCTGATCGAGGCGCACCGCAAGCTGGAGAGCGGCACGATGATAGGCAAGCTGGTGGTGCACGGCTGGTAAGCTGACAAAAACGACATTGGCGGCGCTTCGGGTGCCGCTTTTACTGAGGGGGAACAAGATGGCATTGTCGACATGGCTGATCTACTGCACGATTGCACTGGCGACCGCGTTCAGCCCGGGGCCGGCGGTGTTGCTGGCGATTTCGAACTCGCTCACTATGGGCGCGCGCCGTGCGCTGATCTGTTCGACGGGCAATGTGCTCGGCGTGTTTATCGTGTCGGGCACGGCGATGGCCGGCCTCGGCCTGCTGCTGAAGAGCTCGGCGACGCTGTTCCTGCTGCTCAAGGCGTTCGGCGCGGCCTACCTGATCTACCTGGGCGTACGCCAGTGGAGAAGCCGCGCCAACCTGTTCGAACAGGCCGCTGCGACCGCTCCGGCACACGCCCCGTCGATCCGCCAGCTGTTCAGCCGCGGCGCCCTCGTCTCCATCACCAACCCCAAGTGCATCCTGTTCTTCACCGCGCTGTTCCCGCAGTTCATGCGTCCCGACCAGGCAGTGGCCGAGCAGTTTCTGGTGCTGACCGCGACGTTTGCCGCCTGCACCGTGCTGTCGCATCTGGCCTATGTGCTGCTGGCGCGCTCGCTGAAGGGCTGGTTCACCACCGACTGGCGCGCGCGGCTGTTCAACCGGGTGTGCGGCGGCGCCTTCATGCTGCTGGGGGTCGGTCTGTTCCGGCTGAAGAATCACACCAGCTGAACCGATAGTGCGAGCAGGAAAAAGGTTGGCCGAACGCTGTCACAAGCGTTCGGCCAACCTTTTTGTCGTTTACAAGCGATGGACGACTCACCGGGTGGTCGATCCCCCCACCGGTGGCGTGCTCAAACCCTTACTGCAAAGGATTGAGCAGGGCCGGTTGACCGAACTCCACCAACTGGCCATTGGACTGCTGGAAGTAGCTGTGCCAGAACGACTGCAATGCCTGCATCGTCTGCGGGTCGCGGTAGACGCCCTTGCGCTGTTTGCCATCCTCGGCCAACAGGCCAGCGCCCAGTACATAGACGCTGGCGCGGTTGAAATTGCCGAACAGCTGGTTTTGCTCGACCCGCTTCAACTCGATCGTCGGGTCGATCTTGCGCACCGCCTGCTTGGCGTAAAAACTGGACAGCGAGGAGTTTTCCAACATGTCCGACGCGACCAATACCACCTTGCGGCGCGCGGTCGAGGCCCGCACCCGGCTGGAAATGTCCTTCAGGCTGGCCACCACATCCGACTTGCTGATCTCGCTGGAAGCGCCCCCGAACAAGGCCTTCAGCGCCCTGCCGGCGAGCTGGCCGGCCTGCTGGGCCTGCACGCCGAGGCACTGATCGAATTTGGCCAAGGCCGGCTTGGAGACGTCATTGCGCGCCGCCACGTCAAGCACCGGGTCGAGCTGATACGCCGTCAGCACCTGGGTGTAATGCCCTTGGGTAAACGCGGAAAATTGCGTCACCGACAGCGCATTCCCCGGCTTGATGAAAGGCTTGATATTGTCGGCGATCATCTGCTTCAGATTGCCGTCAAACAAGGTAGTCTGATCCACCAGCACGAACAGCTCGGTCTCGACCGGTTTGGTCGGACGTGCAACGCCCGCATAGTCGTAGCAGCTTTTCAGCGCGTTGGCGGTGCCGGCCTGCACGGTGCCGGCCATGCCCAAAGCTAACAGCAAGGTTATCGATTTCATCACGGTTCAATCCAACAGGGAGTCGAGATCGGCGGCGCGGCGTTCCCGCTCTTCTTTCTGCGCTTTCAACGCGGCCGCCACGTCATCGAACAGCGCCGGGGGCAGCGTGCTCAAATAGGCCTTCTTGGCGTCCTTGTCGGCCAGGGTATCCAGATGGCGCAAGACTTCCTCGAGACTTGGTGCGGCATTCGGAGCCACCTCGACGGCGTTTCGCTGCGCCGGTACCGGGGAGCTCACCACGGCCGGCTGAAGTGGGGTCTGCTCCACGTAGGCGCGGGCCACCTCATGCTGACGCTCGTTGGTTCTCTCCAAGGTGTCGTTGCGGCGTTCTTCTTCCATAAAGTCACGGAAGGTCTTGCTGGTGTGAATGCCATCGGTACCGGATTCGCTGTTGCGGTACATCAAGCGCTGCTGCAATTGCTCCAGCTTGGCCTGCGCCGTATCGGCGATTTCCTTGTAATGCTCGCGAACATCCGAATAGGTCGCGTAACGTCCCGACGCTATCGAGCGATGAGCGGCAGCACTCTCCTTACCGGCAAAGCCCCAGTGGAAACCGAAATACACGCCGAGTATCTGCAGAAACACGAACAGAAAGGCCAGCACGATAAAGGTGCCCCAGCCGCCGTGCCGTTCGATCGACTGACCATCCTCACGAGCCTTGTCCTCGGCCTTTTTCGCCTGTGCCACGTCGGCATCAGGCAATTGTGCCGCCGTCAGCGGAGCGTTCATGTCCAGCGCGTCGATACTGGTTGCCCCTGGTGAAGACTGCCCCACCGTCTCACGATGAATCTGTGCTTCCAACACTTGGCCACGCACGTAGGTGGCCCCTCCAGCTATGAGAGCCACAAATAAGGCAACGGCAATCGCCAGCTTGTAGCTGGGCTGGGTGCCGACCCGATTGGCTAGTTGGGTATAACCCGGTTGGTCGTCATCGATTTGCTGCGGCTTGGCCAGCGCAATGGCACCAGTGGTGAGTTTATGTTTTCGCCCCTCGTCAACCCACTCGCGGCGAGCTTGTTTGATCTGACTGGAGATGAACAGTTTATGACCGGCAAAATGGGTGAATGCCACCAGTACTGCCGAAATCAGAAAAGCAATAACGTATGCCCCCTTCTCCTGCAGGTTTTCGCTAGCCCCAGGCAAGGTGTAGCCGGCCAGGACATAGCTGAAACCCATCGCTTCACCAAACACCATGGCGATGGTCAGGATCCAGATCAGTTTCGGGGTTTCCTTGCGCCCCAGATCGCCGGCCTTGGTCAAGTAGCTGATCTTCTGGTTAAAGTCATATTCACTCTGGATGCGAATGAATTTCTTGTAGTCACGGCACAGGGTGCGTTCGGCCTTGAACCAGCCGGTTTCCTGGGCGCGATTGCTGTCACGAGACAGTGCGGCAATCTTGCCGATCAGCGGGAAGCTGTACCAGGTGTTATGCCACCACCATTTCAACTTTTCCCACAACAGCATCACCGCCACCCCGGCCAGCATCACACTGACCACGCTCCACGCGGCCAGCGGATAGGTTGCAAATAGTTCTTTCATGACAGTTTTCTCTCAGAGCTTTTTAGGAGTGAAATCGGCGACGTAAAACCCGTGCTGACCTCGGTATGCCAGTTTGCCGGCCTTGGCGACGGTGCCTCCCTGCAAGGGAAACAGTACGTCGAGACATTGCACGCCGCGCTCGTCGTGGGCAAACATCCGATACAGCACCCCCTTGCTGCCGCGATAGGTATTGACGGCAGGGTTCAGCAGTAGATCGGGCTTGGCGTTGCGATGGGCCTGCGGGTTGTAATCGAGGTAGACCTTGAGTTCGGGCGGATGCACCGGCACGGCACCGTCGCGCAGCACCTCGACCCTGTTGAGCATCACCAGGTGGCCATTGACCCGATCAAGCCAACTGGTGTTGTAGAGGCCGGTCAAATGCTCATTGGCCACGTACACCTTGCCGCTGCCGAGCGCCCGCACCTCTCCGCCAGCGCGCGGCCGGTCACGCAGACAACTGGTCAGCAGACTCGGCTCGGCGGCTTGCGCTTTTGGAATCAACGAAAAGCCCCCCTCCTCACTCAGCAGACGGCCTGTATCGACCCGAGCATTCACCGCATTGGCCGGCGATCCGCCAAAGTCGATCGTGCCAGCACCGCTGGCCACTGCCTTCGCGACATTTGGGGTCTTGGCTGGGCTGGCCTGCGCCGCACTTGGCGTTTTGTTAACAGCAGCCTCTGACGGGGCACCGGCGGCACTACCCAGGCTCACGGCAGGAGCGGCGGGAACCGCCTTGCTTGCTACCGGACGTTCTGCGGAGCTTGGCGGCTGCTTAGCCGCCTTGGCCGAGGAGGTCACTTTGGTACGGGGGGTCTTGCTTGGAGCCGTAGTCGCACTCGTGCTGAGCTCATCCGCGGGACGGTAATACTCGATACGGGGCGTGCGAGCCGCCAGGTAGCCACGCAAGGCAGCTTCGTTGTTCACATCGATGATCTCGACCCGGCGGTTGAGCTGGCGACCTTCGCTAGTACGGTTGTCGGCAATCGGCAGCGTCTCGCCAGCCCCCTGGTAGTAAAGATTCATCTCAGGGACCCCCTGTTCACGGAACAGTTTGGCCACCGCACGGGCGCGGCGCTCGGACAGGTCGGCATTCAAGCGCGAATCGCCGGTGTCGTCGGTGTGGCCGATCAGGATCAGCTTCTTGTCGGCCAGCTGCTGACGCAGCACCTCGCGCTCATTGGTGGTGGACTTGGGCGACAGGTTGTAAAGCTGCACAGACAGACTGTATTGACGGGCGATGTCGGTGAAGTAGCGTCGAGCCTCGACCGTCAGCACCTCAGAACCCGTCTTGAAGTGTCCACCGCCACTGCGTTCGGGTAGGCTGATTGAGAGGCCAATGGGCTCCGACTGTCCATCGAGCTGAATGGGAGTAGACCTCAGGTCGATCTGGTAGCGCTGGGCAATTTTATGCAACTCGCAACGATGGCGATCCATCTTGCTACCAATTTGCCACCCAGCCGTGCCAGCCAGCCCAGCCCCCAAAGCGGCGCCGGCCAAAGCCGCATTCTTATCATTACTGATCGCCTTCCCAAGGACGATACCCAGACCCGCCCCCAATACGGCTCCTGCCGTGACCCCGATATTTCGGGCATTGTTCGAGCACGGATCGTCGCTGGCAAAGGTATCGGCCACCGCTCGCCGGCCTTGTTCCATATTGGCGCAGCCATTTAAGGCCAGGCTACCTGCAACTACCAAGCAAAGCGTCTCTCGTTTCATGCCAAAAAATTAATTACAAAATCATATTTTTAGCATTTTGCACGTTTATTACCAATTTTTATTTAATTTACATTAAGTAAAGCAATTTGGACTCGCAAAGATCAAATTGGCCGACAAAAACAAAAAAAGCTTGGCCGAACGCCCCTATCGGCGTTCGGCCAAGCTTTTTTGTCGGCGAGCGCTCGGCTCAGCCGCGCCCAAACGCGATCAGGTGATCCAACTCCAGCCGGATGCCGATCGCCTCGCCGATCGCATGGTCGTGCTGACTCGGCACCTGCGCAAGCACCCGCTGGCCGGACGGCAGGCCGAGGGTGTAGTGGAATGCAGTGCCGCGAAAGTCGCGCGCCAGCACCGTCGCCTTGAACGCGCTGGCGTCGTCGTGCACCACGTCGTCCGGGCGCAGCAGCACGTCGACCGCGTCGCCGGTGGCGAAGCCGCTGGGCAGCAAGCCGCAGAATTCGCCGAGCTCCAGCGCCAGGCACTGCGGGCCGCTGATGGTGCCCGGCACCAGCACGCCCTGGCCAATGAAGTCGGCGACGAAGCGGTCGGCCGGCTGGTGGTAGAGCCGGTACGGCGTGTCCCACTGGCGCAGCCGGCCCTGGTGCATCACGCCGACCTGGTCGGCCATCGCGAACGCCTCATGCTGGTCGTGCGTGACCAGGATCGCGCTCATGCCCTCGCGCTTGAGGATGTCGCGCACCTCGCGCGACAAGCGCTCGCGCAGGTCGACGTCGAGGTTGGAGAACGGCTCGTCGAGCAGGATCAACTGCGGCTTGGGCGCCAGCGCGCGCGCCAAGGCGACGCGCTGCTGCTGGCCGCCGGACAGCTCGTGCGGGTACTTGTCGCCCGAATCGGCGAGACCCACCAGCTCCAGCAGCTCGGCCACCCGCGTCGCGCGTTCGCGCCGCCCATTGCCCCGCAGGCCGAAGCCGACGTTGGCCGACACGCTCAGGTGCGGAAACAGCGCGTAGTCCTGGAACACCATGCCGACCGGACGACGGTGCGCCGGCACCCGGCCGAGCGACTGGCCGGCCAGCCGTATCTCGCCGCTTTGCAGCGGCTCGAAGCCGGCGATGCAACGCAGCACCGTGGTCTTGCCGCAGCCGGAGCTGCCGAGCAGGCAGCCGATCTCGCCGTCGGCGAGCGCGAAGCTCATTGCGTCGATCACCGGCGCAGCGCCGTAGGATTGGGTGACGGTATCGAATTCGAGCAGCATCATGACGCCGATTCTTTCTGGCGGGACAGCACGATCACCGGCACTAGGCCGGCGAGCACCAGCGCGATCGCCGGCAGCGCGGCGCGCTCCCATTCGCCTTCGGAAGTGAAATTGAAAATGCGCACGGCCAGCGTGTCCCAGCCGAACGGACGGGTCATCAGCGTGATCGGCATTTCCTTCATCACGTCGACGAACACCATCAGCACGGCGGTGAACAGCCCGCCGGACAGCAGCGGCAGGTGCAGCCGGCCGAGCAGCCGCACGCCCGAGTAGCCGAGATTGCGCGCCGCCTCTTCCTGGCTGTGGGTGATGCGGTGCATCGCCGCGTCGACCGCCGAGTGGCCGACCGCCAGGAAGCGCGCGGTGTAGGCGAGCAGCATCACCAAGAGCGTGCCCTTCAGGATCGCGCTGGTGCCCTCCGGCCAAGCGGAGTGCGCCAGCAGCCAGTTGTCGAGCCAGGCGATAGGCACGAACACCCCGACCGCCAGCACCGTGCCCGGCACCGCATAACCGAGCGTCGCCAGCCGTGCGACCAAGGCGCTCTTGGCATCGCGGCGCTGTGCGTACGACAGCAGCAGCGCCACCAGCGTCACCACCAGCGCGGCGATCAGCGCCAGCAGCAGCGAGCGGCCGACATAGCCGACGAAGTCGGCGTCGAACTCAGCGTCGAACACCGACCAGGCCCACCAGGCTAGCTGCGCCACCGGCAGCACGAAGGCGAGCAGCAGCACCAGCAGCGCGAAGCCGCTCGCAGCCCAGGCGGTGAGGCCATGCAGGCGCAGCCGCGGTTGCGGCGCTGCCTTGCCGGCCTGCGTATAGGCGCGCCGGCCGCGCGAGCGCTGCTCGAGCACCACCAGCACGAACACCAGCGCCACCAGCAGCGACGCCAGCTGCATCGCGGTCGGCAGCGAGAAGAACGAGAACCAGGCCTTGTAGATCGCGGTGGTGAAGGTGTCGAAATTGAAGGTCGCCACCGTGCCGAAGTCGGCCAGCGTTTCCATCAGCGCCAGGGTCAGGCCGCCGACGATCCACGGCCGCGCCATCGGCAGCGCCACGCGCCAGAAGCCGGCCCACGGCGACAGGCCGAGCGACTGGCCGACCTCGAGCGCACGCCGGCCCATCGTAGCGAAGGCGTTGCGCGCCAAGAGGTAGACGTAGGGGTAGAACGCCAGCGCCATCACCAGGATCACCCCGCCGGTCGAGCGGATGCTCGGCACCCAGCTCGAATCGCCGGTGGTGTCGCGCAGCCAGCTCTGGATCGGGCCGGTGAAGTCGAACAGGCCCAGCTGCGAGAACGCCATCACGTAGGCGGGCAACGCCAAGGGCAGCATCAGCGCCCAGTTGAAGAAGCGCCGGCCGGGAAAGTCGTACACCGCGGTCAGCCAGGCGAGCGGCACGCCCAGCGCCAGCACACCGACGCCGACCCCGCCAAGCAGCCAGGCGGTGTTGACCAGGAGTTCCGGCAGCTGGAAGTCGAGCAGGTGCGACCAGAGCTCGGCGTCGGGCCGGGCGACCGAGGCGAGGATCAAGAGCAGCGGAACCAGCGTGATCAGGCTGATCGACAGCGCCACGATGCGCCAGCGTGGCAGGGGCATGTCTCTCCCGTTGGATAGTTCGCGAGCCGTCGATTATCCCGGCTCGTGCCGGACGATGCAAACGCAAATCGATCGCATTCGTTGACGGCGCGGCGAAAAAACCGCGCCCGACGACCGGCAGTGCCGATACTGCAGGTAGTCTCTCTGCCCGGAGCGCCCACCATGCGTACCGCCCTGCTCGCCCTGCTGTTGATCGCACCACTCACCGCCCGCGCCTTCGAGCTGACCAGCCCGGACATCAAGCCCGGCGCGACGCTGTCACCCAGCCAGGTGTACAACGGCCTCAGCTGCCGCGGCGGCAACCACTCGCCGGCGCTCTCCTGGCAAAACCCGCCGGCCGGCACCAAGAGCTTCGCGGTGACGCTGTTCGACCCGGACGCCCCGGGCGGTGGCTGGTGGCACTGGATCGTGTTCGACCTGCCGGCGGCCACCCGCAGTCTGCCCGCCGACGCCGGCAGCGGCACCGGCCTGCCCGCTGGGGCGCAGCAGGGACGCAACGACTTCGGCCAGACGGGCTTCGGCGGCGCCTGCCCGCCCGCGGGCGCTACGCCGCACCGCTACGTGTTCACCGTGTACGCGCTGAAGCTCGCGCATATCGCGCTGCCGGCCGACGCGTCGCCGGGCAAGTTCGGCCTGCTGTTCGAGCAGGCCGCGCTCGGCAAGGCGAGCCTGACCGCCCGTTACGGGCGCTGAGAGCCGCTAACAAAACGAAGTTTCTGCGAAGCTAAAACCCTCCCGGCGTTGTTGTGCTGCCTTGCCGGGACCGCTTCGCTGGGTTTTGTTAGCGACTCTAGGCCATCGGCAAGCAAAAACGGCGGCCCGCGGGCCGCCGTTGTCGTGTCGGGAAGCGTCGCTTACTTGTAGCCGACGCGGTCCATCAGCATCACCGCGTCTTTCTGGCGGCTGCCGGCGTTCGACACGTTGATCAGGTTCTGCTTGAAGCTGCCCCAGGCCGCCACCTTCGGGACCGGCTTCACCTTCGGGTTGGCCGGGAACTCCATGTTCACGTCGGCGAACAGGTTCTGCGCCTTATCCGACGACAGCCACTCGAGGAACTTCACCGCGCCGGCCTCGTTCTTGGCGTATTTCACCACGCCCGCGCCGGAGATGTTCACATGGGTGCCCTTGTCGGCCTGGTTGGCCCAGAAGATGCCGACCGGCAGCTTCGGGTTCTTTTCCATCAGGCGGCCGTAGTAGTAGGTGTTGGCGATGCCGACGTCGCACTGGCCGGCAGCGATCGCTTCGAGCATCTTGGTGTCGTCGCCGAACACCGGGGTCGCCAGGTTGGCGACCCAGCCCTTCACCACGCGCTCGGTCTTCACCGGGTCGTCGTTGGCGATCAGCATCGCCACCAGCGACTGGTTGTAGACCTTCTTCGAGGTGCGCAGGCACAGCTTGCCCTTCCACTTCGGATCGGCCAGATCCTCGTAGCTGGACAGCTCGGTCGGTTTCACCTTCTGGGTGTTGTAGAAGAGGGTGCGGGCGCGGATCGACAGGCCGAACCACTCACCCTTCGGGTCGCGCAGGTGCGCCGGGATGTTGGCGTCGAGCACCTTGGACTTGACCGGCTTGAGCAGGCCCAGGCTCTCGGCCTGCCACAGGTTGCCGGCGTCGACGGTCAGCAGGAGGTCGGCCGGGGTGTTGCTGCCTTCGGCGCGCAGGCGCTCCATCAGCGGGCCTTCCTTGTCGGACACCAGCTTGACGGTGACGCCAGTTTCTTTCTGGTACGCATCGATCAGCGGCTTGATCAGCTGCTCGCCGCGCGCGCTATAGACCACTACCTCGTCGGCG
The DNA here is from genome assembly GCF_055597485.1 of Crenobacter sp. CS_VA4. NCBI lineage: Bacteria > Pseudomonadati > Pseudomonadota > Betaproteobacteria > Neisseriales > Neisseriaceae > Crenobacter > Crenobacter sp. CS_VA4. The sequence goes on from NZ_JBVMAE010000007.1 coordinate 156,538, forward strand.
GCGAACGCCGAGCCGGCAAAGGCCGCTGCAACGGCGGCCAGAATCAGCGACTTCTTCATGGGTTTTTCCCTGCGCTTTTGTTGTTGATGACGGAGGCAGGATACTAGCCCATAACAAGAACCGTTATCAATCAGCCCGCACCGGAGCGACCGCCGCGATTGCCGTAGCTGTGGCACCAGCCGCCACCGGTTCGGCCGACTTGGCCGCCGCGCCCGGCGCCGGTGCTCCTGCCGCAGGCGGGCAGGCCAGCTGCTGGCCGATCTTATCGACCGCCTCGTTCAGCGCCGAGTCGACTACCTTGCCGTAGTCGCTCTGCCAGAACGCGGCCGAGCCGAACGGCGCCGGCTGCGGCGGGAACACCTTGCCGTTGGCGACCTTGTGCACCCGCTCGGTGGCACGCACCGCGCCGGTGGCCGCGTCGTACAGCCACAGCTCGACGTCGAACTGGCGTTCGGTGGCGCGGTACAGCACGCCGGAATCGAGAAGCGCCGAGAACGGGCCGTTATAGCGCGCGCCGCTGTCGCGGTAGCGGGTCGCCTCCAGCAGCGACATGCGCAGGCCGCGGTCGCTGACGCCGGTGTCGATCACCCGACCGGCCAGCACGTAGCGGACGTTCTCGCGCCAGCCCAGCTGTCGCGCGCCGGCGCTGCCGGTGGCCGGTTCGGTGACATTCGGGTCGGGCAGCACCGACACGTCCGGCTGCGCGCGCGCCTTGACGCGCAGGCTCGGCTTGGCCGAAAGGCGGCTGGCCAGCTCGACCGGCAGCTGGTAGGCGAGCCGGTTCATGTCCGACATCTGCGCCGGCCGGTCGACGGTGAAATACGTTGCCAACAGCGGCGCCGGACCGCCGTAGCAGCGGTTGTCGACGTAAGGGCTCTCGGCCGGGAACGGCGCAACCGGGCGCAGCGCCGGCACGATGCGCGGTGGCGGCAAGTGGGTGGCCTTCTTCGGCTTGTGCACGGTCTTTTTCTTGGCGACCTTCTTCTTCACCGGCTTGCACGCCACGGTGGACGCCGCAGGGGGCGTTACCGTGCTCGCCGCCTTGGTGGCGGTCGCTGCGGGCGGATCGGCAAGCACCGACAGCGGCAGTGTCAGGGTGGCGAGCAACAAGGACAGGCGGACAGGTTTCATGACGTGGGGGCCGACGACGGAGGGCAACGAGATGCCGCTAGATTATCAGGATATATCGGCTTTTTATCGGCGACGACGCGACCGGCTTGAGTTCGGCTCGCCGACGGTGCGTCCCCCAAAACATGCCATTCATTTAATATTCTAATGTTACAATTTGTACGATATTAGAAAGCAATCGGCATCAGCAGCACGATTGCCCGTCATCGCCCTGACCGACCCCACCGGTCTAGAGCCACTAAGAAAAAACCCTTGGCGTTGTAGTGCTGCCTTGCCAAGGCTGCTTCGCTGAATTTTGTTCGCGGCTCTTTGAAACGGGCGAACCGTCACTCATCAACCCGGCCGGCGCCGCACGCGTCGGCCGCCCGTCACGAGGTGCCCATGCACGGAGCCGACTTCCTGCGCGATCTCGCGGTGATCATGCTGATCGCCGGCGCCACCACCGTCCTGTTTTCCCGCCTGCGCCAGCCGGTGGTGCTCGGCTATATCCTGGCCGGCCTGATCATCGGTCCGCATACCCCGCCCTACCCGCTGATCACCAACCCGCACACGATAGAGACGCTCGCCGAAATGGGTGTGGTGTTCCTGATGTTCTCGCTCGGACTCGAGTTCAGTCTGAAGAAGCTGCGCGAGGTCGGCTCGACCGCGCTGGTGGCGGCGCTGATGGAAATCGTGGTGATGATCTGGGTCGGCTTCGAGATCGGCCGCTTCTTCGGCTGGCGCACCATGGACTCGCTGTTCCTCGGCGCGATGCTGGCGGTGTCGTCGACCACCATCATCGTGAAGGCCCTGTCCGAACTGAAGCTGAAGCGCGAGCGCTTCGCGCAGCTGGTGTTCGGCATCCTGATCGTCGAGGACATCCTGGCGATCGGCCTGATCGCGCTGTTGTCCGGCATCGCGGTCAGCGGCGACATCAGCGTCGGCACGGTGGTGGCCACCCTCGGCAAGCTGGGGATCTTCCTGGCGGTGTCGCTGACCGTCGGCATCCTGGTGGTGCCGCGGCTGTTGGCCTACGTGGCGCGCTTCGACAACGACGAGATGCTGCTGGTGACGGTGCTGGGCCTCTGTTTCGGCTTCTGCCTCTTGGTGATCGAGCTCGGCTACAGCGTCGCGCTCGGCGCCTTCGTGATCGGCGCGATCATGGCCGAGTCGCGCCAGCTGCACCTGATCGAGCGGCTGATCGCGCCGGTGCGCGACATGTTCTCGGCGATCTTCTTCGTCGCGGTCGGGCTGATGCTCGACCCGAGCGTGCTCATCGACTACTGGCTGCCGATCACGGTGATCACCGTGGCGGTGGTGCTCGGCAAGCTGCTCAGCTGCGGCACCGGGGCGTTTCTCGCCGGCCAGAACGGCCGCACCTCGATGCGGGTCGGCATGGGCTTGGCGCAGATCGGCGAGTTCTCGTTCATCATCGCCGCGCTCGGCGTCAGCCTGAAGGTGACCAGCGACTTCCTCTACCCGATCGCGGTGGCGGTATCGGCGCTGACCACGCTGCTCACCCCGTATCTGATCCAGGCGGCCGACCCGCTGTCGCACCGACTCGGCAAGACGCTGCCCGGCTGGCTCACCTCGGTATTCGGCCTCTACACCCGCTGGTTGAACGGCTTGCAGCTGGCCGGCGACAACGCGCTCGCCGCGGCGATCGTGCGCCGCTGCCTGCTGCAGATCCTGGTCAATCTGTGCCTAGTGGCCGGGGTGTTCCTGGGGATCGCGGCGCTGTTCGAGAGCGGCCAGCTCGCCTTCCTGCCCGCCCCGCTCGACCACAAGAGCATACTGTGGGGCGCGGCGCTGCTCTTGTCGCTGCCCTTCCTGGTCGCCTGCTATCGCAAGCAGAAGGCGCTCGGCCAGATGTTGGCCGAAATGACGGTACGCGGCAGCGCCGGCCGCTACCCGGACACCGCCCGCCAGATCATTGCCGAGCTGGTGCCACTGTTGGGCATCGGCATGATGCTGCTGGTGATCTCGGCGGTGAGCGGCAGCCTGCTGCCACCGCTGCAGACCCGGCTGGTGGTGCTGGCCGTGGCGATCGTGGCGGTGCTGCTACTCAGCCGCCAGCTGATCCGGCTGCATTCGCGGCTGCAGATCGCGCTGAAGGAGACGCTGGATACCCCGCCCGATCCTCTGCGACCGGAACGCCAGGATCACTGAGCGTTCGGCCAAGCTCGAACACGACAAACCCCGGCTCGCCGGGGTTTTTGCTGGTCACGACGTTGGCCGAACACTCACACGTGGTGAGACTCCGCCAGCCGGCTCGCCTGCCGCCAGGCGCGCGCCGACGCGAAGCCGGCCGCCAGCGCGGCCTTTTCCTTTCCCATGCCGCCGGCGCGCCACTGCTCGGCGAGGCCCAGCCGCAACACCGTCTGGTAGCCGAGCACCGTGGTGCCGCTGTGCTCGCGAAACAGCCGCGCCAGGTGGCGCGGGCTGACGTGCACCCGTTCGGCCAACGCCTCCAGCGACCAGCGCTGCGCCGGATCGGCGGCGATCAGGTCCTGCACCGCGTGCACCTTGTCGTGCAGGTGGTTGCGGTAGGCGAGCCACGGCGACAGCGCCGGGTCGGACGGGCTACGCCTGAAGTACACCACCATGTGCCGTGCCACCTGGCGCGCCAGCTCGGCACCGGCGAGCTCCGCCACCAGGAACAGCGCCAGATCGATGCCGGCGCAGATGCCGGCGCTGGTCGCCACCGGCCCGTCGCTGACGAACACCCGGTTCGCCTGCACCTGCGCGCCCGGCACCCGTTCGGCCAACGTAGCCAGCAGGCTGAAATGCGTGGTGCAGGCGCGCCCGGCGAGCAGCCCGGCCGCACCGAGGAACAGCGCGCCCGAGCACACCGCCGCCAGCCGCGCGCCGGACGGCGCCACCCGTTCGGCCAGCCAGCGCACCAGCGCGCGCCCTGCCGGTTCGTCGACATCGTGCTCGTCGTTGAGCGTGCCCGGCACCAGCACCAGCGCGTTGGCCGGCACCGTGTCGGGCAAGGGTTCCAACCCGCCGAGCGCCAACCCGACCGAGCTGGCCACGTTCGGTTCGGCGGCGACGAAGCGCAGCCGAAACGGCGCACCGCAGCGCGCCGCCACCCGGAATGCCTCGGCCGGCCCGGCTAGGTCGAGCAGCAGCACGTTCGGCGGCAGCGCGAAGATCACCTCGTTCATGGACGGCTCACGGCCAACAGCCCGGCCCGCGCCAGCCAACGTTGGCCGAACACATTGAGCAGCAGGCCGGCCATCAGCATCAGGCTGCCGGCCGCCTGCCAGCCGTTGAGCCGCTCGTCGAGCACCAGAGCGGCGGTGAGCAAGCCGACCACCGGCACCAGCAAGGAAAACGGCGCCACCTTGCCGGCCGGATGGCGGGTCAGCAAGCGGCTCCACAGCGCGTAGCCGAGCAAGGTCGCGACGAAGGCCAGATAACCGGTGGCGAACAGCGCCGCGCCAGTCAGATGGGTGAGCGTGTAAGCAATCTTGTCGGCGCCGTCGAAGGCCAACAACAGGCCAAGGAAGGGCAAGGGCGGGATCAGGCTCGCCCACACCACCAGCGCCAGCGGCTCGGGCTTGTAGCCGGCGCGGCCGATCGCGCGCACCACCACGTTCGAGGTCGCCCAGCACAGCGCCGCGGCGACCGTCAGCGCGAAGCCGACCAGGCCGAGCGCCCCGCCCTTGCCGATGCCGATCAGCACCAGCCCGGCCAGTGCACAGAGGAGCCCGAGCAACTGCGCCGGCTGCCAGCGCTCGCCGAGCCACGCGGCGGCGATCAGCAGGGTAAAGAAGGCCTGCGACTGCAGCACCACCGAGGCGAGCCCGGCCGGCATGCCGAGCTTGATCGCGGTGAACAGCAGCGCGAACTGGCCGACGCCCATCGACAGCCCATACGCCGCCAGCCAGCGCCACGGCAGCGCCGGCTTGCGGATGAACAGCAGCGCCGGAAACGCCGCCAGCGTGAAGCGCATCGCGCCGAGCAAGAGCGGCGGCACGTCGGCCACGCCCCATTTGATCACGACGAAATTGACGCCCCACACCAGCACCACGACGAGGGCCTGCAACAGGTCGGCGATAGGCATCGCGAGTTCTCCGGAATACAAAATTCAATTCAGCACAATAGCATGAGCGCACCGGGCCGGCCGTTCGGCCAACCCGGGCGCCTGCAAGCGCTAGCGTTGTTCCGGCGGCAAGTGGTTGATCGCCGCCGAGAACGCCGCCTGCGTCGCCGGATCGACCGGCCGGTAGACCACCTTGCTGCTCGCCGGGTAGTTGCCGAGGAAGTTGCCGCGCCGCCAGTTCGTCGACGGGCGAATCGGCCGAGGCACAAACCCTCCGCCGCAGTTCGGGCAGACATTGCCCAGCACCTGATCGACGCAGCTCGCGCAGAAGGTGCACTCGAAGCTGCAGATGCGCGCGTCGAGCGAGTCGGGCGGCAAGGCCGTGTTGCAGTGTTCGCAGCTCGGTCTGAGTTCCAGCATGGTGTTTCCTCCGTGAATGACAACGCTTACAGCGCCGCCAGCGCTTCTTCGACGCTGGCGATACGGGCGAAACGGCCCGACAGCACCAGCTCGGTGCGCTCGCGGATCTCTGCGGCCGTAAAGGTGCGACCGCTGAACGGATGCACCATGTCGAAGGTCAGCGTCGCGGCGGTGACGTAGTCGACCAGGTAGCCCAGGTCGGACGCGACCCGGGTAGTGGTCTCGCAGCACTGCTCGGTGCGGATGCCGCTGACGATCAGCCGGCGGATGCCGCGTTCGGCCAACCAGGCCCCTAGCTGCGTGTCGGTGAACGCGTTGTGCACATGCTTGGTGAACAGCGCGTCCGGCGCGTCCGGCAGCCACGCCATCGGCGTGACCAGGCCGCTTTCCGGTCGGAATTCCGGGTCGTCGTCCTGGTGCAGGATGTACACCACCGGCGCGCCGGCCGCGCGGCAACCGGCGATCAGCGCGAGCACGCTGTCGCGGAACGCCGGCAGTTCGCGCTCGTCCCAAAAGGGACGATGTTGAAAAGACTGTTGTACGTCGATCACGAGCAGCGCGGTGTCGGCAGCCATCACAGATTTCCTTATGGGTGGAAGATGGCCATAGCTTAGTGACAACCATGTCCCACTGCGACGGCATTTCCCGACAGCGACGGGGCAAATCCGGACATTATTGTCCGACGCTTTCTGCGGGCCGGTCCGATCCGCCCCGGCCGCCCCGCTTGCAATGACATCGCACGATGATAGTTTTCAATCAACGAACGATCACCCTGCTTACCATTTGCCGGCGGTGCCACGCTCCGCGTCGTCCCGCCGGCAGACAAAGGAGGCCCCATGCCGTCCCGCATCCAGCTCGTCCGGGTCTACGACCTGCCCCCCGATACGCCAAACGCCTTCCTGGTCGACCGGCTGTGGCCACGCGGCGTCAGCAAGGCCCGGCTGCAGAACGTGCCATGGCTGAAAGACGCCGCGCCGTCGACCGAACTGCGCCGCTTGCTACACCAGGAAGCGGAAAGCTGGCCGAGCTTCTGCCGGGCGTACTGGCAGGAACTGCTGGCCGATCCAGCGCGCTGGCAGCCGCTGCTCGACGCCGCGCGCCACGGCGACGTGACGCTGGCCTACGCCAGCCGCGACACCGAACGCAACCACGCGCAGGTATTGAAGCAGTTCCTGGAAGCCCAGCTGGCCGGCGACGACCCCGGCACCCGGCTCTCGTCGCCGGTCTGTTATGCGGGCGAGTTCGACTCGAGATCATGAGGCCGCGCGGCCGACTGGCGCGCCGCCTCGCCCTCGGCGAACTGGGCCAGGAAGCTGTTGAACAGCTCGGCGTGGCTGGCGATGCCGAGCTTGTTATAGAGATTGCGCCGGTGCACCTTGACCGTTTCCGGCGAGATCGCCAGCTGCTGCGCGATCGCCTTGCTGGAAAAGCCGCGCAGCGTCAGCCGGGCGATCTCGGCCTCGCGCTCGGTCAGCCGGCCGTTGCCGAACGCGTCCAGCGTCTGGCCGAGCCGGTCGAGCAGCGACGGCGCCTGCGGCTCGCGCCGGCACCAGCGCTGGTGACGCTGCATCGCCGCCAGCACCCAGGGCTGCACGCACAAGAGCCGCCCGATCGCCAGCTCGTCGAACGGCTCCGCCGCCCCGAGCGACAGCGACAGCACCGCGCCGTCGTCGAGGCTGAGCAGGAACTGCACCTCGTCCTGGCCGACCTCGCGGCTGAAATAGGTCTGGTAGTACTCGCTCTGGCGGAACTGGTCGGGCGCCACCTCGTCGAGCCGGAGCAGGCCGCGGCGCGGCCGCTCGCAGGCGGCCTGGTAGAACGGGTCCAACAGGTACAGACCCTGACAGTAGTGCGGCACCGGCGAGGGGCCGGCGCCGGTGGTGCCGAAGGTGCACTCCTCGAGCACCTGCGGCCGCGCATCGGGGCGGAATTCCACCGCCAGCGCGGTCTCGACCGGCGCGAGCTGGCGCAGCAACAACACCAGCGCCCGCCAGAAGCGCGGCGTGCCCAGCTCGTCCAAGAGCCGCGCCAGGCCCTGGTGCAGCCCCATCTCCCTCAGCAGTCCTTCCATACACCTCCCCCATCCGGGTAACCCATCGTGGGAATGGGTCGTCATGACGGCTCACCATACACTGCTCTTCGTCACGCCGGCCACCTGAAGTCGGCGGGCACTACAAGGAGAAGAGAGCATGACCCAAACCGATAGCGGCGGGCTGAAACGCTCGCTCGGGGTCGCCGACGTGGTGATGATCACCGTGTCAGGCGTCACCCCGGCCAGTTCCATCTTTGTGATCGCCCCGTTCGCCATCCAGAGTGCCGGCAGCGGGGCGTTTCTGTCCTTCGTCCTCGCCGCCTTGCTGGCGACGGCGTTTGCGCTCTGTTACGCCGAACTCGGCGCCGCCCACCCCAGCGCCGGCGGCGAGTACGTGATCATCCAGCGCTTGTTCGGCCGACTGGCCGGGCTGCAGATGTATTTGTTCGTGCTGTGCATGCTGCTGTTCATCCCGGCGGTGCTGGCGACCGGCGCGGCGACCTATTTGAACAGCGCACTCGGCACGCACTTCGACGGCGCCACGGTGGCGCTGGCGATCGTGCTCGTCAGCTACGCGATCGGCATCCTCGACATCAAGGTCAACGCGCTGGTGACCGGGCTGTTTCTCGGCCTGGAAATCGTCGTGCTGTGCCTGATCGCCTGGCTGGGCTTCAGCGAGGCGCAGCAGCCGGCTACGGTGCTCTTGGCGCCGCAGATGGCCGACGCGCACGGCGCGCTGGTGGCGGTTCCGGCCGGGGTGGTGGTGGCGATGATCGGCACCGCGGTGTTCTCGTACAACGGCTTCGGCGCGGCGATCTATCTGGCCGAAGACATGCGCGAAGCCGGCCGGCCGATGGCGGTGGCGGTGCTGGTGACGCTGGCGATCGTGGTGCTGGTCGAGCTGGTGCCGCTGACCGCACTGATTCTGGGTGCGCCATCGTTGGCCGAGCTGGCCCGCCATGCCGACCCGATCGGCTACGTGGTCGGTCAGCTCGGCGGCCCGGTGCTGGCGCGGGTGATCAGCGCCGGCATCTTCCTGTCGGTGTTCAACGCGATCATCGCCATCGTGGTGCAGAACAGCCGCTTCCTGTACGCCAGCGGCCGTGACGGGCTGTGGCCGGCGCCGATCAGCCGCGCGCTGGTGCGCCTCCACCCGCGCTATGGCACACCGTGGCTCGCCACGCTGCTGTTCGCCGTCCCGTCCGGCCTGCTCACCTTCAATTCCAGCCTGGGCGAGCTGACCTCGTTCACGGTGATCCTGCTGCTGCTCGCCTACCTCGCGATGGCGCTCGCCACGCTGATCAGCCGACGCCGCCGCGACATCGCCCACCCGTATCTGATGCCGCTGTGGCCGCTGCCGGCGCTGCTGGCAATCGTCGGCAGCGTCTACACGCTGTGGACCATCCTGGCGGGCAGCCCGCCGCGCGACTTCCTCATCATCGGCGCCATCGTGCTGGCGGGGCTCGCGCTGTTCGGCCGCCGCGGCAGCCAGCCGACCCCGCTTCCGCAACAAGGAGAATGACATGACACAACGCGCCCGCGACCTGGGCATCCGCATCGGCTTCGGCCAAGCCGGCCCGTACAACGCGATCACCGACGTGCCCGGCGTACGCGTCGGCCACGCCGGCGTCTACCGCGACTTCGCCGACGGCCGCGCCGCCCGCTCCGGCGTCACCGTGATCGAGCCGCGCCCCGGCCCTGCCCGCCTCGCGCCCTGCTTCGCCGGCGTGCACGTGCTCAACGGCAACGGCGACGCCACCGGCCTCGAATGGATCCGCGAGGCGGGGCTGCTGACCAGCCCGCTCGCCATCACCAACACGCACAGCGTCGGCACGGTGCGCGACGCGCTGATCGCGATCGAACGCGAAGCGCTGCCGGACCACGGCGCGGTGTACTGGAACATGCCGGTGGTGATGGAAACCTTCGACGGCCTGCTCAACGACATCAACGGCTTTCACGTCCGGCCCGAGCACGTGCGCGAGGCGCTCGCCGCGGCGAGCAGCGGAAGGTTGGCCGAAGGCAGCGTCGGCGGCGGCAGCGGCATGATCTGCCACGAGTTCAAGGGCGGCAGCGGCAGCGCGTCGCGCCGGCTGGCGGCCGAGGACGGTGGCTGGACGGTCGGCGCGATCGTGCAGGCCAACCACGGCCGGCGCGAGTCGCTGCAGGTCGAGGGCTATCCGGTCGGGCGCTTTCTCGGCTACGAACAAGTGCCCTCGCCGTTCGCGGCGCGCACGCTGCCGCACCCGGGCATGGGCTCGATCGTGGTGGTGATCGCCACCGACGCGCCGCTGTTGCCGCACCAGTGCAGCCGGCTCGCTCAGCGCGCCTCGATCGGCATCGCCCGCACCGGCGGAGGCACCGAGGACTCGAGCGGCGACATCTTCGTCGCGTTCGCCACCGGCAACGACGGCCTGCCGGTGGCCGACTACGCCGGCAAGGGCGCGTTCATCACACCGGTGGCGATGGTCAACAACGACCACATCTCGGCGCTGTTCCAGGCCGCCGCCGAGGCGGTCGAGGAGGCGATCGTCAACACGCTGCTCGCCGCCGGCAGCGTCACCGGCCATCTCGGCCACCGCGCCGAGGGGCTGTCGGCCGAACGGCTGCTCGGGGCGCTGCATAAGGCCGGCTGGAGACCACACGATTAGGCAGCAAGCGACACGGCCCGACATAGTCGGGCCGTTTTCCTCATAACGACTACAGCACCAGCATCAGCTCGTCGGCCATTAGCCATAGGGCGGTGCCGGCCATCAGCGCCGCCATCACGCCGTTGAAGACGCGCAGGCCGCGCGCGGTGGCGAGCAGGTGGCGCAAGCGGTCGCCGGCCAAGGCCCAGACGCCGATGCACGGCAGGTTGATCAGCGCGCAGGCGAGCGCCAGCAGCGCCGCGTTGACCAGCAGATTGCCGTGCTGCGGCATGAACAGGATCGCCGCGTTGATCACCATCACCCACGCCTTCGGGTTCAGCCACTGGAACGCCGCCGCGCCGAACAGGCTGAGCGGCTTGCCGCTGCCGCCGTTGCCCGGCTCGCCGGCGCGCCAGATCTGCCACGATAGCCACAACAAATAGACGCATCCAGCGATCGCCAGCGGCACCCGGATCACCGTCAGCCAGTTGAGGATGTACGCCAGCGCCGCCGCTACTACGCCGACCTGAAACGCGTGCCCGCTGCTAATGCCGAGCATATGCGGCACGGTGCGGCGAAAGCCGAAATTGACGCCCGAGGCGGCGAGCATCAGGTTGTTGGGGCCGGGGGTGATCGACATCACGCCCACATAAGACATCAGGGCCAGGTCCAGCATGGCAGCCTCCTCCAGAAACGATGGCTCCATGCTAGGACGTGCCGGGCAGTGGTGACAGAGGCAGCTATCGACTATTGTCACGGTGACAGTTACAGCACAGCGGAAACTGTCACCATCACAATTTCGGTCCACTGTCCCTATGCCGACGTCACAGTGCGCGGCAACCTAAAGTCATGAACACACCGCTTACCACCAGCCGCTACCAGCAACTGGCCGACGAACTGGCCGGCGCGATCGCCAGCGGCACGCTGCCGCCCGGCGCGCGGCTGCCGTCGGTGCGGCAGAGCGCCAAGAGCCGCACGCTCAGCCTGAACACCGTCACCGCCGCCTACCGGCTGCTGGAAGACCGCGGCCTGATCGAGGCGCGGCCGCAGTCCGGCTACTACGTGCGCGCCCGGCTGCCGGCGCCGTCGCGCAGCGCGCTGAGCGACGCCGGCGCCGCCCGGCCCACCGACGACATGGTGCTCGACCTGATCGGCAGCGTGCTCGCCGCGCAGCAGACCCCTGGCTTCACCGACCTGTCGCTGGCCTGCCCCAAGGGCGGCGACTTCTATCCGGGCGCGAAGCTCGCGCGGCTGCTCGCCGGCGTGCTGCGCCGCCAGCCGCAGCTGATCGGCACCTACCCGCTACCGCCGGGCTCGCTGCGACTGCGCACCCAGATCGCCCGGCGGATGCTGGCGCTCGGCATGCGCGCCACGCCCGACGACATCGTGCTGACGCACGGCTGCATGGAAGCGCTGCAGCTGGCGCTGCGCGCCACTACCCGGCCCGGCGACGCGGTCGGGCTGGAGTCGCCGACCTACTTCAACCTGTTGCCGCTGTTGGCGAGCCTGGGGCTGAACGCGGTCGAGATCCCCACCCGGCCGGACAGCGGCCTGTCGGTCGACGCGCTGGAGATGCTGTTGGCCGAAGGGCGGCTCGCCGCCATCGTGGCGATGCCGAACGTGCACAATCCGCTCGGCTGCAGCATGCCGCTGGCCGCCAAGCAAAGGTTGGCCGAACTGGTCAACCGTTACCGGGTGCCGCTGATCGAGGACGCGCTGTACGCCGAGCTGCAGTTCGCCGACAGCCCTGCGCCGCTGGTGAAGGCGTTCGACCGCGACGGCTGGGTGCTGGTCTGCGCCAGTTACACCAAGACGCTGGCGCCGGACTTTCGCACCGGTTGGCTGGAGCCGGGCCGCTTCGGCGACACGATCCGCCGGCTGAAATTCGCCTCGACCGTGTCCGAGCCTGCGGTGTTGGCCGAAACGGTCGGGCTGTTCCTCGAATCGGGCGGCTACGACCACCACCTGCGCACGCTGCGCCGCCACTACGCGCGCCAGGTCGACACGGTGCGCGGCCTGATCGAGCGGCACTTCCCGCCCGGTACCCGCGCGACCCGGCCGTCCGGCGGCTTCCTGCTGTGGGTCGAGCTGCCGGAGGGTTGCGACACGGTGGCGCTGTTCCAAACAGCCCTGAAGGAGCAGATCAGCCTGATGCCGGGCACGCTCTACTCGCCCGGCGGCCACTACCGCAACTGCCTGCGGCTGTCGTGCTGCTACCCGATAGACGAGCAGTACCTAGCGGCGCTGACAAGGGTCGGCCGGCTCGCCGCGCAGCAGCTGGAGGCCGGCCCGCCGTCTTGACCCTCGTGGCGGCGGTGTGCGACCCTCCGGGCTCTTTTCCGCAACACCCCGGCCTGGACGACCCGGCCGGCGTATCGTCACGGGGACGACCCCGACCGAGTCAAAAATGATCAACTCCTGGATAGCCCTGCTGGTCGCCGGGCTGCTTGAAGTGTGCTGGGCGATCGGCCTGAAGGAGTCGCACGGCTTCACCCGGCTGTGGCCGTCGGTGTTCACGCTGGTGACGCTGACCGGCAGCTTCCTGCTGCTCGCCTGGGCACTGAAACAGCTGCCGGTCGGCACCGGCTACGCGGTGTGGGTGGGCATCGGCGCCTGCGGCACTGCGATCATCGGCATGGTTTGGCTGGGCGAAGCGGTGTCGCTGCTGCGCGTCGGCAGCCTGCTGGCGATCGCCACCGGCATCATCGGCCTGAAGCTGGCGGGCTGACCCCGCACCTGCCCCATCCCGCAGCCGATCGATGCCCGCATCGATCGGCTGTTTTCATATCCAAGCAGCCGTATTGTCACCGTGAACACTCGCACCGCCAGCTGTTCATGACCCGCCACAACGACCGCGCGCCGCTGCCGCCAGTATGGCAGCATGAGCCGGTCCCGCCCCGCCGAAGGAGCCTCATGTCCCGCGCCGAACGTCTACTCGAGCTAATCCAGCTGCTGCGCCAGCACCGCTACCCGGTCAGCGGTGCCACCCTGGCCGACACGCTCGGCGTCAGTCTGCGCACCCTGTACCGCGACATCGCCAGCCTGCAGGCGCAGGGCGCCAGCATCGACGGCGAACCGGGGCTGGGCTATCTGCTGCGCCCCGGCTTTCTGCTGCCACCGCTAATGTTCTCCGACGAGGAGATCGAAGCGCTGGTGCTCGGCTCGCGCTGGGTGGCCGACCGGGCCGACGGCGCGCTCGGGGCGGCGGCGCGCACCGCCCTCGCCAAGATCGCCGCGGTGCTGCCGGACGACCTGCGCCACGACCTCGACACCAACGCGCTCTTGATCGGCCCCGGCGCGCCGCTGTCCGACGGCGAAGCGGACCTGGGTGTCATCCGCCAGGCGATCCGCCGCGAGCGCAAGCTCACCCTCGACTATCGCGACCAGCGAGGGAGCGCCAGCCAGCGCACCGTCTGGCCGATCGCCCTGGCCTTCTTCGACCGCGTCCGCGTCCTCGTCGCCTGGTGCGAGCTGCGCGAGGACTTCCGCCACTTTCGCACCGACCGGATTGCCGCCATGACGCCGAGCGAGCATCGCTACCCGCGTCGCCGCCAGGCACTACTCAAAGACTGGCGCGAGCGCGAAGGCATTCCAACGCGATGAGGCTTCGACTACTGACAGAATCTGACAGCAGCACTCCCTAGTCTGACAGGACCGGAGCCGATCGGCGGCTTCGGCCAACCTTATAGAGCCGCTAACAAAAAACAGCGAAGCGGTCTTGGCTAGGCGCGCTGCCGCAGACAGTACAAGGAGTACGGCAAGGCAGCGTAACAACGCCAAGAGGTTTTTGTTAGCGGCTCTTAACAGCCTGGAGTCACCATGTCCGATCCCAACTACGTCCTGCTCTACGTCGACAACGCCGCCGCCAGCGCCGCCTTCTACCGCGAGCTGCTCGACAAGGAGCCGGTCGAAGCCTCGCCCACCTTCGCGCTGTTCGCCCTGTCGTCCGGCGTGAAGCTCGGCCTGTGGTCCCGCCACACGGTCGAGCCGGCCGCCGGCGCGCTGCCCGGTTGTGCCGAGCTGGGCTTTCCGGTCGCCGACGCGGACGCGGTCGTCACCCAGCATGAGGACTGGCGCGCCCGTGGGCTCAAGATCGCCCAGGCTCCCTGCGCGATGGACTTCGGCCACACCTTCGTCGCACTCGACCCGGACGGCCACCGGCTGCGCGTGTTCGCGCTGAGCCTGCCATGAACGGCAACTGGCTCGCAGTCGCCTCGCGCGACCATGTGCAACGCGGGCTGTCGGCGGGCTTCATGCAGCTCTCCCACGGCAAGGCCGCGCCGCTCAAGCGGCTACAGCCGGGCGACCGGGTCGTCTATTACTCGCCGACCACCGTGTTTGGAGCCCGGGAACGGCTGCAGGCGTTCACCGCCCTCGGTCAGGTCGCAGCCGGTGAACCGTACCAGGTGACGATGGGCGACGACTTCCAACCGTTTCGCCGCGACGTGCACTGGCTCGACGCCCGCCCAGCAGCTATCCAGCCGCTGCTCGAGCGGCTCGACTTCAGCGCCGGGCGGCGCAACTGGGGCTACGCGCTGCGCTTCGGGCTGCTGGCGGTCAGCGAGCACGACATGCGGCTGATCGCCGCGGCGATGGAGGTCGACCTGGCCAATACCGGCCGGCGGGACAGCAAAAAAGCCACCGGCCCCGTCAACCGTGACGGGGCCGGTGGCTTGATGGGGAATGGGGAGCGACGCTTCAGTCGAAAGAGACTCGCCCCGACCCCGAGCGAGCCACCGAGCGCTGCACGGGGCTGCCGTAAATCCGGACATCGCCCGAGCCCACCACCACCACCTGCGCCGCCTGCGACGCGTAGGCCTCCACGGCGCCCGAACCCGACACTTCGACCGCGACGGAGCTGGCTTTGAGGGCGAAGACGTCCACCGCACCGGAGCCGCTGACCCTGGCCTCGACTCTCTCCTTCCGTCCCGACGCGGTGACGTTGCCCGAACCGCTGATCTCGACACGCAATACCCTGCCGGCCAGGCCCGAGGCCCTGAAGTCCCCCGCGCCGGCGATGTTGACCGACTCCAGCCCCGGGCCGGTCGCCTCGATCCGGATCGGCTCGTGCATCACCACCGACCCATTCAGCCTCACCAGCAGCCGGCCGTTTTCAAGCGTGGTGCTGAGCAGGGGCAGGATGTCGGCCGGCGCGGTCACCTTCAGCATCGAACTATCGGCTACCGTGTACGACATCCGCACCGGCGCCTCGATGGTGACGCCGGAGTAGGCCGGCAGCCTGCGATCCTCGGTTCTGAGCGGCTCCTTGGCGGTCACCGTGGCTTGGCCGCCCGATACCACCTGGCCATTGATGATGACCACGCTTTCGCCACTGCCGTCGATCACCACATTGCTGCTGGAGTAGCTGGCGGCCAGGCAAGACGGGCTGGCCGCCAGCAGGGCGCACAAGGCAACGCCCAAGGTCGCGCCAGAGATGAGTAGTTTCATGATGTTTTCCCGATCGACCCCGGTGATGAGCCGGAAAGTACCACCATCTCAGTAGAGCGCCATCCGCACCGGTACCATCACCATGGCCAGGTCGCCGCCCCTCAATCGGGAGCATAGGAAAGCCGCCGCCGTGAAGCCAGCCGCCACTGCGCCGGGCGACGTGGAGCCGACGAGCAGATGGCGCCGTTCCCTCCAGCGCGGCGATCACCGCCCCATCGCTCAGGACCGCTCGTGGCCGTTATGGAATGTCTGCTCAGCCGACATTCGAAGTGCCGCGGTCCAACGAGTAAATCGCCTAGTCAGACGAGGAGCCTTTAGCGCTGACGTCGCGAGCCGGAATAAGTAATTTGCATACCCCGGCCAAGGAGACGCCGAATGCGACATGGGTAAGCACCGTTACCCAACCGCGAGAGACCGAGAACCAGGGAAAGATCGCCGTGAATCCGTACAGGTTGATGCCGTAAATGGCAAGACCATAAACAGCGCCGGCAAAGAGGGCCGATCGGGTACGCAGTCGGCTGGCGCAGAGCGCGGGAATCGTGGCGTAGGCGACGGAAAGAGCGAAATGAATCAGCGTCGCAACCAGCAAGACATCCCATTGGCCCAGCGACGCTGGCGGCAGGACACGGCGCCCCATGGCGATGGCCGCGGTCAGACGAGCATCCCGTAGCAGCGTCTCGAGCACCGGTACGGAAGCCAGCCACCAGAGGGTCATTTGAACCGCAGTGGCGATCGTTCCAGCCGCGAAGCCGGCGAGCACGGCCACTTTGGGGCGCGACGCAACACGCCTGATCGTGAAGAGCCGATGTTCCGCCATTGTCTCTCCGATCGTGTTTTCCAGGGCGCATGGCACATGCCGAAACAGCCCGGTGAATCGCCACTCTAGCTCGATCGCGGGCCGAGATCAGACGGTGGCTTAACGGCGATGCTGTCAGCCCGCTGGAAGCTGTGCCCAGCGCTGACGGGGTAATGGGTGAGCACTCGTCAGCCAGCGCAAGCGAGTCGTCATCGACAGATCTTGTTCTTGGAGCATTCGGTCAACAGCGTCATCAGCCTCTTCTTGCACACCATTTGATTTGCGGTGGCGTAGTAAAGCGCGGACTTATCAAAAGCCCCTGTTTGATTGCTCGCTTTCTGCTGTTTGGCAATGACTTTGCCATTGGCGTCGATGCACTCTTTTTGCTTCTGGATGTCTCTATCGAACCCTCTTTTTTTCGCAAGCTGCACGAGGTTGTCGGGGTCATACACGCCATCGTATTTTTTTATGAATAACGACGCCTCTTCTGGCGTGCTGATCGACTCAAAGTCACTGTTGTACGAGCCCCTCTTTGTCACTTCTTCGTCTTGTCGTTTCTTGTTCAATATCTCTTGACGACGCTGTTCCTGGGCCTTCCTCTCTTCTTCCCTTTGCTTTGCCGCAGCGCTCTTTAGTTTCGCTAGCTGATTAATCTGGTTTTCTGAGAGAGGCTTGCCATTCATTGTGGCATTCAGTAACTGCTTGGATGAAAGGTAGTCGGAGTTTGACAATCTACCGGTCTGTTTCGAGCTGTCTAAGGTCGCCGAGATTCGCTGATACTCGTCACTGCTCAGCCTTGGGTAATTGCCACTCGATTTATAGACACTTGGAATTGAAGAGCAGCCGGTTGCAATGCACGCGGCCAAAACAAGGTACCCAATTTTCATTTTTACTACCAATTACTTGAATCATTGCGTGGTATGTTACCGCAACTGTCTGGTAAATGCAGGCGCTCCGGCAGGGCCTTGAGGGTCGGCTACCAGGGCGCTGGATGGACAGGATAGACACCAGCTCGTCAGGGTGGCTGGCGGAGGGAGGACGAGCCGCACCGTCACCGATACCCTCAGCCCCGGCTTTAGCAGACACCTGCGAGAACGCGATCCTCCTGTTTGGGTCAGCCTTTCGGCCGGCCACAGCCGGCCGGGGTAAAGATCGACGACAAGCCGGCGGTAATGACTAGCGAACAACACAAACGGCAGCGCCGAGTTGGCGAGCCCCGCGATCGACTTCCAGTGCAGGAACGGATTAAGAGCCGCTAACAAAGCCCGCGAAGCGGTCCCGCTGTCGCACTGCCGCAGACAGTACAAGGCGTACGGCAAGCCCGCGTAACAACGCCGGGAGGGTTTTGTTAGCGGCTCTTTCTTCGAAGAGGCGCCTCATTAGGACGGCCAGCGACAGCCGGCCAACGATGTCAGACCATCTCATCTCCGCGTTCGGCCGACGTCGCGGTCTGTCCGAACAGAATCCGTCGGGTCTCGTCCGAAATCGGCTCGGCTTTGCGTGAATAGACGTCCGCGGCGCCGTTGTAGGCCCGGAGGGTGGCGGGCCTGGCCGCGATCGCCTCGAACCAGCGCTTGAGGTGCGGGAAGTCGTCGAGATCCTGGCCGTGCGCCTGGTGCGGCACGATCCAGGGGTAAGCGGCGATGTCGGCGATCGAGTACTCGCCCGCCACGAACTCGCGGTCGGCGAGCCGTTTGTTCAGCACCCCGTACAGCCGATTGGTCTCCTTCTCGTAGCGTTCGATCGCATACGGCACCTTCTCGGGCGCATAGACGTTGAAGTGTCCGTTCTGGCCGGCCATCGGCCCCAGCCCCGCCACCTGCCAGAACAGCCACTGCATCATTTCCGCACGGCCGCGCAGGTCGGTCGGCATCAGACGGCCGGTCTTCTCGGCGAGATAGAGCAGCATCGCGCCGGACTCGAACAGCGAGATGGGCACCCCGCCCCCTGGCGGCTCGTGGTCGACCAGCGCCGGGATCTTGTTGTTGGGTGCGATCGCCAGGAATTCCGGCCTGAACTGCTCGCCCTTGCCGATGTTGACCGGGATGATCCGATAGCGGAGTCCAACCTCCTCCAGGAACATCGTCATCTTGTGCCCGTTCGGCGTCGCGCAGTAATAGAGATCGATCATCGTCATCCTCCGGTGGGTGATGGATGACACTATGCTGGCGAACATGGCATTTGAATAGGACCACAAGCCTCGAAAGTGAGGGAGCCAATTTCCGAACTGGCGATCGGCCTGCCGGTCGAGGGCTCGCGCGCCGCATCGACAATTGAAAGCGGCGATCCTCGATGGCCGCGTGCCGCCCGGGGAGGATCCGAGCGGACGAGATCGATGAGGCGATCCACCGCCTCGCGCGGGTGAGGCGGGGACGTGCCGCGGCCTGATATACGGACTAACTCAGCGCAGCGACTCTAGCCAGACGCCCTGCCGCAGACAGCCCAAGGAGTATGGCAAGACCGGGCTATAACGCAAAGTTTGTTAACGACTCTAAGCCTTTCCGGTGAACGCCAATGGCTATAGTTGAGCAGGAGCGTTAGCGTCACTCACAGCCTGAGTGACTTGCCTAGCCGAGTTCAATGGGGTCTAGGAATGCGCTCCCTATTCGTTCTGCTGCACCGCTTCCTCGTCGTGCTGCTCTGCTGCCTGCCGCTGGCCAGCGGTGCCGCCGTCAGCCGGTATTCCCCCCCACAGCTGGATCAATTGGTAGCGCCGGTTGCGCTGTACCCCGACCCGCTGCTCTCGCAGGTGTTGATGGCGTCGACGTACCCGGCCAACGTCAGCGACGCCGCACTATGGTCGCGAGAACACCGCGACATGAGCGGCGATGCGGCAGTGCTGGCGGCACAGGATATGGACTGGGACCCGAGCGTACAGTCGCTGGTGGCCTTTCCCGAAGTGCTGGCGATGATGGGCAGCCATCCTAGCTGGGTGAAAAAACTGGGCGATGCGTTTCTGATGCAGCCGAACGACGTGATGGACACGGTACAACGGCTACGCGCCAGGGCCGAGCAGGCCGGCTATTTGAACGACAGCGAACAGCAAAGCGTGCTCGTCGAGCCCGACAACGCCATCGCCATCGAGCCGGCCAACCCCGAGCTGGTCTACGTGCCCTATTACGACCCGACCATCGTCTACGGTGACTGGTTATACCCGGCCTATCCGCCTTACTACTTTCCGCCGCCAACAGGCTATGGTTTTAACCCGGGCTTCTACGGCATCGGCTTTGGCACCGGCATCATCATCACCCATTCGCTGTGGGGTGGCTTCAACTGGCGCCATCACCATATGCACATCAATGCCGCCCGATTCAACCACCTGTTTATCCATCACCGGCTCAGGGCAGACGTTGGCGAGATGCCGTGGCACCATGGCCCGCAATTCTGGCGCGACACTCTGACCCCGACGCCGGAGCTGCGCCAGCGTTTCGCGCACACTTCGCCGCTGAATGCCGGGGCGCAAGCACTACCTACGGCGCCGCCCACTGCCCACCAGGCCACTCCGGGCCTGATGCCACGCCCGCAAGGACCAAGCCCCAGCGCACCGACCACCGGATTGGGCACGCCGCACGGGATGGCCACCCAGCCTGGGATGAATCCGGCTCAGCTACCGCGGTCGAACCCGGGTATCGGGATGGCTCCGATCCCAAATAACCAAGCTGTGGCCCCGGCCCTGCCTGGGCAAGCGCCGGCAGCGCAGGGCATCACGCGCACGCCGCCAGCCGGCTTTAACAAGCCGCCGATGCCGGGCAGTAGCCAGCAAGACACTTCGGTACCAGCACCAGCGTTCCACCCCGAGCCGGCTCGGGCAGGCGAGCCCCCGCCCCCTCGTCTAGGCGAAATGGCTCCCCACTTCGTACCCGGCGTGAGCCCGGTCCCGCTGCCGCACCCGAACCCGGGCACCGGAGCGCTTCCAGCGCCCAATCACCAGCCATACTCGGCCCCGGCCTTGGCGCCGCAAGCACCCAGCGCTCCACAGGCCATCCCGCACTCGCCGCCAGCCGGCTTTACCAGGCCGCCGATGTCGGGCAGTGGCCAGCCTGTCCAGCCGGCGCCTTATCACCCCTCGATCCAACCGCCACCGTCCCGTCCCGAGCCGGCTCGGGCAGCCGAGCCCCCGCCCCCTCGTCCAGTCGGAATGGCTCCCCGCTTCGTACCCGGCGTGAGCCCGGCCCCGTTGCCGCACCCGAACCCGGACACCGGAGCGCTTCCAGCGCCCAATCGCCAGCCCAACCCGGCACCGGTCCGGATGCCGCCAACACCGTATGTCGCACCGCAGAACATCCCTCGTCCGCCGCCCGCGGTCTATACCAGGCTGCCAATGCCGGGCAATGAGCAGCCTTATCACCCGCCGGTGCAAGCGCCGCCGTTCCATCCGCAGCCCGCTCAGACCGGTGAGCATTCTTCTCATCAAGGGGGCGGATACCGGCTGCAGTCCGATCAAGCGCCACGGTAATGAATCGCCAGGGACGAGTCAGGCGGGAACCCCGCTTGCCGGCAGATTGCTTCGGCGCCGTCAGGCGACAGAAAACCCGCAGAGCCTTGCGCTGTGCGGGTTTGATGAACTTGCTTGGGCGTTTCGGGGCTGAACCGTGGTACGAGCGTCTATCGAAATAGGATCTGAAAGCCTTACCAGACAACATCAACCGAGAATGAGCGACAAGAAATACTCCCAAAATCACCCCCCAGATCTCATTCGTAGTGAATCGTTCGGAAGTTCCACATTCGATGTCGGGCCTTCCTCAACCCGACCTTTCCGCACCAACGCCCATGGCGATTAGCCTTGCTTGGCTACCAGGAAACTGCCGTTGACGTTGCCAAAGAAGGAATGTGCTCAGCCAAGATCTCGGCAAAATCCTGTCCGGTCGGGTTGCGCCAGTCACCCTGAAGCTCGGCACCTACGGCCGCCCAGGTGATGGGCTTGATACCCGCCTGGGTCATGCGTGCCACGGCCATTTCCTGTACCAGTTTGTTCCAGGTGCCGGAAGCATCAACAACCGCATAGACGTCATACCCTTCCGCAGCGGCCGCCAAAGCAACAAAGGTTAGGCAGACTTCGGTGGAAACCCCCGCAACGATGAGCTTTCTGCGCCCAGTCTGCTTCACCGCTTCCACGAAATGCTTGTTCTCCCACGGGTTGATTTCACCGGGGCGATGCACAACCGCCGTATCCGGATAGAGCGCCGCGATCTGTGGCAGCAGGGGGCCATTCGCGCCATCGTCGCCGCTGATGGTGATCACGGTTGGCAGCTTGAACAGTTTCCCGAGTTTGGCTAGCGCGATGGCGTTGTTGATGAACTCCAGTTGACCCTGGTCGGCCACCCCGTTGGACAGGCCGGTTTGATGATCGACTAGCAGCAGTGCGGCGTTGTCGGCAGTAAGGCGTTCGTAACTCATGACATTCTCCTTGTAGCGGGTGCGATGAACTCCGGCAAAACGAGACTTGCTTCTGCTGGTCTCAGTGGGAAGAGGCTAGTCGACCCATCTGACCGGATCGGAAGCGCTCAAACACGGTAGAAATGTCCGCCTGCGAATTCATGATAAACGGTCCTTGCGTCACTATCCGCTCGCGGAGGGCGACGAGCGCCCGGGCCTGTACCTCGGGATCAAGCGCCATTGCCGTGGTTTCAGCGGCGCGAAGTCCGATCATCTGGTCGCCATGGAGCACGTCGTCGTGCGGACTGCTGCCGATACGAAGCTTGCCATTCAGGGTGTAGATCAAGGTGTTCCAACTGTCACGCCGCACGAGTTTGGTTTGGCCTTGTAGCGTGTCATCCAACGGGTCGAATGGTTCGGCCAACGTGATCGGCGACGTCGCTTCGCCGTAAGAGCCGGTCAGCACGCGAGCTCTGTGTCTACGGGACGCGCACGCAGCTGAAGAGCTGGAACCCGCTTTGGGCGGTCTTCGTCGGCTATTGGGACATCGCCCGGCTGGCCCGGCAAACCCAGCGCTGGTCCGACAAACTGCGCCTGTGGTTCAAGCCGCCGGCGGGCTGCCCGCCGACCTCAAGGCGCAGGCCGCCGCGTCACTAGGTGGGGCGGAACGCGCAGGGTGTTCCGCCGTTATGTTGATCGGTGTACGGCTCTTGCTTTGCCACGGTGTAGGTGGAACGCCCCACAAGGGAGCTTCCATCCCCCGGGAATGCGGGCGGAGCCATGTTCGGTCATCGAATTCGGGATGGGAATCCTTTTCTTGTTCCCAGCGTGATGCCAGCTTATTGGCCGGTAAGGTTGGAACTGTTGCTATGCAGTAGTTCGGTTCTTACTGCCGAGGTATCGCTGACATGCCAGGCGTTGTGCATGTGACCGAAGTCTCGTTGCTGTTCGTCTCGCAACTGCAGCTCTGGCAGGAACGACATGTCGGCCATGATATTGCCCAGGTAGACGGTTTCGCCGGCTTTCACCTCAAACGGCGCATCGACCCGGTAGTGCTTGAGATAGGCGTTGGCATCGGAGCTGGCTTCATCGCCCCAGCGCGCCCAAGCGTCTCTGATTTGATAGCGACCCGGCGCGAGCGACAGCAGCACCAGTTGACCTTCAACAGGCAAGCCTTGTTCGCCGTACAAGGTGTCAGTAACAAAGTTGGCGCGGGCGGTGCCGCTGCTGCCATTGTCGAGGCCGTTCCAGTTGACCTCCAGCGTGCCGTTGGCCGGGACAATCGTCCGACCGGTCAGCGATACGATGACGTAAGCTTGGCCTGCCGGCGGGGTCAGGCTGCTATTCAGCGGCGGGTCCATGTTGGAACATCCGGCCAACAGCAGAGCGGCGATCGATAGTAGGGTGTAACGCATAGCACTCCTCCTTACCCAGGTCCGGTCGGGGCCGGCGCGGCGCGCCGGGCATCGAACCATCCCACAACCGACCACGTGATCGGCTTGTGGACGAAGGCTTGGTCGAACTGGATTCGGCCAAGCTCGGCCGGTATGAAGACGGGGAGACTGGCAGGCATGTCATTCCCGAGCACATAACCACAGTCATCAGTGCAGGGAAGTGACGTTTGTGCGACTCACCACCTGATGACAGTCAGCGGATGAACCCTGACAAAACTCTGTATGGATCGTCCGACAGCTAGGAGTCCCCGGATCTGGCGCTGCTTGTAATCACCATCCGGCCGTGTTTACGTATTAACCTGGTGCGGAGCCATTTTATTCCCAGGGCTTCCGCACTCGGATGGCATGTTGAGTGATGCTTGCTGACAAGGCTTGAACGTCGCCGCCGCTTCATGCCTGCTTCGTGGATTTTGCTGCGAAGAAACCGTGTCCGCCGGAGTCAGCCTGGTTCAAGCCCTTGAACACCTTGAAGACCCTCTCTACCCCAGCAACGGCACCTTGCACGACCTCAGACCTTCGCCCGCGAAAGGATGGTTAAGCTTCTGGCTGCCCTTCGAGCGCATGATCGTCCGAGCTGCGACAGATAGTTCTGAATACCCCCCAAACTGCCCTGATTTTTGGGGGTATGTTAAAGACACTTCACGACACGACACGAACAACAAAAAACCCCGCGAACCTTTGTTCTACGGGGTTTTTGCCATGCCGTGATACGGCATGAAGCTATGCTGTGGTGCCGCGAGCGGGACTCGAACCCGCAAGCCTGAGGCGGCAGATTTTAAGTCTGCTGTGTATACCAATTCCACCATCGCGGCCGAATTGGGCAGGGCCCAATCGAGCCGCGTACTCTACCACAGCCGGCAGCCGCTTGTCCTGCCAGCCCCCCGCAAACATTGCTACTGGCCTGAAGCAAATCGGGCGAGGTCGGCCGGCGTGTCAACGTCGGCGAGCACGCCGGCGTCGTCGACCGGCAGCAGTTGCAGCCGGTCGGCATGCCGCTGCAGCAGCGGCCTGGCGCCGACGCCGCCGGACAGCGCGATCAATTCTTCGTAATAGTTTCGGCCGAAGCCGACCGGGTGGCCGCGCACGCCCTGATAGCTCGGCGCGACGATCGCGTCGGGCGCGAGGCGTTCGGCCAACCTTGCCAAGGTCGCCGGCGCCAAGCGCGGCATGTCGCCGAGCGCGATCAGCCAGCCGGCGGCGTCGGGGCGCTGGCGCACGCCGTGCGCCAGGCTGTGACCCATGCCGAGCGCGGCGTCCGGACAGCGGCTGCTGGCGATGCCGGCGGCGGCGAGCAGCACCTCGTGCTCGACGTCATCGGGGCCGAGCACGACCAGCGTGTCGGCCAGTACCGCCTGCAGGCGACGCGCGGCGATCAACAGCAGCGGTTCGCCGTCGAGCCGGGCCAGGCGCTTGTCGGCGCCGAAGCGGCGCGCCTGGCCTGCGGCGAGCAGCAGACCGCAGGGGCCGCTCAGCGCCGGCATGCCGCTTCCAGCGGGGTGACGCCGACCGCGCAGCTCGACGGCGCGCTGCTGCTGACCAGCCGGTTGCGCAGCTGTACCAGCTCGGCCAGGATAGACACGGCGATCTCGGCCGGCGAGCGGCTGTGGATCGCCAGGCCGATCGGCGCGTGCAGCCGCGCCAACTCCTCTTCGTTCACGTCCAGCGTCAGCAAGCGGGCGCGGCGCGCCTCGGTGCTGGCCATCGAGCCGATCGCGCCGATGTAGAACGCGTCGGTCTTCAGCGCCTCCATCAGCGCCATGTCGTCGACCTTCGGATCGTGGCTGAGCGTGACGATCACGGTGCGCTTGTCCGGGCGGAACGCCAGCACCGCGTCGTCGGGCATGCCGTCGACCCAGTTGACCTCGCCGGCCTGCCAGTTGCGGCGCTGCTCCTCGCGCGGATCGTTCAGGTAGACGGCGAAGTCGAGCGCCGGCGCCATCTGCGCCAGGTACTCGGACACCTGGCCGGCACCGACGATCAACAGCCGCCAGCGCGGCCCGAACACCTGCACCAGCTCGTCGTCGCGGAAGCGGATCGACACGTCGATCTCGGCCGGCTCGACGCGCGACTCGCCGGTGACGAGGTTCAGCCGGCGCTGCACCAGCTCCCGGCCGGCGACCGCGTCGAGCAGCGCGGTCAGCGCCACCGGCTCGGATACCGGCTCGACCACCAGTTCCAGCGTGCCGCCGCACGGCAGGCCGAAGCGGCGCATCTCCTCGGCGCTGATGCCGTAGCGCACCAGCTCGATCTTGTCCGGAAACGCCTCGGCGAAGCGGCGCATCAGGTCGTCCTCGATGCAGCCGCCGGACACCGAGCCGGTGAAGTCGCCGTCGGCGGTGATCGCGAACAGCGAGCCGAGCGGCCGCGGCGCCGAGCCCCAGTTGCGCACCACCGTCACCAGAGCCAGCCGCTTGCCCTGTTCGAGCCAGCTCACCGCGCTTTTCAATACCTGATAGTCGACTGCGTTCATCTGTGTCTGCCTTGGAATTCTGAATGCCTGTCGTCAGCCGGCTCGCAGCGCAAACCGGCTCAGGACAGGCGCCGATGCGAACACCGGCCCTGTGGAAGACGGCCCGGCGGGCGTAACGCCCACCGGGCCGTCCGGTGCAAGGTCGGCCGAACGGTTTCCCTGCCGGTTCGGCCAACCCGGTGCCCTGCTCCTGCTTTAGCGCAGCGCCTTGACCTTGTCGGCGGTGACGTCGGCCGGCTGGCCGCCCCAGCTCGCGCGCAGGAAGTTGCTCAGCTGCGCCAGCTCCTTGTCGTCGAGCTTGCGCGCAAAGCCCGGCATCTCCTGCATCGCGCCGTTGTTCGGGAAGCGCTGCTCCTCGATGCCGTCGAGCATCGCCACGATCAGGTTGCGCGGGTCGGCGTTGCGGACCGTCGAGTTGCCCTTCATCGCCACCGTCACGTTCGGCTTGCCCTCGCCCTCGCGGCCGTGGCAACCGGCGCAGACCGCGGTATACATCTGCTTGCCGGCGCTCAACTCGGCGGCGTCGGCGGCCACCGGTTTGAGCGGCGCCGGCGCCGGCGCCTTGTCGCCCACCAGGTAGGTCGACATCGCGGTCAGGTCGGCCTTGCTCAGGTGCTGGCTGGAGAGGTGCACTACCGGGAACATCTCGCCGTACGCCGAGCCCTGCGGGGCGATGCCGGTGGCGAAGAAGGTTTCCAGATCCTTCTGCGTCCAGCCGCGCGCGGCGAGGCCGGCCGGGGTGATGTCCGGCGCGCCGATGCGGCCGAGCACGCCGCCGGCCAGCGGCTTGTCGAGGTCGAGCTGGCCAAGCTTGCCGCGCGGCGTATGGCACTCCGCGCAGTGACCGAGCGCACCGGCGAGATAGCGGCCGCGCTGCCAACCGGCCGACTGACCGGTCGAGGCGTCGGGCAGGCTGTCCTTCAGGAACAGCATGTTCCAGAACACCACGCCGAAGCGCATATTGAACGGAAACTTCAGCTCGTCGTCCTTGTTGGCGACCTTGGCCGGCTTCACGCTCATGAAATAGGCGTACAGCGCGTCGGTGTCCTCGCGCGACAGCTCGCGGTACGAGGTGTACGGCATCGCCGGGTACAGACGCTTGTCCGGCGTCACGCCGTCGTGCAGCGCCTTGTAGAAGTCGTCGGCGCTCCAGTTGCCGATGCCGTGGTCCTTGTCCGGCGTGATGTTGGTGCCGAACAGCTTGCCGAACGGCGTCTCCAGCGCCACGCCGCCGGCAAACTGGGCGCCGTCCGCCGCGGTGTGGCAGGCGGCGCAGTCGGCGGCGCGGGCCAGGTACTTGCCGCGGGCGACCTGGTCGGCCGACGCCGGCGTCGCCGCCTTGTTGTCCGGCGACGAGGCCTGCGCGCCGCAGCCGGCCAGGATCGCCGCGGCCAGGCCGATCAGCGCGAAGCGAAAGGGTTTAGCGATCATCACTTGCTCCCTTTCACCAGGCCCGGGGTGTTCACCACCACGTCCTTCACCGCCTCGAAATAGCGCACATAGCCGGTGCAGCGGCAGATATGGTCGTTCAGCGCCTCGGTGATGGTCTCCTCGACCTTGTCCTTGTCGACCGGCTCGCGCTTCAGTTTCTCGACCAGCACGGTGGCGGCGTTGACGAAGCCCGGCGTGCAGTAGCCGCACTGGAAGCTGTAGTGCTCGAGGAATTTCTGCTGGATCGGTGACAGCTCGACCACTTCGCCCTGGTCGTTGCGCTTGCCGTGGCCTTCGACGGTGCGGACCTTCTTGCCCTGGAAGAAATGCGCGCCGGTGATGCAGGTGCGGATCTCCTCGCTGGTGCCGTCCGGGTTGTCGAGGATCGCCACGCAGGCGCGGCAGACGCCCTGGCCACAGCCCAGGCGCGAGCCGGTCAGCGCGACGTATTCGTGCAGAAAGTCGATCATCATCAGGCCTTCGGGCACCTGCATCGGGCCGACGGCCTTGCCGTTGATGGTCAGCGAAAGCGGCTTGTTGGCAATGCTCATGCCAGAACCTCCTGGATTTTTTCGGGTGTTACCGGCAAGTCGGTGAAGCGATGGCCGATGGCGTGGGCGATGCCGTTCACGATGGCGCCGACCACCGGAATCATCACCACCTCGGCGATGCCCTTGGGCGGGTCGGTCTCGGTGACCGGCGGCAGCACCTCGCCGGTCTGCTGCCACACCGCCACGTCCTTGGCGCGCGGCAGGTGGTAGCGGTTGAAGTTCCAGGTGCCGTTGCCCGGACCGTCCTCGTAGAGCGGCAGGAATTCGTGCAGCGCGTGGCCGATGCCCATCGCGACGCCGCCCTGCAGCTGGCCGGACACCAGTTGCGGCGACAGCTGGTTGCCGCATTCCATGATCGAGTGGTGGTTCAAGAGTTCGACCTTGCCGGACGCCTCGTGCACCGCCAGCTCGACCAGGGTGCCGACCGCGCTGTAGTAGGTCACTTCGGCGTTGTTCATCTGCACCGGCGGGACGTAGACCTTCTTGCGGTCGAGCACGTGGTAGCCGCCCTTGGTCGACATCTTGGCCTTGGTCGCCGCGTTGGCGCCGGCGCCGTAGCGCAGCGACAGGCCGTCGATCGGCAGCCGCACCGGCTTGCCGGCGATCTCGAAGTCGGCCTCGGCCCAACGCCAGCGGTTGAACACGTGTACGGTCGCGCCGGTCACCAGGCCCAGCTCGTGCGCCTTCTTGACCAGCCGCTCGAACGGCAGCGCCTCGAGGCCGCCGGCCGACAGCTTGCCGTCGACCCAGCGGGCGTCTTCGACGCGCACCACCAGCGGGCCGGCCTGGCCGCCGCCGATGCCGTGTGTCCAGATCGCCATCGCCGCCGGCCACAGGCCGTGCATGAACACCACGCGCGCCGCTTCACGGGTGCTGTGGGTGTAGTAGAACGCCGAGTTGGTGGCGCTGGCCGGCGACGCGTACGTCGGCGACCAACGCGGGTTGGCCGACACCTTGTCCTGCTCGGCCTGGCTCATCAAATAGGGATTGCCGCTGGTGACGACCGGCAGGTCGGCCCAGTCGGTGACCGAGAAGTGCGCATCGCCCGCAGGCAGGCCGAGCCACTTCGCGACGGCGAGCGCCTGCGAGGTG
This sequence comes from Crenobacter sp. CS_VA4, assembly GCF_055597485.1. Taxonomy (NCBI): domain Bacteria; kingdom Pseudomonadati; phylum Pseudomonadota; class Betaproteobacteria; order Neisseriales; family Neisseriaceae; genus Crenobacter; species Crenobacter sp. CS_VA4. The sequence goes on from NZ_JBVMAE010000007.1 coordinate 185,393, forward strand.
CTCATGCCGGTGCCGATCTCGGCGCCGGTGTGGAACAGGCTGATCGTGCCGTCCTCGGCGATCTCGACCTTGGCGAACGACGACTCGGCGCCAGTGCCGAAGTCCTTCTGCACGCAGGCGAAGCCGACGCCGTAGCGCTTGCCCGGGTGCTTGGCTTCGAACTCGGCCTTGTTCTTGGCGCGGTTCGCCCACAGCGGGTGCGCCTTGGCCTTCTGCATCACCTCGTCGGCGCGGATCGCGCCGGCCGGGATCGCGCCCTGGGTATTCTTCATGCCCGACTTGAGCACGTTCTTCAGGCGGAAGTCGATCGGGTCCATGCCGAGCTTCTCGGCGATCTCGTCGACCGCCATCTCGGTGGTGGCCATCGTCTGCAGCGTGCCGTAGCCGCGCGCCGAGCCGGCGTCGATCGCGCGCGAGGCGATCGCCACCGCGGCGAAGTCGTTCTTCGGGAAGTAATACACCGACTGCGCCGCGGTCGCGCCGACCATCACCACCGACGGCGAGAAGTTGGCGCGGCCGCCGCCGTTGGCCTCGAAATCGCCCTTGAATGACTGCAGCAGGCCGGTCTTGCGGTCCACCGCGATGCGGTAGTGCATCTTGAACGCGTGGCGCTTGATCGAGGTCTGGAACTGCTCGTAGCGGTCGTTGGCGAAGCGCACCGGCTTGCCATCGCCGTACAGCGCGCTCACCAGGCCGTAGTACGGCACGTTGTAGTGGTCCTTGGAGCCGTAGCCGACCGTGTAACAGGGGTGCACGAACAGCTGCTTGACCGGGAAGCGCGCCTTAGCGCCGGCGACCATTTCGGCGGCGCTCTCCGCCACCTCAAGCGGCCCTTGGCTCGGCACGATCAGGTGCAGCACCTGGTTGTCGGCGTCGTACCAGCAGTTGGCGTTGTCCGGCTCGAGCGCCGCGGTGTCGACCGACTGGGTGTTGTACTCACGGTCGAACACCAGCCAGTCGGCCGACGGGTGATCGAGTTCGTCCTGGATCTTGCCGGCGTAGAACATGCCCTGCTCGCCGAGCTTGCCGTGTTCGACCCCGTCCGGCCACACCGGCTGGCGCTTGCGCATCATGCTCGGGAACACCGGGGCGTTCTTCAGGCTGGAGAACACGTCGTCGTCGAATGGGGTATCGCCACCGACGCGCACGAAGCGGAAGGTGCCCCATGGGTCGCGCTCGAGCGGGCCGGTCTCGGCGCCGTAGCGGATGATCTCGTCGTGGAACTTGAGCGTGTCCTTGGCGAAACGGAACTTGGCGAAGTCGTGGTAGATCAGGATCGCCACCGCGTGGCCGAGGTAGGCCGGGGTCTTGCCGGTCGGCAGCAGCATGTCCTCGCCGTAGAAGCCCGGGAACTTCACGCCGTCGCGCGCCAGGTCGTCGGCGGTGACCAGGCGATCCGGCTGCAGTTCCTCGCCCAGCAGCGACAGGTCGAAGCCTTCGTAGCTGCGGTCGGCCCGGGTCGCGCGCAGGATGAACGCGTGCGACTGCTGGTCCGGCCAGTGCGGCATGTCGCGCGCGCGTACGTCGCGCGCGAACACCTTGGCCCCGGTGACCTTGGCGACGCCGTCGATACGGAACTTGGCCTTGCCGTCCTTGCCGTCCCACTTGATCGGCGTGAGCAGCTTCTCTTCGAACAAAGCCGCGAACGCCTTACCGCCGAACGGGGCGACGTACACCGACACCCCGGCGATCACGCTGGCTTTCAGAAAACTTCGACGCGAGAGGTCGAGGTTCGCCATGGATTTCTCCTTACAAAACTCGCGGCTATCCCCAACCGCAAGCCGATATCGGTTGTATAGATAGCCGCAAGAGACCCTGTCTAGGCGTTATGACGTGGGCAGATAAAAATCTCTATTTTAAGATATTTCATGAAAAGACACCAGCCACTAACTGGCGTTACTACTAGCTACCTAACACTTTCCGCCTCAACCTAGCGCAGCGCTGGCGAACCGCTGCCGATCCCCATCAGGCCCGACGTCGCGTTAACAATTGAAAACATATTGGCCGGGCAATCACACACTTGCTTAACAGCGCTATCGGATAAAACAAGTATCAGCCCCGATCGCAAACGGAGCGCGCCGTGTACGCACAGTTTTTCCAGCTTAGTCGACTGGTCGCCAGCGTGCTGGGCGCCGCCACCGTCCCGTTTGCCGTACCGCTGTGCCGCGCCGACACCGGGGTGCATCACGCGCCGACCGACGCACTGGCGTCGTTGACGCGGCTCGAGCGCGTCAGGCGACTCGGCCCGGCCCAACCGGCAAGGCGGCCCCGCCGCCGCTGACACCGCGCTCCGGTCGGCTGCAGCCGACTGCACTATGGTCGGATCAGGAAATCATCCTGTCGACCAGCCGGTAAGCGGGATTGGACGCCCACTGACCTGAACGGCCACGGGCAAAGGAGACCAGCATGAAATGGCTCACCTATCTATTGCTCGGTGTCGCGCTGCTCGGCCCGATGGCCGAACAGGCCGACGCGCGCGCCCACGTCTTTATCGGGATCGGGGTCGGTCCGGTCTGGGGTTATAGCCCCTACTATTACGACCCTTATGACGGCCCCTATTACCATCCGTACTACCGCCCGTACTACCGGCCGTATTACCGACACTACTACTACCCGCCGGCCTACTACCCGCCGCCAGCGGTAGTGGTCGAGCAACCACCGGTGTACGTGCAACGGCCATACGGTCACGACTACGACGATGACTGAGGCGGCCGAAACGGCCCAAAGGGCGATTTACCCGTAGGTGATGAAGACCTGCCCGGCCAGCCCCCGCAGGATCGCAATGAGTGAGGCACTACGATGAACCGCAAACTACTGCTGAGCGCGCTGCTGAGCCTGCCGCTGCTGGCCGCGTGCACCACCGTGCCGAGCGGCCCGAGCGTGATGGCGCTGCCCGGCTACAACAAGAGCTTCGACCAGTTCCGCCAGGACGATGCGGAGTGCCGCCAGTTCGCGCTGTACCAGGGCGGCGGCCCTACGGCCAACCAGAACGCCGTGAACAGCGGCCTCGCCAGTGCCGCGGTCGGCACCGCGGTGGGTGCGGCCGCAGGCGCCTTGCTCGGCGGCAACCACCGGGGCGCAGCGGTCGGCGCCGGGGCGGGCCTGCTGTTGGGCAGCGCCGCCGGCACCGGCAGCGCCCAGGCCGCTAACGACATAACGCAGCAACGCTACGACAACGGCTACGTGCAGTGCATGTACGCCAAGGGGGAAAAGGTGCCGGTGTACGGCGGCATGACCAACCGCAACGAACCGGCCTACGGCGGCTATCCGCCGCGTCCGGGCTATTCGCCGCCATACCACTAATAATGGTTTAGGCCCGGCGGGCTGCCCGCTCTTGCCGCCGTGCGGCGGAGCGGGCCGGTGGCGAAGTCCGCTGGGCTCTACTCCGCAATAGGCCAAGCCCCGATCGCTCGGGGCTTGGGTCATCTATTACTTGCGCGGAGTGATCAGCACAGGCGGCGCGCCTCGACCCAGGCGGTGTCGCTGCTGAACGAGTCATCGGCCGCGACGGCGAAGTAGCCGCGCACCTCGCGCGACAAGGCGGCGAAGGTCTCGCGCAGCGCCGCCACCCGGCCGGGCGGCGTGCCGATCCGTGCCACCCAGCTGTCGAACGGCAACGGCAACTTCCAGCTATCGCTACTAATCACGTCCAGGCCGACGCCTTCCAGCATCGCGCGCCATTCCGACACCCGGTAATTGCGCACATGCGAGGCGTCGCGCAACAGCTCGATCGTCTGCAGCACCGTGTCGTAGAGCGGCGTCTCCGGCGCGACCACGTCGATCACCACCAGCGTGCCGCCCGGCGCCAGCACCCGCGCCGCCTCATTCAACGCCCTCCCCATGTCGAGCCAGTGGTGCGCCGAGAAGCGCGTCACCACCAACTCGAAAGCGCCGTCGGCGAACGGCAGCGACTCGACCGGCCCCTGTTGGGTGACGATCCGGCCGTGGCCGCGCTGTTGCGCCGCATCGGCGACCACGGCCAGCATCTCGGCCGACAGGTCGTACGCCACCACTTCACCGGCACCGCCGGCCGCCAAGGCAAAGCTGGCGTGCCCGGCACCACAGCCCAGATCGAGTGCCCGGGCCGGCGCCAGCCGTTCGGCCAACGCCGTCAGGCGCGCCAGATCGGCGCCCTGCGCGTGCACGCTGCTGCTGAGGTAGTTGCGGGCGGTGTTGCCAAACTGCTGCTGCACCAGGTTCTGCTGATCCATGATGGGCTCCTTCGGTGGGATGAACCGTAACGATGAACCCAGCATAGGAGCGGCAAAATACTGGAACAAGAGCGCATCCTATCCTAGTATCTGACACTACCCGTCAACGAAACCACCATGTCCAACAATCTCGGCGAATTCATCCGCAAGCACCGCGAACGGCTGCGCCCCGAAGATGCCGGCGTGCGTGCGATCGGCCGGCGCCGTACCCCGGGGCTGCGCCGCGAGGAGCTGGCGCAGCTGTGCGCGGTCAGCCCGACCTGGATCACCTGGCTGGAACAGGGCCGGCCGGTGTCGCCGTCGCCCGATACGCTGGTCAGGTTGGCCGAAGCGTTGCAGCTGACCGCCGCCGAGCGCCACTACCTGTTCACCTTGGCCGGCAAGCTCGACCCGGCCAGCGAGCCGGAACGCCACAACGCCGCCGACGCGGTGCTCGGCAGCGTCGCGCAGATCGCCGCGCCGGCCTACGTGCTCGACCGCCACTGGAACGCGCTGGCCTGGAACGAGGCCGCCACCGCCCTGTTCGCCGGCTGGCTGGACCGCGACGACGCCACGCCCAACCTGCTGGCGTTCACCTTCCTGTCGCCGGCGGCGCGCACGCTGATCGACGACTGGCCGTACCGGGCGCGCCGACTGGTGGCCGAATTTCGCGCCGACTGCGGCCGCCGTGTCGACGATGCGGCGATTGAGGCGCTGATCGCGCAGCTCGCCGCCGCCAGCGCCGACTTCGCCGCGTTCTGGCAGGACTACGACGTCACCGAGCGCGAAGGCGGCTTGCGGCTGTTCCACCACCCGCAGCGCGGCCGGCTGGCGTACGAGCAGGCCACCTTCTACCCTGCCACCCGCCGCGACCTGAAGCTGGTCATGCTGCTGCCCGTCACCGAGTCCTGAATCGACCTCACCGCTACCGCGGCAGGGGGCCGACATAGGCGGCGCGCGGCCGGATCAAATGCCCGTCGGCGCGCTGCTCCAGCGCGTGCGCGATCCAGCCGATCGCGCGGCCGCAGGCGAACAGCCCGAACGCCGTCCCTTCGGCGAGACCGAGATGGCGGCGCAGCGCGACCAGCGCAAAGTCGATAGACGGGCGCAGGCCCGTCAATTGCTCGACCGCGTCGACCAGCGCCTGCCAGCGCGGCCGCTGCGGCAGGATTGGAGCCAGCAGCTGCGCCGCGCGCACGTCGCCGTCCGGATAGAGCGGATGGCCGAAGCCGGGCAGCCTCTCGCCGCGCTCCAGCCGCCGTCTCAACGCCGGCAGCGGCTCGGCCAGGTCACCGAGCTCGTCCCAGAACGCCTCGATCCGCGCGGTCATGCCGCCGTGCCGGCCGCCGGACAGCGCCGCGAGGCCGCCGATCAACACCGCGCGCAGGCTGGCACCGGTCGAGGCGACGCAGCGCGCGGTGAAGCCCGACGCATTCAGCTCGTGATCGGCGCACAGGATCAGTGCCATCCGCACCAGTTCCGCCCCGGCGTCGTCGAGCCGCCACGCCGCCGCGCACTGCAGGTGCAGCGGCGCGGCGCCGACCGGCGTGCCGAGCAGACTGGCGAGCAGCACCCGCAGCAGTTCGCCGCAACCGGCCGCCAGCCGCACCGGATCCTGCTGCCACACCGCCGTCGCGTCGTCGCCGCTCGCCACCGCGAACAGCGGCAGCAGCGCGCTCTGCGGCCCCTGCCCGGCGTAGCTTGGCGCCAGTGCCTGATAGGTCGCCGGCAACGGCGTCACCGCCGCGCCGAACGCGTCGGCCTCCGCACACTGCCACAGCCGCGCCGCCACTTCTTCGACGCTAGCGGTTTCGGCCAACCTTGAGGCGTCCTCGCCACGGTAGTAGAGCCTGCCGCCCTGGATCAGCGTGATCGCCGACTCCAGCACCGGCGTGCCCCAGTCGAGCGCCGCCTTGGCGACCTCCTTCGGCTTGCGACCACGCGCACGCTGGCCGGCCAGCCGCTCCACCTCGTCGCGGCGGTAACGGCGCTCGCGCGGGTCGTCGGCGTCGTGGGCGCGCAACAGGCCGCGGCTGACGTAGGCGTACAGGGTCTGGCGCGACACGCCGAGCCGTTCGGCGGCTTCGGCGGCGGTGAGGTACGGGGACATGGCACGGGCTCCGACAGGCAATAACTTGATTATATTAATCAAGATTGACGATTTATTCGCCCCGACCTGTAATGGGTTTGTCCCATCGCAAGGAGCCCTCGATGAACCTCACCTCCCCCACCCAGGCCTTGGCCGAACTGTGGCAGGCCGTCGGCCTGGACCCTACCGCGCTCGCCCACGCCCGCTTGAGCGGCTGCGAGCCGGTGCTGCCGTCCTCGTTTGCGGTCGGCACCGCCGCGCAGGCCAGCATCGCCGCCGCCGGGCTGGCCGCGGCCGAGCTATGGCGACAACGCGGCGGCCACCGCCAGGACGTGGCGGTCGACATGCGCCACGCCGCCGCCGAATTCCGCAGCGAGCGCTACCTGCGCGTCGACGGCGCGCCGGCGCCGGAGCTGTGGGACGCGATCGCCGGCGCCTACCGCTGCGGCGACGGCCGCTGGGTGCGGCTGCACACCAACTTCCCGCACCACCGCGACGGCGTGCTGGCGCTGCTCGACTGCGCGCACGATCGCGGCAGCGTCGCCGCCGCCTTGCAAGGCTGGAACGCACAGGACTTCGAGGACGCCGCCGCCGAACGCGGCCTGGTGGTGGCGATGCTGCGCAGCTTCGACGAATGGGACGCGCACCCGCAGGGCCGGGCGTTGGCCGCCCTGCCGGTACTGACGCTGGAGAAGATCGGCGACGCGCCGCCCGAACCGTTGCCGCCGGCGACGCGGCCGCTGGCCGGCGTGCGGGTGCTCGACCTGACCCGGATCATCGCCGGGCCGGTCGGCGGCCGCACCCTGGCTGCGCACGGCGCCGACGTGCTGCTGGTCACCTCGCCGAACCTGCCGGCGATCGCGCCGCTGGTGATCGACACCGGCCGCGGCAAGCGCTCCTGCCAGTTGGACCTCACCGACGCCGCCGACCACGCCACGCTCGCCAGGCTGGTCGACGGCGCCGACGTGTTCGTGCAGGGTTATCGCCCCGGCGGCCTGGCCGCGCTCGGCTTCGCCCCCGAAACGTTGGCCGAACAGCGTCCCGGCCTGGTCTACGTATCGCTGTCGGCCTACGGTCACGTCGGGCCGTGGGCCGGCCGGCGCGGCTTCGACTCGCTGGTGCAGACCGCCAGCGGCTTCAACCACGCCGAAGCCTTGGCGGCCGGTCGCCGCGAACCGCGGCCCTTGCCGGCGCAGGCGCTCGACCACGCCGCCGGCTACCTGATCGCGCTCGGCGCGATCGCCGCGCTGCACCGCCGTGCGACCGAGGGCGGCAGCTGGCTGGTGCGCGTGTCGCTGGCGCAGACCGGGCTGTGGCTGCGCCGGCTCGGCCGGGTCGACCACGGCTTCGCTGCCGTCGACCCGGATCTCGCCGCGGTGCAGGAGCTGCTGGAAGACAGTCCGTCAAGCTTCGGCCAACTGCGCGGCGTGCGCCACGCGGCCCGGCTGTCGGCGACACCGGCCGGGTGGGGGCTGCCGTCGGTGCCGCTCGGCCACCACCGGGCAGAGTGGCTGGCGCGCTGAGCCGTCCTGCGTAGCCGAGCACACCGTCGCGGGAAATGAATGGCTCGACCAAAAACCAACGCTCCAAACAGGGCAATGGTTCGGCCAACGTTGACCGAACCATTGCCGCCGCAACCCGGCTAAGAGCCGTTAATAGAAATCCCTCGGCGTTCTTGGCCAGCTTTGCCGTGCACCAGGCATTGTCTGCGCCAGTGCGACGAGTCACGCCGTTTCACGAATTTCCAGATCGCTCCATTTGAACGGCATTCCAAGGTGGCCCCGATAACCCGCCATTGCGAGCTGGTCGCTAGCCGGTTCAGGACGCGAATAGTCGCCACAGCAGATACAGCAATCCCCCGCCGAATACCAGCACGAATAGCAGGGCCAACAGCACGCCATGCTTCAGCCAAGTTTTCCGCCGCACCAGCCACGCGGTGGCCCGGGCCCGGCTTTCCGTTTTGGCCGGCAACGGCAATAGCCGCAGCGCCAGCCAGATAATCCCCGCCGCGACCAGCGTATCGTCGAGCACGCCCAACAGCGGCACAAAATCGGGAATCAGGTCGATCGGGCTCAGCACATACGCCGCCCCAAACAGACACAGCCCGCGCACGTACCACGGCGTGGCAGGGTGGCGGAATGCAAAAACCAGCGTCACGACGTCGAGCCGAATCAGGCCGGCCCAGCCACCCAGTTTCCGGAAAAGCGCCATTTTTCCCATTCCGAATTGTTAAAATGTTTTCCAATCATTGACCACACCGAAAAGACTGGCTAAATTCACGGCAAACTGAACAGGAAAAACAAATGGACCTCAGCACTCTCGATTACACCCAGCTGCTCGATCTGAAAACCCAACTGGAGCGCGAAATCAACGCCCGCCAGGCCGAAGAAAAGGCCAGCGCCAAGCGTCAGATCCTGGAGCTGGTCAAAACCTACGGTCTGACCGTCGAAGAAGTCCTCAGCAAGACCCATGGCAGCAGCACCCGCAAACCGGTGGAAGCCAAATACCGCAACCCTGACGACACCAGCCAAACCTGGACCGGTCGCGGTCGCAAACCGGCTTGGGTGCAGCACTACATCGACGCCGGCTTCAAAATCGAAGACCTCACCATCTAAGTTCTACTCGATTTCAAACCGGCGCGTCACCGACGCACAGACTAAAAAGCCTCCCGACCGGGAGGCTTTTTTTGCGGCCGCAGCGCCAATCGCCGCCAAGGGCTCATCACCAAGCGCGAGCGCCGCATCCGCCTCGAGGACCAGCAACAGCACATCGAACACCATGCGCCAACTGGAGCGCCAGCCGGCTCCGGTTTCCGGGGCCGGCTCTCGATGGCGTGGTTCTGCCGACTGCCGCTAACTCAGTTCAGTACATGACAGCCGTGATCCTGCACATCGTCTTCTGACGAGCCTTCATTACCCACGGCAAGATCAGCCTTGCCGGCCAGCAGGTAGAACCCGTCCTTTCCGTCAGCAAAACGGGTACCGACCACTGCCACGGTAACGTCGCCCATGTTCTCACGCGCGCCTGGCAGGGCCTCGGCTACGTTCTTGAACGGCTCCACCCCGGCCAGCTCGCTACCCATCACGCGACGCACCTGATAAGGATGCCCGCCTAGGCCTCCCGGCAGCTGAGCCCAGTCGATACCGATTTGGGCCTGTTTTGAGGCCAGCAGATCCCGTACATCGGCCCGAACGCAGGAGATATGAATGTGCAGCTGGTTTTGGCTGCGTCCCTTGCTCGAGTTGATCGCTAGGGACACCGCCTCGCGCGGCACCTCACTGCCACGCTTTTGGCTCATGAAACTGCGTGACTCCCAAGCCTCGCCCCAGTAATCCGGCGCGCCGGCTGCCAGCAGCTCCGGGCTTTCGATACCGGTGACCCTGCCGGTAGGGATCAACAAGTATTGCAATACCCCTTTAAGATCTTTCTTCACAGAGAAGCCACTTTCCTCGCTTTGACTAATGTCGACCTTGGCGCAAGGAGCAGGTGCGCCAGTCTGCTTCAGGTTGGGAACGCACTGGTCATGCACAATGCGCCACAACGCATTGGGATCCGCCAGCGCGGAAAGCGAAGAGAATAGGCAAACACCTGCCAGCAGCAGTTTTTGTTTTACAGAAAATCCAAGCATGTTCGAAACCTTTAATCGTTAAAAAAACAGCCACGACCAATTCAGGCCAGCATCGCCCCACCAGTCGGCTCGACGAGCGGGGCAATTCAAGGGATCCGGTAGAAGGGGTTGGGTATCAGGAAGGTTCGATCGGCGTAACCACCGGCTAGATCGCTAGGCTGATCGCCTACGTTCGCCAGGATGGAATAACCCGCAGCCACAATTTTGGCGCGCTCAGGGGCTTTGAAATCGGTGGCGGATTTAACGTGCAGATCGTTGGGTTTGTGGGCAACCGCAACAAAGCCATCGAAGCCGACCCGGTGTAGATTGGCTTCGGTCGGGGCGCGGTTGCTTTCCCTGCGGCCGGTAATAAAGAATACCGAGATATTGCGTGAACGCGCGGTGCGGAACAGGTCGAGCACCGGAGCTATCGCCTCCGCCTGTCCCATGCCTTCCCATGCATTGGCGCCACACGGACCGTGATCCAGATCGCAGCCGCCAAACGGGATATAGCCGAAGTCATTGATGCGAATTTCCCGCCAGTTCGATAGCGACGTTTCATCAACATCCAGCACCAATGCGGGCTTGGGCACATTAAGCGGGTGTGTGGCCAGATAGGCCTGAGCTTCAGCGGCGACAGCGGCAATATCACGCCTGTATTGCCCGGAATGCTCGTACTTCAGCAGGGCGGCCTTTTCTTCCCCCAGATTGGGGAGCACTTCGGCCCAGGCATTTTTGTAGAAAGCCAAGCCGGCTGTCGTTGCCAAGCCAAATAACACTGATCTGCGCGATATCATCGCGGCTTCTCCTTCGTTAACTGCTTGAATCGGTCAAGTCGGTAACATCCACTCTTCGAACTGAATCGTGAAGCGATTCAGCGCTACTTTCCATTTATGAACTGGCATCGTCCACCCCTTACTGATATTCCGTCGCGCCAAGGCAAACAATTTGACTACAACTTCATCGATTTGGTACGAACTGCAGTTTTAGATAATTTTGTGCAGACTCGTGTTACAGAGGCTTGAATCACCTTAGATTTTCTAGGAGCCGGCGATTTACTCAATCACTCCGAAAAAAAGCCGCAGGTTTCCCCGCGGCTCAATGACTGAATGATTGGAAGTCTCGCGATGAAAGCGATTTAGAAGTTGTGCTTCAGGTAGGTACCAAAGACATACGACTTGTCGCCCACACTCTTGGTCGCAAGCTGGTAGCCCTGATTAAACTTCATCTGGGCGTACTGCACACCAAGCAGGGTGCGCTTGGACAGCGAGTAGTCGAGGCCGACGGCCACCTGCTTGATACCCCAGTCTTGGGTTGCACCGTCAACCTTCGGATTCTTGTACTGCGAGTAGGTCAGCTTCGGCTTGAACGCACCGATTTGGTAGGAGCCAGTCACCGCCCAGCTCTGGCTCTTCAGTTCAGCATTGGTGTCGTTAATGCCAAATGAAGTGCCATCACCGAAGCCCTTGAGCCAGTTGTAGGTCGCAGCCAGGTACAGATTGTTGGCGTCGTAGCCACCTTCAATCCGGTTGATCGAAGCCGTCTTGTCGTTGTTGGCACCCTGATTCTGGATAGCCTGGTAAGCATAGGCACCAAAGAAGCCAGCGTTAGTGTAGGCCAGACGCGCACCCAGCTGGGTCGCCTTCGGCTTGCCGGCTACCGCGGTTTCATCCGCGCCGTACTGCAGGATGCCGCTGAAGCCGGCCAGGTTCGGGGTGTCGTAACGGATCGAGTTCTTGGTGCGGGTATCACCGAAGTTGCCGATCAGGTCGACACCATTGTCATAGACAGGGAACGCCAAGTTAACTTGGCGGGAGTCATACCAGATATCGGAAGCTTCGGTCTCGGAAGTCACGTCGGTCAGGTAACCGAGACGGATCTTACCGAAGCCACCTTCCAGGCCAACGAAAGACATACGGTTGGCGAAGGTGCCGGACGAAGTGCCGGTAGCCTTGCCGGTGCCATCCAGGGCAAAGCCGCTCTCAACCTGCCAGATGGCCTTCAGACCATTGCCCAGGTCTTCATTACCCTTGAAGCCGATACGGCTGGAGTAATCATCAACCCCGGTAATCGTTTGATTGGTTTTGGCGGTATTGTAAACGTTCACACCGCCACGGATCGAGCCGTAGACGGTAACGTCGGCGTGCGACAGAAGCGGAGCAGCAGCAAGCAGTGCAGCAACGAGTTTCAGCTTTTTCATTGTTCCCTCTGTGGATAGGCAAGCTTCTTTTTGATGTAACGCAGCAATGCCTTCAAATTAATCCGGCCGGGTTTTGTTTAACTAAACTTACAAAGCGGCAAGCACGTGGAAAGGGTTTGCAAATTAGCCTGAGCGCCGTCAAAAAACCGACGCGCCCTCTCCGAATTGATAGCAGTCACAATGGTGACGGGTGCGATTGTATTGCATGAAGATAATGAATAACGTTACAGAGATAATAAATAACATTGCAAACAAATTAAACACACCGCATTCATCTGTATGCAAAATCCTTTATCCAATAAGCCGAACTTGGGTTATCCCGGGTATTGTAGACATCCCAAGCCGAACTCCCCCGGTTATCGTGGACACCTCGGTTCCTATAAGGGTACGAAGCGATCGAGGCGCACCGGGGGCTGATTCCCAGCTGGGCCAATGACCGTTCCATCGCCAAGTTCACATTTAACACCCGTGCCGAAATGGTTGCTGTTAAGCCCGCATTCCGAGCTGCTCTCAAGAGCCGACGCTGCCTCATCCCGGCCAGCGGACTCTACGAACAGCAGGACATCGCCCACGGACGCAAACAACCCTGGTACATCAGCAGCGGCGACGGCCTCGCAAAGAGCATTCGAGTGGCCGGCCATTTTTTCGGGTGGATTAGGACGGGAATAGGCGGATTTAGAAGGGATAAAATATGAGTATTTTAGGTGCCAATTCCAATAAAAAAGCCCGTAAATCTGATTAGATCTACGGGCTTTTTTATGGAGGCGAGGTTCGGAATCGAACCGGCCTGCACGGCTTTGCAATGCACTACATAACGATATTTATCAATAGATTACAGAAAAACCACACTAACAACCACTCCACAAAAACAGTGGCTAGCAATGCAAAAAAGGGAAACTTAACAGGCTAGCTTTTGGTGATGAGCGTGTTTTCCAGCCGGCCGCCATTGTCGAGGTATGTGGATACCCACTCTGGTTTACGACCGTGGCCTGACCAGGTATCTTGAGCATTCACCGGGTTTCTATACTTGCTTGGGAGCATCTGCTTTGGCCTCTCAGCCTTTGTATCAGTACGAATAGCTTCTGGCTGTTTAGAAAACGAAGCAAGGTCCAGACCCGCCGACTTCGCGAGCTTCAAGATTTGTAGCGCCGCACTTTTCTGCTCTTTTTTCTGCTCTTTGACTCGACGCGCCTTCATGGCTTCTTGCGCTTCGCCAATCAGACTATCCAGCTGGAACACTGTCAGTGAAGCAAGATCAAGTCCGACGCTTTTAGCGGTAGGATATTTAACGGGCATGTATAGCCTAGGGTGAAAGAGTGGTTGAAGCGAGGCTTCTGATGCTGGCACCAGCCGACTATTAGGTACCGTTACAGGTGATGACATCGACCCAATTGAGAGAAGATAGCTTACTCTCTTCTCTTGAGCATCAGGAACTATTGGTTACGAATTATCGGGTCGTAGCTGACAGTTGGCGCCCCCTGGGAGCCATCGCCGGCTGAAACCCTTCACCGGCAAGGATTTCAAGATAGTGTCACCGGCATCAACTACCGGCCACTAATCGGCAATGGGTTGCCCAAGCTGCACTTCGTCGCGTGCTTGGCCGCTCCCAGTCGTCGTCATCGTGACCGGCTCCTGTGGACTCGAGTTCAGATCGCGTAAAGACGCCTAACGCCTAGGCTCAGGGCGGCCAGCACGCACAGCGGGCTGGCCGCCCCCTACCGCCGCGCCTTGTTGGGCGGCATACGAGACAACGCCGCCGGCTCTCTGGCACGCAATGCTATCCCGCATACGCCCGCTTTAATTCATCAATGTCGATCTTCTTCATTTTAAGCATTGCCGCCATGGCTCTTTGGGATTTTTCTGAATCGGGGTCATTGATCATCTCGAGCAAAGCACTGGGAACAACTTGCCATGAAGCGCCGTACTTGTCCTTGAGCCAGCCGCACTGCTGTGCCTTTTCATCCCCGCCCTCAGATAGCTTCTCCCAGTAATAGTCCACTTCTTCCTGCGTCTCACAATTGACTTGGAACGAGATGGCCTCGTTGAATTTGAACACCGGGCCGCCGTTGAGTGCAGTAAACGCCTGCCCATCAAGTTCAAACTCCACAGTCATTACCGTTCCCGCCGGTTTGCCGTGGACCTCATGCCCCACTTCTCCATACCGAGCAATGTTTACGATATTAGAATTTCTAAAGATAGCAGTATAAAACTCAACGGCCTCCTCGGCTTGATCATCAAACCACAGACATGGCGTGATCTTTTGAATGTTTTGCATGGTGCCCTTCCTAGTCGGGTGTAATCACGTTTGAGGATGACCGCGGCTACCAGTTCGTCGTCTGCAGAAGCCCAAGATCGACAAGACTAGACCAACGGGGCTGTCATCAGCCTGCCGCCTAACGTTTGAGTTCCGCCGCCGCCATTAGAGCAATTCACACCGGCGTAGAAATCGACGAAAACTGACAAGACACGCGTGGTCTGTTGCGGACCAAAAGACAGCAGAGGTCGTTGCTCCGAGCTCGTGGCCTCCTAACGCCACGCCGCCACGATGACCGCGAGGGATTGCCGTTTCCGGCCAATGCCTCCCCGGCTAAGCCAGCCTTTCCACTCGCCCTACCCCCCAAGCCTTTACAGCATTTTTACGCGCCGTCCCGCAATTTTTATACCCACCTTACCGAGCGTTTCCTTTACTTGAAATGTACCGGACAGTGCTTGCCGCCAGAGCAGCACACGCCCCCGCAAGGCGCTGCCGCAGGACCAGCCGGCGTTGGTCTGCGAACTCTTACCATCCGACATGCTGGCCAGCTCCGCCTCGGGCCTTGAACCGGCCATCAGCCCGGCCAACATCAGCCGGCAGGCTTCGCGGGTCGCCAAGGCGCGCGGCCTGCCACCCGATCGGGTGCAGGTGCTGATCGCCGCCCACACCGTCGGCCGGACCTTCGGCGTATCGGTGAGCCGCGGGTCAACGTACTGTCGTTGAATTTGGCGCTCCAGAGCCGGCACGCAAGCGAGTCTCCACAAACCGAGTAGGCCTCGCTAAGCTTCAATATGGGGAGGTATGACATGCATATTGATCTTGCTGGAAAAAAGGCGCTGGTCACTGGCTCTTCATCGGGCATCGGACTGGCAATTGCCAGAGGGCTGGCGGCGAGCGGTGCGGATGTGATCCTGCACGGTCGCAATCTGCAAAGACTCGCTCAAGCCCAGTCGACGTTGAGTCAGGCCTTCCCCACTATAGCCATCGCCAGCATTGCGGCCGATCTGGCGACCGCCGGTGGCGCCCAACTCATCATCGACGCCCATCCCAAGGTGGATATTCTGGTGAACAACGCCGGCTTCTTTGAACCGCGAGCGTTTGCTGAAACCACTGACGCGCACTGGCAATACATGCTTGACGTCAATGTGATGAGTGGCATCCGATTGTCACGCCATTACCTGCCACTCATGCTGCAGGCAAATTGGGGGCGCATCGTATTCATCTCGAGCGAATCGGCTCTGCACATCCCGGCAGAGATGATCCACTATGGAGTCAGCAAAACGGCATTGCTGGGGGTGTCACGGGGGTTGGCCGAACTGACCAAGGGTTCTGGCGTGACGGTTAATGCCGTATTGCCGGGGCCGACCCGTTCAGATGGTGTCGTTGAACTCTTCGCCACGATGGCGCAGATCCAGGAGCAGTCGCAGGAGCAGGTGGAACGGGACTTCGTCGCCATGCATCGCCCGACCTCGCTGCTGCGCCGGCTGGCGACCGTCGAGGAAGTGGCCAATATGGTAGTCTACACCTGCTCACGCGAAGCATCTGCCACCAACGGCGCCGCATTGCGTGTTGATGGTGGCGTGGTACGTACCATCGCATAAGAGCGTCACGGAGCACCAGTCCATGTATCGAACTACTTGAATGCCTGCTTTAGGCCGAAAGCGGGTATTCACCAATGGCCGCTTTCGGCCGATTCTGTTGAAAAACTCGGTCCACTGCTGCAGAACGCCACAAGCCATGCAAAACCTGGGCAAATTTGCCTACTAAATGAGCAAAATCGTATCGGTTTGCTGAAATTTTGCACAGAAATGAGTCGTGTTAAGCCTGATGCAGGGGCATGAATTAGTTTTTCAACAGAATCGACCCGAAGCGGTCGTTCACGGAGACACAGCACCATTTCCAGATCGATCTCGACTCATTGAAAACGATCTGGATTTTTGGACAGCTGGAAACGCTCCCTCGACGATCACGTCAGGCAACGAGGTCCAAGTTGTAGAACAACTCGACTTTTTCCACTGCATCGATGCCTTCTGCTTGAAAATGAAGGATATGCTCGCTTTCCTTATGATGCTTATGCTGTGCTTCCGGAGTCGCCCAGTGCTCCACAAAGACGAAACGACGCGGGTCATCCTGTTGCACAAATAGCTCATATCGCAAGTTGCCTTCATCCTTGCGTGACGGTTCAACCACAGCAGCCAAGCTTGCCCTCAATTCGTCTTCGCGCCCCTGCTTCGCGTATAAAACGGCAAGCACGTAAAAATCGCTCATCGCATCGGTCCTTGTAGATTGGCAGTTCTGGTATTCGGTGCCGAACAGCTCGCTAACAGGCTGTTCGTATCTTGCTTACCTGGACCTGATAGTCAAGCTTGAGGCTGAAGCGATTGAAGAGAACTACACTATCAACACTGTTGCCATACGACGCAGCCAGCTTTGAATACCTGATATCCAAAATAAACTCACAAAGGACATCGCGGAAGTATGGGTATCGCAGCACATTAAATTCGATAGATTCAGCCGAGCTCTGGGCCGTGCAATACTCCCGAATACCACCTTTTCCGCAGGTTACGTTTGCTGGCGTTTACCACCTCTGACCATCCCCGTACTGCTTCGTTGATGGACTGGTTAGGGGGTCCGATCCAGTCAGCCCCCATCCAAGACCAGCCAAGTGGCTTTTATGTCCTGTCGTATGAGAACTGGATGCCGGCCGTACCGCCCGTTTCGATGAACAGATTTATGAAGGCCGGCACAGTATCGCTGCGCGCCCAGTCGCATTGCAGTTCGCAGAACAGCTGGGCCACACTGATCATCTTGGCACCGGCCTGCTCAATGCGCCGCAATGCGGCCTCGTGGGCGGCTACGGAGGTGCCTCCCACTGCATCTGCCACGACGTACACCTCATAGCCCTCGTTGAGGGCGTCCAGCGCCGGGAAGGTCAGACAGGCCTCGGTCCACAGGGCGGTCATGATCAGTTTCTTGCGCCCTGTCGCCTCGACAGCTTGCTTGAACTCCACATCCTCCCAGGAGTTGATCGAGGTGCGATCGCATGTGGGTAAATGGCCGAGTACCTTCTGCAGTTGTGGGATCGGTGGTTTGTTCAGGCCAGACTTCACATTGACCGTGGAGTGGACGATGGGTAGCCCGTAAGCCACTGCAGCCTTGGCGGTTCCCACGATGTTGTTGATCAGTAGTTGCCGGTCCATCGAGGCAATCGAGTTCACTTGCACCGGCTGGTAATCGATGATGACGAAAGCAGCGTTTTGTGGGGTAAGAAGGTGATCACTTTTCGGATCACGGATAGCTTCACTGGTCATCGTATTCTCCTTGGTCTTGGGTAGGCAGACAGTCAAGTGCAGAGACGCACTGCACACAGTGTAGGAGCCCACCCAAGAAGCAGAAGACGGCGATCGTAAAACACGCTGTTCTGCAAAGCAGAACAGCGCCCGTCATGTGGCTAGGGCATGATTTCCCAGGGCAACGGGCGAGAAAATTGATTACGCAAGTAATCGAGCACGGCGCGGACTTTGCGGCTCTGGAACCGGCGGCTCGGATAAAGCGCGTAGATGGTGTCGGCGATGGGCGTGTCGGGCATCGCCTCGATGAGGCGCCCGTCACGCAGCGCATCGGCAGCGATGAACAGCGGCAGCAAACAGATGCCGAGGCCAGCAATGGCAGCATCGCACATCACTTCGCCGTTGTTGAACACCAACGTCGACTTCACCACGGTCGGCCGGACCCGACCGGCCGGCTCGGCCGGCTCGAACTGCCACAGCTGCCCGGAATGAACATGGGCGTAGCCGATGCAGCGATGTGCCGCCAGGTCGTCCAACGATTTGGGTAAGCCATGGCGCGCCGCGTAGTCCGGGCTGCAGCAGACTATGCGGCGGCTGACGGCCAGTTTGCGCGCTATGAGAGACATGTCCTTGAGTGGCTGAGTGATCCGGATCGCCAGATCGTAGCCGCCACCGTCCACATCCACCATGCGGTCATCGAGATCGATGATCAGGTCCAGGCTGGGGTGCTGCTGCATCAACTCGAACAGCATGGGGCCCAGGTATTTTCTGCCAAAGCTCATCGGCGCAGCGATGCGAACCTGCCCGCACAGATCCCCCTCCGCCTCGACCGTCGACGCGGCGGCATCGTCGAGCTGCAGTACCAACTCCCGGGCCTTGTGATAGAAGAGCTGACCGGAGTCGGTCGCGACCACCCCCCTCGTGGATCGGTGCAGCAGCTGGGTGCCCAGTGCCTGTTCCAGGTCGTTGATCCGCTTGCTGATGACCGACTTGGAGAGGTCCAGGCGCATGGCGGCCGCCGTAAAACTGCCGGTCTCCATCACCAACAAGAAGGCTTCAATATCGTTGAGTCGATAGCGCATTGTTCGATATTAGCAAACTTGCTGTTCGCGCTTGCACAGCTAACGTCGTCGCTCTCTCATCTTAATATGGGGGCTTAGCCAGCCGCCTCTGAGGGGCACGTCCATGAAGCGGCTGCACCCCGGACACCGTGTGGCGCTGGATCTGCCGGCACACGTCGGCGCAGGTCGTGCTGCAAGGCCGAGTACGAGTCAATGGGCGCGGAACCGGCGAGCGCGACCGAATCTGACGCTCCTTATGAATCGCCCCGACTGTCGTAGCCTCACCTGTGAGTCCGCTCTTGGCCGAGGCTGTGTAGAAACGCACAGGGAGAAGAAGAGCTGAATGTAGATGCCGCATTTTGCGCAGAGTGGTCACGCAGGACGATACGGCCGCCTAGTCGCTCGTGATGCCGCCCGTAGGGCTTTCGTACCGCATAAGGCCGAGAGGGTTAGTTTTCCGACCAGGACGAGAGCGGCATGGGCTCACGCCCTCATCGCTTGGATCATTTCGCCGATTCCCAGAATGCGCATCACGCGTTTCAGGTTATAGGCCAGAACGTGAAGGCTCATCTCGGTGCGCACGCGCCCGAGCGTCCGGGTCAGAAAGTGGGTGCTCCCCATCCAGTGCTTGATGGTGCCAAACGGGTGTTCCACCGTCTGTCGCCTTACCCTCATCATCTCCGGCTAACGATCCAACCGCTCTTGCATGGCGTCAAGCACCGCTTCGTGTTTCCAACGTTTGATCCGCCTGTACTCACCGGTAGTACAACGCTCCTTGAGCGTGCAGCGTGGACACGCAGCACTCCAGTACACATCCAACGTCATTCCGCGTTCGACCGTCGTAAATCGGTGGATAGCACGTTGGCCAGCAGGGCAGCGATATTCATCATCGACAGCTATGTAAATGAAGTCCTGCTTATCGAAGCGGCCGTCTGCCAAGCTGTTGGAGGTCATCACCTTGGGCACGATCGGGGTGATACCGGCGCGCTCGCATTGCAGAATCTGCTCGCCCTTGTAGTAACCGCGGTCAGCCACCACGGTGAGGCCTTCGACACCGGTGGCTTCACGTGCCTGTTCGGCCATCCGACTCAGCTGGTCACGATCGACGCCCTCGGTGATGATCTCGTGCGCGACGATCAGGTGGTGCTGTACGTCCACCACGGTCTGCAGGTTGTAGCCCACGATGCCGCCATCGCGGTTTTTCATGGAGCGCGCATCGGGATCGGTCAGGGATAGCTGTTGATCGGGGCTGGCGTGCCTCTGCGTTTCGAGCGCCTTGAGCTGCTGCATGATCTTGTCCTGCAGCCGGCCCTTCTTCAGTTCGGCCACTTCCGGCTCGGCGCGGTCAGCCGTGTCCATGGCAGTCAAGTAGCGCTCAATGCTCTCCTCAATCTGCGCCATGCGGCACTGCATCTTGGCGCTGGTGAAGTTCTTGTCGCGGTTGTTGACGGCCTTGAACTTGCTGCCATCAATGGCAACGATGGCCTGCGAGAACAGGTTCAGCTGGCGGCACAGGACGATGAACTGGCGACACACATTGCGGATCGCCTGCCCGTTATCCTTGCGGAAGTTGGCAATGGTCTTGAAGTCCGGCCTCAGGCGACCGGCAACCACATCAGCTCGATATTGCGTTGGGTCTCGCGCTCCAGGCGGCGGCTGGACTGGAGGCGGTTGAAGTAGCCGTAGAGGTAGATCTTGAGCAGTACGGAAGGGTGATACGACGGTCGGCCGGTCGCCAGCGGATCGATGCGCTCGAAGCCCATCTGCCGCAAATCGAGCTGGTCGACGAAGGCTTCGACGACACGGACCGGGTTGTCTGGCCCAACATAGTCATCCAGGCACTCGGCAACAACGTGGCCTGGGTTCTGTCCGCGCCTTCGATGAATCGCTTCATGGAGCCCGCCTCGCGACATGCGTTGCCACAGTCTACGGCGAGTGAACGTTTTTACACCGCCTCGGCCGTAAGCGGCCCCTCTCGGCTCTGAATATGAGATTGCATTCACTTGGGTGCATAGAATCGCAGCAGTCTGAGGCGGTGCTAGCAGCCGCCTGTGACCCTGCCCTAGGTACTTCCGAGCGGATCATGCAGGTGCCTATTTTCCGCCCCATTAAGCGGGCAGGCGTGGCGTGGTCATGAGCGCCCGCCCGGGGGCAACGCGCACAACCAGGGCGCCGAGCTGATCGAACCACTACCCGACCAGCCCAGATTGTTCTGATCAAATTGAATACAGACGAAAAAAAACCGCTGCCTGAGATCAATCAGGCAACGGCGTGCATTCTGAACGGTGTAGGCTCTAGTCAGTCATCCTCACGGTCATCATCGTCGTTGTCACCCCATTGGCCTTGCTGGTTGTCCCAGTGGCGTTCGTAGCGGCGATTGTCGTAGTGACGGGAATAGCTGCTTCGTGGGTAATACTGCTCGTTGTAGTCAGCGTTCTCGTAGCGAACCTCACGTGGGCGGCCATAGCCATAGCCGTAGTCATTACTGATTGCCGCACCAACAGTCCCACCCAGTATTCCGCCCAGAATGGCGCCATCGTACCCGCCAACAGATCTGCCGATTGCGGCACCTGCGGCGCTGCCGAGGACGCCACCCAACAGGGTGAAGTCATCAGCATTAGCCAGGCAACTCAGTCCGAACGCGAGAATTGCCGGGAAAAGGAAGCGGGTCTCCATGGGGTTGAGTCTTTATGTTCGCTTAACGACCCCAGCATAAACTACATACCCGTTGCCATCTGAGGGCAAGTGTTAGCAAATGTTGCCCGTCCGTCATTACGCCGGTCACCGTCGCTCACTTTTGTCGTCACGACTCAATCGCCGATCGCGCAAGGTATCAGTCGGCACGATGACCTCTTCGCCCTCCTTAGGCCGAGGCTTTCAGTACTAGCCCGTCGACGTCAATATAAGTAGCATAGCGCTTGGGCAGAAGCCGCAGCGGGTTGGCTACGAAGGTGCTGTCTTCGCACAGCGCCAGCCAGTCGAAGCACCGCGCGAGCGCTCCGACGTAATGGCGGATACTGGAAGGGGCCAATCCGAGGTCCTGCTGCATCCCTCCCACCCAGTCCTCTGCCCAGTGGTAATTGACCGACCGCAACAGAGTTTTGCCGATCCGGTCGAACAGCGTTCCCAGGATGGGCTTGTCGGTGGGTGACACGGCAACAACCGCGGATCGCATCGCCGATGGTGGCGATTTCTGGGTGCTCGTCGATCAGCTCGGGAGGAACAACGCCACGGTCGGGCAACACTTCCAGGCGAGAGACATAGGCGTCGCCTTCGGTCTCGGTCTCAAACGTCAGGGATATTGTTTTGGCAGGAGATTTTTGCGCCGGACGATAAACTCCCAGGATCTGCTAGGGCGCGTTGTCTTTTCGTGGCCATTTGAAACTCGCGTTGACGGCAATAAATAGATTCTACGCGTGGTCGTCCACTGCTCCCGAGTGGTTACGCCCGGATTTCAATGGAATTGGTCAGAATAGAGCGAGGAAAATTCAGAGAGAATTAAATGCAAAAACGCCCGTAAATCATTGAATTTACGGGCGTTCTATATGGAGGCGGGGGTCGGAATCGAACCGGCGTACACGGCTTTGCAGGCCGCTGCATAACCACTCTGCCACCCCGCCATAACTGGCTGTCAGCTCGCCTTTCGGCCAACTGCGTAAAACTGGAGCGGGAAACGAGGCTCGAACTCGCGACCTCAACCTTGGCAAGGTTGCGCTCTACCAACTGAGCTATTCCCGCA
>NZ_JBVMAE010000008.1:0-178308 GCF_055597485.1 Crenobacter sp. CS_VA4
TGGCCAATTAGCTCAGTTGGTAGAGCAACGGATTGAAAATCCGTGTGTCCTTGGTTCGATTCCGAGATTGGCCACCAGAATTTCAAAGAGACCGCAGCCTGTGCTGCGGTCTTTTTGCGTTGGCGCGTCGGATCGGTCAGGCTTGTCGCTGATCGCACCGCACATGAAAAAACCGGCCCCTGCGGGCCGGCTTGTCGTTGCCGGTGTGGGATCACTGGCCGACCGGGTACGGCGTCCAGTCGCTGCCCTGCTGGCGCATCATGTAGCGCGAGCCATCCTGCAGCATCGCCGTTCCCTCGTTCTCGGCCACGTACGGCGTGGTCGGCAGTTGGTCGAGGTAGTTGCCCGGCTGATAGTCGGCGCCGAACGGGCTCTTGTTCACCATCTTCGACAGGATGGCCGACACCGCCAGGTAGCTGGTCGGCTGGTCGACCTTCACCTGACCGACCGTGGCGCTGCCGCCGATCACCTTGATCGCCGCCGGCACGATGGTGATCGCCGGGGTCGGGATCTCGCGCAGGCCGGAGAACTGCAGCTTGTCGCCGCGCAGCGCCGCGCCGTGCTCCGGCACCATCACCAGGATCACCTTGCGGTGCGATTTCTCCAACTGGTCGATGAAGCGGTTCAGGTTGTTGAACAGCGTATTGGCGCGCAGGTGATAGCTGTCCAGGCTATTGAGGTTGCCGGCGCCGACCACCCGGTTGCCGTCGTGCAGGCTGACGGTGTTGTAATAGGCGGCGACGTGCGGGGCGGTGTCGGCTTGGCGCTGTTCCTGCCAGCGGTTGAGCACCTCGTAGTCGTCGTAGATCGGCGAGTTGTCGAACGAGGTCTGCGCGACCTTCAGCCCCTTCTGCGACATCAACGGCAGGTTCCGCCGACCCTCGTTGCGGAGCAGCTTGAGGAAGTCGTCGAAGTGGCCGTCGTGGTTGAGTGTCAGTTCGGTCTTGAAGCCGAGCTTGGCCAGATCCTCGAACAGGAAGCACTGCGGCGAGGCGCTGTCGTAGAGTGCGGTGTGGGTGGGCTGGCCGCAACTGGCGCGCAGTACCCGCAGCGCCGCCGGGCCGCTGTAGGCGGCCGCCGAGTTGAAATGGGTGAACAGGAAGTCGAAGCGCGACAGTAGCGGGTGGTTGTCGAGCTTGACGTAGCGCAGGTCGTCCCAGGCGAGCGAGCAGATGTGGATCAGCAGGATGTCGAAACCCGGGTCGGCCAGTGGTAGGTTGAACGCCACCGCGCGCTGGCCCTCGCTCTTGTAGAAGGCGGCGAGCTTGTCGTCGAGCGACTGGCGGCCACCGCTGGCCGCGGCCGGCGCACCGTTGTCGGCGACCACGGCGGCGGGCGCCGGTCGGTACGTCGCCCACAGCTGCGATCCGCTGACGCCGACGAGCGCCAGCATCACCAGCGTGCCGAGGCGCAGGTAGCGCGACAGCAGCGTGTAGCCGACCACCAGCACCACCAACAGTGCGACCGCGTCCGGCTTGATGACGCGGCCGGCCAGCTCGAACAGGTAGCTGAGACTGAAGCCCTGGACCACCTTGAGCTGGCTTACCGTCTGGGTGAACGAAGGCAAGAAGGAGTCGTTGTAGAGCAGCGCCGCGGCGCCGACGATGGCGAGGCTGTTGCGCAGCCAGATTTTGACCCGGCCTTCCACCGGCAGCAGCAACAGCAACGCGAAGGCGAGGTTGGGCAGCGGGTGAAAGCCGAGCAACCCCTGCCAGAACAGCAGCAGCTTGGCGATGAAATAGATGCTCCAGGCACCGAGCCCGGTCGAGCGGGGCGGGGCAGCAGGAGCGAGACGGGGCGGGGCACTAGTCATGATGGCGGTCGGTGCTGGCCGGCGTCGCGTCGTTGCGCGCCGCCAGCTGGTTCAGGTAGGGGTGGGGTTCGAAGTAACGCAGTGCGTTGCGCCGTTGCCGCCACCGTGCCTTCAGCCATGGCAAGAGCCTGGCGTGCAGCGCATAGCCGGCGATCAGGCAGACCAGGGCAGTGACGAGCAATAGGAACTGTTGCGCGCTCAATTCGGGGTTCAGCATGGTCATGACTTCCGCTGCGAAGTGGATAGGCGGACCAGTGGGGCCGGCGTCGGCGGCTCTTGCCACGGCTTGACTAGCGGCACGGCCCGTAGCAGCGCGGGGGAGGGCAGTTGTTCGGCGATCGCGACGCCGAGGTCGGGCAGGTTGGCGAAGCCGGCCTGGCCGCGGAACTGCTCGAGCGCGAGCCGGATGCTGTCCGGGTCGGGGCTGCGTACCTCGCCCTCGAACAGCTCGCCGACCGGCAGCCGGAACAGGTGCTTTAGCGCGGTGTCGACGTCGTTGTCGCGGCAGGCGAACAGGAACAGGTAGACATGGTCGCGGTCGGCGCTGCACAGGTCGCCGGCGCGCTTGAAGCGGCACAGCCACAGCATGTCGAGCGGGCTGGCGCCGGGCGCGGGGCGCAGGCTGATCAGCACATTGTGGATGCCGATGGTGCGGCTGCGCTCCACGGTCGCGCTGACCGCCGCGGCAAAGCGTGCCGGCGGCAGGTAGCCGCGGTCGGTTTCCGGGCGGCTGGCCGCTTGCAGTGTGCCGCTTTCGCCGTCGAGCCGGCCCTGATAGACCGCCTGCTGCAGTGCGCCGACCAGGCTGAGCACGCTGGTCAGCCCCAATTCGGCCGGCAGCACGGCGTTGGCGCCCAGATTCAGCAGCAGCTGCTCGTCGCTGTGGCGCAGCCGGCTGTTGCCGACCTCGCGCACCAGGATCTTCAGCTGCTTGCCGCGGCTCAGGCGTAGCCGGTGTACCGTTTCGGCCAGCTCGGCGCTGTCGGCAGCGTCGAGCAGCACGGTGGCGGCCACGGCGTTGTCGGCGGCGTCGAGTAGCGCGGCGCGGTTGTCGAATAGCTGCCAGTGCGCCGACGGCGCCGCGTAGTCTGGCAGGCTCGCGCGGGTGGCTAGCACCCGCTGCCGGTCGCTGGCCGCACGTGCCGGCGTCGGCTGATCTGCGTCGGATGTGGTGTCGGCCTGTAGCCGGCCATTGGCGCTCAGCGTCAGCGGGAACGGCGTCGGCAGGGACAGCGCGTCGCTGCCCTGCCAGTGTTCGACCTGCCAGGTATAGTGGCCCTGCCACGACTGTTGGCCGAAGGCGAGTCCGGCGCAGTCGGCGCCCAACTGGCTGAGCAGCGCCAGCTGCGGCAGGTCGAGGCGTTGCGCGGCGAACACGAGCAGCAGGGTATGGCCGGTCTCGGCGGCCCAGTGCCGGCAGCGCTGCAGTTCGCGCTGGGCGGCGGGGCCGTGCTCGAGCGGCAAGTAGTCTTCGGCGTCGTCGAGCACCAGCAGCATCGGCCCGCCGGCCGGGTGCAGTCGGTGGCGGTAGTCGGCGAGTTCGGCCAACTGGCGCGTCAGCCGACCGGTGCGGTCGCGCCCCGCCGGCAACGGCGAGAGCAGTGCCGCACTGCCGGTGCGCAGGCGCTCGTCGAGTCGCGCGGTGTCAGGCTGCAGCGCGGGATCGGCGCGGCTGACGCACAGCAAGGGCCGTTCGCCGCCACCGGGCAGATTGCCGAACAGCAGGGCGCGGGCGAGCAGCGCCGTCTCGCTCGCGACTAGGTAGACGGCCCCGGCGGTGAGGCTGGCCGCAGCCGGATCGAGTCCGGTGATGCCAAGCGTTGGTAGAGTCTGCATGTCGGTGACGCCGTATCACGGGCACGGCGGATGGATCCTTGATTTAGCGGTGGTCGGGTGGCCCTGCGAAGCTAGACGACCGGCACAATGATTTGACTGGAATATCAATGTTGGCTAATTTTATGCGATTGCGGTGGAAATTCTAAAACACTTTCAATGTAATATTAATTATGATGTTTGCGTTAAAGAGATTATGCTTCGTTCTCGCCTGACCAGCGAGTTTTCTACCGCCGGACGGCCAGACGGCCGGCCGATCGGCGATAACGTTACAATTCTAATGACTTCAGTTTAAACAGTATATTGAATAGCCGGGCACGCCGACGTGCGGCCGGCAAGGTTGATCATGCAAGAAGATATTCGTCGTTTGTACACCCACCTCCACCAGCCCGAGTTCCGTTTCCGGGAGCTGCGGCTGAGCGAAGCGGCCGAAGCGGCGTGCCAGCGCTGGCCGCTGCTGCAGTCGATCCGCGCCGAGGCGCCGGTTGAGCCGGCGGCGGCCGAGCGGACCTGATGCGGGGCGAGGAGGCCGCCGAGCGCTTGGCGGCAGAAGGGGGGCGAACGTGTCGATTCTCGCGGTAACCGGCGCCAAGGGCGGCACCGGCAGCACGGCCGTGGTGGCCGGGCTCGCCGGTGCCTGGGCTCGCCAGCAGCAGGCGGTGCTGGCGCTCGACCTGTGCCGGCAAAACCTGCTGCGCCTGCATTTTGGCCAGGACTGGCACGAGACCGACGGCTGGCATGCCCGGCTGGCGGTGGGGCACGACTGGAGCGAGGCCGCCTGGCGGACTGCCACCGGGCTCACCTTCGTGCCGCACGGCCTGTCCCCCGATGACGCTTCCGCAGCGGTTCTGGGCGAGTCGCGCTGGCTGGCCGGCGAGCTGGCCAGCCTCGACTTGCCGGCCGGCAGCCGGCTGCTGCTCGATACGCCGAGCGCGCCCGGCGGCGCGCGAGCTCAGGCGCTGGCCGCGGCCGACCAGGTGCTGGTGTTGCTGGCGCCGGAGCCGCTGTCCTGCGGCCTGCTCGGCCAGGTCGAGGCCGAGCTGCTACAGCACGGCGTGGCGCCGGAGAGGCTGCTGTTCGTGCTGAGCCGTTTCGATCCGACCCGCCAGCTCGACCGCGACGTCGAGCTGCTGCTGCGCGAGATGTTGGCCGAACGGCTGGCTCCGTTGCCGCTGCACCGGGACGAGGCGGTGCGCGAGGCTCTGGCGATGCAGCAGCTGGTCGCCGACTACGCGCCGCACAGCCAGGCGGCTGACGACTTCCGCCAGCTGGCGACCTGGTTGTCGATCCGGCTGGAAGCCGGCGCGAGGTCGCGATGAGCGGTCGCTGGTCGCGCTGGCTGCTGGCGAGCGGCTGGGTGCGTCATCCCGACGACGCCCGCTCGCTCGGCGCCGTGCTGCTCAGCCTGTTCCTGGTCCCGCCGGCCGACGGCTGGCAGGCCTGGGGCCGGCGCGCCCGCCACTACTTTCCGCATGTGGATTTCGACCGGCTGCGTCCGGCCGACCCGGTGCGCATCGTGCTGCAGTGCCTGTGGCTGCTGCTGGTGCGCCTCCCCGGCGAAGCCCGCCACGGGCCGGACCTGCGCCGCGCGCTGCCGCGGCGTCGCTGGCAGGAGCGCCGCCATGTCGAGGGGGCGCTGCGCCTGGGCTGGCAGCGCGCCAAGACGTGGGCGCTGCGGCGCTTTCCGGCGCTGCTCGATCGCACCCGGCTGCGCGGCTCGGTCGAGCAGGCGGCGCTGCACCCGTTCTGGGACCACTGGCTGGCGCGCTACGCCTGCTACGCGTTGGCGGTGCTGCTGGCGCTGGTGTGTATCACCACACCGTTCGACGTCGCCTCGCAGGCGCTGTTCGTGGTGCTGCTGCTGGCGGTGGCGCTGTGGGTGCGCCGGGTGCCCGGGCCGGTGCCGACGCTGATCTTGATGGTATTCTCGATTACCGTGTCGACCCGCTACATCTGGTGGCGCGCCACCTCGACGATCAACGACGACAGCGTGGCGAACCTGATCGCCGGCGTGGTGCTGCTCGGCGCGGAGCTGTACGCCTGGCTGGTGCTGTTGCTGGGCTTCTTCCAATCGTCGTGGATGCTGCGCCGCAAGGTCGTCGTGCTGCCGGCCGACCCCGTCTGCTGGCCGAGCGTCGACGTGTTCATCCCGACCTACAACGAGCCGCTGCGGGTACTGAAGCCGACCGTCTACGCCGCGCTGGCGCTCGACTGGCCGCGCGACCGGCTCAACGTCTATATCCTCGACGACGGAAGCCGCGACGAGGTGCGCGGGTTCGCCGACGAGATCGGTGTCGGCTACATCGTCCGGGAGCGTCACAACCACGCCAAGGCCGGCAACATCAACCACGCGCTTACGCTGACCGACGGCGAGTTCGTGGCGATCTTCGACTGCGACCACATCCCGACCCGCTCCTTCCTGCAGGTGACGATGGGCGGCTTCCTGACCGACACCCGGCTGGCGCTGGTGCAGACGCCGCACCATTTCTTCTCGCCCGACCCATTCGAGCGCAATCTGCAGACCTTCCGCAAGGTGCCGAACGAGGGTGAGCTGTTCTACGGCCGGGTGCAGGACGGCAACGACCTGTGGAACGCGACGTTCTTCTGCGGCTCGTGCGCGGTGCTGCGCCGCGGCCCATTGCTGGAGATCGGCGGTATCGCGGTCGAGACGGTGACCGAGGACGCGCACACCTCGCTGAAACTGCACCGCCGCGGCTACCGTTCGGCCTACCTCAACCTGGTACAGGCCGCCGGCCTCGCCACCGAGAGCCTGTCGGCGCACATCGGCCAGCGCATCCGCTGGGCGCGCGGCATGGCGCAGATCTTCCGCACCGACAACCCGATGTTCGGCCGCGGTCTGTCGCTGGCGCAGCGGCTGTGCTACAGCAACGCGATGCTGCATTTCCTGTACGGCATCCCGCGCACGGTGTTCCTGACCGCGCCGCTGGCGTTCCTGCTGCTGCACGCCTACACCATCTACGCGCCGGCGATGGCGATCGTGCTGTATGTGCTGCCGCACATGGTGTTCGCCACCATCACCAACTCGCGGATGCACGGCCAGTTCCGCCGCTCGTACTGGGGCGAGATCTACGAGACGGTGCTGGCCTGGTACATCACGCTGCCGACCACCATCGCGCTGCTGTTCCCGAAGCTCGGCAAGTTCAACGTCACCGCCAAGGGCGGCATCGTCGAGGAAAGCTATTTCGACTGGAACATCACCAAGCCGTACCTGGTGCTGATGTCGCTGAACCTGTTCGGCCTGTTCGCCGGCGGCTACCGCCTGCTGACCGGGCCGAACGACGAGATCGGCACGGTGCTGGTGAATATGGCGTGGACCGGCTACAACCTGTTCCTGCTCGGCGCCGCGCTGGCGGTGGCCAAGGAGTCGCGCCAGGTGCGGGTGACGCACCGGGTGCACGCCCGCCTGCCGCTGACGCTGCACCTGCCGGACGGCAAGTGCCTGCCGTGCCACACCCTCGATTACTCCGAGGGCGGCATGGCGATCGAGCTGCCGCAGGCGCTGAAGCTGGCGCCGGACACGCCGATCAGCGTGTCGCTGCGCCGCAGCGGCCGCAGTTTCGCCTTCCCGTGCCTGACCGTGTTCGCCAAGGGTAACCGCCTGAGCCTGCGCTTTGCCGCGCTCAGCCGCCAGCAGGAAATGGACCTGGTGCAATGCACCTTCGCGCGCGCCGACGCCTGGCTCAGCGACAACGCGCGTGCGCCCGAGCAGACCCCGATGCACGGCCTGCGCGACATCTTCCGGCTCGGCCGGGACGGCTTCCGCCTGCTGTTTGCGCAGGTGCTCGACTACCTGGACCCGCTGCCATCCCGGCTGGCGCGGCTGGCCCGCCGGCTCGCCAGCCTGCTGCCGCGCCAGCCGGCCCTCCTGATAGAAGGAAAATCATGACGCGTCCCGTGCTCATCCCCCTCTTGGCGCTGACGGTGGCGGGCCCGCTGTCCGCCGCCACGCTGCCCGACTTCTCCGCCGGCACGGCCGGGCGCGCGCCGCTCGCCGCGACGGCTTCGGCCAAGCCGCTGATCAGCACTCGCACGCTGAGCTTCCGCCAGCTCGGCGCGCAGTCGCCGCTCAGCCTGCGCGGCGGCAACGGCATCGCCGGGATCAACTTCGGTAGCCGCAGCGACGAAGTGATCACCCAGGCCAAGCTCAGGCTGCGCTATACCTACTCGCCGTCGATGTTGGCCGAACTGTCGCATATCAAGGTGATGCTCAACGACGAGGTGGTGGCGGTGCTGCCCTTGCCCAAGGACAAGGGTGGCACGCCGCAGCTGCTCGAGTTGCCGCTCGATTCGCGGCTGTTGGCCGACTTCAACCGCCTGCAGTTCCGGCTGATCGGCCACTACACCAACCAGTGCGAGGACCCGGCGCACAGTAGCCTGTGGGCGCAGATCAGCAATACCAGCGAGCTGGTGCTGACCGCGCAGTCGCTGCCGCTGGTGAACGACCTGGCACGCTTCCCCGAGCCGTTCTTCGACAAGCGCGATTTCACCCGGCTGACGCTGCCGTTCGTGTTCGCCGGCCAACCCACGCTCGGCACCTTGCAGGCGGCCGGCGAGCTGTCCTCCTGGTTCGGCGCCGCCGCCGGCTGGCGCGGTGCGCGCTTCCCGACACTGCTCGACAGCCTGCCAACGGCGCAGCACGCGGTGGTGTTCGCCACCAACGGCCAGCGGCCCGGCTTCCTCGCCAAGTACCCGCAGGTCACCGCGCCGACCGTGGCGATCATCGCCAACCCGAACCGGCCCGAGCGCAAGCTGCTGCTGGTGCTCGGCCGCGACGACAAGGACCTGAAGCTCGCCGCCGACGCGCTGGTGCTCGGCCAGGCGGCGATGACCGGTTCACAGGTGACGGTGGGCTCGGTCAAGCTCGACGCGCCGCGCCAGGCCTATGACGCACCGAACTGGGTGCGGCTCGATAGGCCGACCAAGTTCGGCGAGCTGGTCGGCAGCCAGCAGGAGCTGGAGGTGGCCGGTCAGCAGCCCGACCAGGTCCGCGTCAACCTGCGCGTGCCGGCCGACCTGTTCACCTGGCGCAGCCGCGGCATCCCGATCGCGCTGAAGTTCCGTTACACCGCACCGGCCAAGCTCGACGGCTCGCGGCTGTCGGTGGCGATCAACGACAACTTCGTGCAGAGCTTCAACCTGCGCCCGGCCGGGCAAGGCGGCGAGCAGTCGTCGCTGCGCCTGCCGCTGCTGGACGACGGCCTGCTCGGCGGCGGCAACGAGGTGCTGCTGCCGGCGTTCCGCGTCGGCAGCCGCAACCAGCTGCAGTTCCAGTACTCATTCGTGCTGCAGAAGGAGGGCAACTGCAACAGCAGCTCCAACGACAACTTCCGCGCCGCGATCGATCCGGATTCGCAGATCGACTTCAGCGGCTACCCGCACTACACCACCTTGCCCAACCTCGGCTTCTTCGCCAACTCGGGCTACCCGTTCACCAAGTACGCCGACCTCTCAAACAGCGCGCTGGTCGTGCCGGCCAAGCCGTCGGCGCCGGACATCGAGGCGATGCTGACGCTGCTCGGCCGGATGGGCGAGGCGACCGGCTACCCGGCCCTGCGCTATCGGCTGGTGGCGCCGGCGCAGATCGACATGGTGAAGGATGCCGACCTGCTGGTGATCGGCGCGGCGGCGCAGCAGCCGCTGTTGCAGGCCTGGCGCGACCGGCTGCCGACCTCGATCGACGGCAGCGACCGGCGCGTCGCCGACAGTGCCTATTCGGCCAACTCGGCGTTCGCCTGGCTCAGCGCCGACGCTAAGCCGAACACCGCCATCCTCGGCCAGGCGCAGATCCGCGCACAGGGCAAGATGGCGGCGCTGCTCGGCTTCGAGTCGCCGTATACCAAGGGGCGCAGCGTGGTGCTCGTGACCGGTTCCGAGCCGGGCGCGCTCGGCCAGGCGCTCGACGCGCTCGACGACGGTGGCAAGGTTGCCGCGATGCACGGCAGCGCGGTGCTGATCCGCGCCGACGCCGTCGAGAGCCAGTTGGTCGGCCCGACCTACGAGGTCGGTAAGCTGCCGCTGTGGACCTGGGTGTGGTTCTTTCTGTCGGAGCGGCCGATCCTGTTGGCGATCATGGCGGTGCTGGCGGTGTGCACCTTCGCCTTCGCGATCCTGCGACTACTGAAAGCGGTGACCGCACGCCGGCTGGGAGAGAAATGATGCGTAGATTGAGCAAGCACTGGTTCGCCGTCGGCCTGTTGTGCCTCGCCGGCGCGACGCAGGCCGCCACGCCGTGCGGCGACTGGCCGGACTGGACCACCTTCAAGCAGCGCTTCCTGTCCGACGGCGGCCGGGTGATCGACCGCAGCACCGAGAACCTGCAGACCACCTCGGAGGGGCAGTCGTACGCGCTGTTCTTCGCGCTGGTCGCCAACGACCGCGCCGCCTTCGAGCAGGTGCTCGGCTGGACCCGCGACAACCTGGCCGGCGGCGACCTGACCGCGCGGTTGCCCGCCTGGCAGTGGGGCAAGCGCGCCGACGGCAGCTGGAACGTGATCGACGCCAACAGCGCGTCCGATTCCGACCTGTGGATCGCCTACAGCCTGATCGAGGCCGGCCGGCTGTGGCGCGAGCCGCGCTATACGGCGCTGGGCAAGCTGCTCGGCCAACGCATGCTGCGCGAGGAGACCGCCGAACTGCCCGGCCTCGGACTGACGCTGCTGCCGGGGGCAAAGGGCTTCCATCCTGAACCGACACTGTGGCGGCTGAACCCGAGTTATGTGCCGCTGCAGCTGGTCGAGCGGATGGCACGGGCGATGCCCGATTCGGGCTGGACCAAGCTGCTCGCGAGCTCCGAGAAGCTGATCCTGAAGAGCGCGCCGAGGGGCTTCGCGCCGGACTGGGGCGGCTACCGGACAGGCAAAGGCTTCGTGCCGGATACCCAGACGAAAGCTGTGGGCAGCTACGACGCGATCCGCGTCTACACCTGGGCCGGCATGCTGGCGCCCGAGCTACCGGGACGCGTGCGGCTCTTGAAGTGGCTGTCGCCGATGGGGACGCTGGTCGCGCAGCGCGGTGCACCGCCGACCGAGGTCGACACCGTCAGCGGCCAGGCCGGCGCCGACGTCGGGCCGGTCGGCTTCTCGGTCGCGCTGCTGCCGTTCCTGGCGGCGTCGGGGCAGAAGAACGCCGTCGACGAGCAGCTGACCCGGCTCGCCGCCCAGCCGTTGGCCGAACGGCCGCAGAATTACTACGAGCATGTGTTGTCGCTGTTCGGCCTGGGCTGGCAGCAGCAGCGCTATTCGTTCAACCGGTACGGCGAAGTCCGACCGCGCTGGGAGACGGCATGTCCCGCTTCGCCCCGCTCCTCGTCCTGAGCGCGCTGGCGGCCGTGCCGGCCGCCTTCGCCGCACCGTCGCCGGTCGACCCGGTGCAGGCGCTGCTCGACCAGGCGCGTCTCTGGCAGGGGCTCAACCGCAACGATCTGGCGCAGCAGGCGCTCGACAAGCTGCTGCGCATCGCGCCGAACAACCCGGAGGGCCTGACCCAGCTCGCGCTGCTGCAGCTGAAAAACCGCCAAGGCAAGGAGGCGGCGGCGACGCTGGCGAAATTGAAGCGGCTCTATCCCGGCTACGACGGCATCGCCCGCATCGAGCAGCAGCAGCGCCTGGCCGGTGCCGATCAGGGCAAGCTGTTGGCCGCCCGGGCGCTGGCGCGCAGCGGCCAGATCGACGCGGCGATCGCGGCGTTCGACGCGCTGTACGGCGGCCGCCCGCCCGAGGGCGAGCCGGCGATCGAATACTGGCAGCTGGTGGCGCGCAGCCCGAACAACGGCTGGGCGCGCGCCCGCGCCGGCCTCGCCGCGCTGGTCGCGGCCAACCCCGACAACCGCCGCTACCGGCTGACGCTGGCCGACCTGTACCTGAACAAGCCGCCGGCCCCGCCGGCGGTGTTGGCCGAACTGAAGGCGCTCAGCGTCCATCCGGACAGCCGCAGCCAGGCGCTCGGTATCTGGCGCCGCGCGCTGTTGCAGGAAGACCTCGGCTCGCTGCAGCGCGACGCGTTCACTTCCTACCTGCGCGAGGTGCCGGACGACGACGCGGTGAAGGACAAGCTCGCCAGCCTCGACGACGCGGCCGCCAAACAGCGCGCGCTGCTCGCCGACCCGGCGTACCGCGCCCGGCTCGACGCCGGCCGGCTGCTCGACCAGAACCGCCTGGCCGACGCCGACGCCAAATTGGCGCTGGCACGGCAGCGCTACGGCAACGAGGTCGACGTGCTTGGCAACCTCGGCCGGCTACGCGAGAAGCAGGGCAAGTACGACGAGGCGATCGATTATTACCGGCAGGCCGCGGCGAAGGACAGCGACAAGGCCGGCTGGCAGCGCCGCATCGCCGATGCGCGCTTCGCGCAGCTCTTGGCCGACGCGGAGCGGGCCGAGGCCGCCGGGCGGCTCGAGCAGGCGTCGGCGGCGTTGGCCGAAGCGGGAAAGATCAAACCGGCTTCGGCCGAGCTGCGCGTCGCGCAGGGCCAGCTGCTCGTGAAACAGGGCAAGCCGGCCGCGGCGCGCGACGCCTATGAGGGGGCGCTGACGGCCGAGCCGGACAACGGATCGGCGCTCTCCGGGCTGGTCGGGCTGTACCTCGCCAGCGGCGAGCTCGACGAGGCGAGCCGCTACCTGCAGTCGCTCAGCCCGGCGCGGCGCAAGGCGCTCGGCCGCGCCTACCCGGCTGCACAGGCAAGGGTCGAGCGCGAGCGCGCCGACCGCTTGCAGGCGGCCGGGCACACCGACGAGGCGATCGCCGCCTTGCAGCGCGCGGTGGTGGCGATGCCGCAGGACCCGTGGAACCGCTTCGCTCTCGCCAACGCCTACGTCGCCGCTGGCCAAGCGGCACGCGGCGACAAGCTGCTGCGTGAACTGGCCGATGCGCCGGCGCCGGACAGCGATGCGCTGTACGCCTACGCGCTGTTCAGCTCGCGTGCCGAGAGCGACCGCGCCGCGCTGGCCGCGCTGCAGCGCATCGCGCCGGCGCAGCGCAGCGCCGGCATGGGGCAGCTGCAGCGCCGGCTGTGGCTGCGCGAAACGCTGCGCCTGGCCGAGGCCGACGTCGCCGCCGGCCGGCCGGACCGCGCCGAACGTCGACTCGACCTGGCCGAACGGCAACTGGCCGGCGACCCGGAGCGGCTCGCCGAACTGGCCAAGGGTTGGCAGGCGCTCGGCAATACAGACCGGGCGCTCGCGCTGATGCAGCGCCTCTACGCCGCGCAGCCGTCGCCCGAGGTGACGCTGCGCTACGCCGACCTGCTGCTCGACCTTGACCGCAACGACGAGGTGCGCGCGCTGCTCGAGCGCTTGCCGGCCCATACTCTCGACAAGGACGAGCAGGCGTCGCTGACATCGGCGCGCTCGACCTTGGCGGTCCGTCTCGCTGACCGCGAACGCGAGGCCGGCCACGGCGCGCGTGCACGCGCCTTGCTGTTGCCGGCGCTCGCCGCCGATCCGGCCAACCCGCGCTTGCTGCGCAGTGTCGCGGCGCTCGATCTCGATCAGCGGCGCTGGCAGGATGCCCGTCAGCGCCTCGACGAGGTGTTGCAGCGCGACCCGAGCGATGACGAAGCGCGGCTGCAGCTGGTCGACGTCGACCGCTTGTCCGGTCGGACCGAGGCGGCACGCGCCGGCATCGACCAGCTGCTGGCCGAGCCGCCCAAGCGCAGCGTCGACTTCCGGCTGCGGGTGATCGACCGGCTGACCGCATTGGGTGATCTCGCCCGTGCCGACCGGGAGGTGAACCGGCTATTCGCCGCGGGCGAGCCGACGCCGCGGCTGTGGGGTTACTCCGCCCGCCAGGCGCGGCGCGCCGATCGGCCCGACCAGGCGCTGCTGCGCTACCAGGCCGGTTTCGCCCCGGTCGGCCTGCGCCCGCACCTGACCGAGATGATGGCGTCGCCGGAGACGGACCCCGCCCCGGCGCTGCAGGCGCCGCCGCCGAGCACGGCCTTGTCGCGGCTGATGATCCCCGGCCAAGCCGCGGCCGCCGCCGAGGTGCCGGCGCTGCCGGGGGCGACGGCGAGCGTAGCTCCGGCACTGCTGAGAAATCAGCCGCTGCAGCCGATCGCGGCCGAGCCGGCCGGAAACACCGAGCTGCACGAGCAATACGCCGAGCTGATCGACCGGCGTACCGGCGACGTGCAGGCCGGACTTGACGTGACGGTGCGCGGCACCGGCACGGCCGGCCAGTCGCAGCTGCTGCTGGTGCAGACGCCGCTGCTGGTGAACGTGCCGGGTCCGCACGAGGGCAAGTTCTTCGTGCGCAGCGACCCGGTGACGATGAGCGCCGGCTCGCTCGATCCGAACGATTCGTTCAACCGCGACCGCTTCGGGTCGATCCGGCAGTGCGCCGACAAGGTCGCCTGCGCCGAGCGGGCCGGCCGGCAGAGCGCCAGCGGCGTCGCGGTCGGCATGGGTTACGAGAACGAAAACTGGCGGCTCGACATCGGCACCACGCCGATCGGCTTCCCGGTGCAGGACGTGGTCGGCGGGGTGAAACATTACGGCAAGCTCGGCCAGCTCAACTACAACGTCGACGTGTCGCGCCGGCCGCTGACCAGTTCGGTGCTGACCTACGCCGGCACCACCGACCCGGGCACCGGCAAGACCTGGGGCGGGGTGCGGGCGACCGGTGCCAGCGTCGGGCTCGGCTACGACCAGGGCGGCGACTTGGGAGTCTGGTCGAACCTCGGTTACCACGAGCTGACCGGCGAGAATGTGCTCGACAACCGTCGTCTCACCGCGATGGGCGGAGTGTACTGGCGGGTGTTGCGCGAGGACACCCGGCGGGTGACGGTGGGGATCAACACGATCAACTTCTGGTACAAGGAAAACCTCAGCGAGTTCACCTTCGGCCAGGGCGGCTATTACAGCCCGCAGCGCTACAACTCGCTGTCGTTGCCGGTCAGCTACGCCGGCCGAGACGAGCGCTGGAGCTATCTGCTGCGCGCCTCGGTGTCGGCGTCTAATTCGCGCGTGAAGGACTCGCCGTATTACCCGACCGACCCGCAGCTTCAGGAGCAGGCGGGCGATCCGATCTTCACGGGTAGCTCGGGCTGGGGCAGCGGCGCCTCGCTCAGCGGCGCGTTCGAGTACCAGATGGCGCCACTATGGGTGCTCGGCGGCAGCTTCGACCTCGAGTACTCGCAGTACTACCAGCCCAGTCGCGCCAGCCTGTACCTGCGCTACCTGTTCGCCCCGTCGGCCAACCCGCTGCCGTTCCCGCCGGAGCCGCTGCAACCGTACTCGAGTTTCTGAGGAGCCGGCCGATGCCATCGCTATCTCTCGTTCGGCCAACCTTGGGCCTGCTGCTCGCGCTGTCGGCGGTGCCGCTGTACGCGGCCGACACGCTCGACCCGCTGGCGGCCGCCAGGGCGCAATACTGGAAGAACCCGTATTCCCCGTCGGTGATCAACAACCTGGCGCTGCGCCTCGTCGAGGCCGGCGATGCGGCTAGCGCGCGGCTGCTGCTGTATCGCGCGGTGCGGATCGCGCCGGACCGCCAGGACATCCGCGCCAACCTGGCGCGGCTCGAGGCCGGTTCGCGCCGGGTCGTGAGCGGGCCGGCCGGCGAAGTCGCGCCGCCGGGCGTGGCCAAGCCGTCGGCGAGCCCCGACGAGCCGCCGCCGCTCTGGCCCTTGCCGAACCCTAAGCGCTGAATACCCGATAAAACAACGGCCCGGTCTCCCTCAGGAGCCGGGCCGTTGTTCCAGGGGCTGAGAATCAGCTTTCGTTCGGCGTCACCGCCACCTGCCGGTCGCGTCCGGCCAACAGGCCGAACAGCAGCGCGCCGACGCCGAACAAGAGATACACGGCGAAGGCGTCGTGCCAGTTGCCGAACAGGTCGTGGCTGAGCCCGACCAGCAGCGGTCCGGTCGACGCCACCAGGTAGCCGGCGCCCTGCGCCATCCCCGACAGCTGCGCCGCCACCTGCACGTTAGGTGCCCTGAGCACGATCAGCGTCAGCCCCATGCTGAACATCCCGCCGAGGCCCAGTCCCATCAGCGACGCCCAAAGCCACAGCACGTCGAGCGGCGCGTACAGCGCACCGGCGAAGCCCGCCATCGACATTGCCAGCATCGCGACGATCACCAGCCGCTGGTCGCGGCAATGGCTGGACAGCCACGGCGCGCCGAGTGAGCTGGCTAGCTGGGTCAACATCAATAGCGACAGCGTCCAGCCGGCGGCGAGCGGGCTCAAGCCGCGGTCGACCATCATCGTCGGAAACCAGCTGAACACGATGTAGGCGTGGCTCGACTGCAGGCCCATATAGCCGGTGACCTGCCAGGCGATCGGGTCGCGCCACAGCCCGCGCGCCACGCCGTGGCGGCGCGTGTTCGCGTGCGCCTGGCGCAGCTGCGGCCACCACAGCACCGCGGCCAGCAGCGCCGGCAGTGCCCAGACGCCGAGACCGACCTGCCAACCGCCGCCGGCGTCGCGCGCCGGCACGGTCAGTCCGGCGGCCACGGCCGCACCGAGGCACAGCGCCATCGTGTAGAGCCCGGTCATCAAGTGGGCGCGGCCGGCGAAGTCGCGCTTGACGATGCCGGGCAGCAGCACGCCGACCACGCCGATGCTAGCGCCGGCGAGCACGGTGCCGGCGAACAGCCCGGCTGTGGCACCGACGCTACGCAGCGCGGTGCCGATGGCGAGCAGCAGCAGTGATATCAGGATCACCCGTTCGGCACCGTAACGCGCGGAGAGGCGCGGCGCCAGCGGTGCAGCCAGGCCGAGGCAGAACACCGGGATGGTGGTCAACAGGCCGGCGGCGCCGGCCGACAGACCTAGCGAGGCAGTGATCTCGCCCAGCAGCGGGCCAAGGCTGGACAGCGCCGGACGCAGGTTCAGCGAGACCAGCAGCAGGCCCGCGAGCAGCAGCGCGGTGGACGGTTGGCCGACGGTGGACGGGGCGGTGGCCTCACGGGGCAGTTCGCTCATGCAGTCTCCAGATAGGCGGGTGACGGGGGCAGGTGGTTGTCGTAGTCGGCGATGCGCTGCACCGCGGCGGCGGCCGCGTCGCCGTCGCCGCGGGCGATCGCGTCGACGATCGCCCGGTGCAGCGCGTCGCCAGGCTGCGGCGCGGCCGGGTCGCTCAGCGAGGCGGCGAGCAGTTCGCGCAGCGCCAGGCCGGTGAAGCGATACAGCTCGAGCAGCACCGGGTTGTGCGCGCACGCGACCACCTGGCGGTGGAAGCGGATGTCGAGCTCGATGCGGCGTTCGGCGTCGCGCTGCGGGTCGAGCGCGTTGATCTCGTCGAGCAGCGCGTACAGCGCTTCCACGTCGTCGGGGCGGGCGCGGAGGGCGGCGAGCCGCGCGGCCTGCGTCTCGATCACCGCACGCACCTCGGCATGATGCTCGCGCGCGGCGCCGGCCAGGGTGCGCACCGTGTCGAGCGCATCGGCGCGGCTGCGCAGATAGGTGCCGTCGCCCTGGCGCACCTCGAGCACGCCGGCGAACGCGAGTACCCGGACCGCCTCGCGCACCGTGTTGCGGCTCATGCCGAGCTGTTCGGCCAACACGGGCTCGATCGGCAGCCGGGCGCCGGGCAGCCAGTCGCCGGCGTTGATTCGGCTGCTTAATCGGTCGACTGCTTGCTCGACCAGGGAGCGGCGCGGGGTGGGTGATGCCATTCGGTAATTCATCCGATGAATTGTGTCGGTCAAAATCTACGCCGCCCGATGGCGAATGGCAAGGCCGCGGCGATGACCGGCCACCCGGCTTCGTGCCATAATTCGGCAGTGGAAACATTTTCCGAAGAAAGGATGGGGCGATGAGCCAGGACGGACTGCAACTGGAATTTGCCGCCGGGCGGGTCGCCGACAACGGTGTCAGCGAAGCCGAATGGCAGGCGCGCCAGGATCTCGCCGCCTGCTACCGGCTGGTGGCCTTGAACGGCTGGGACGACCTGATCTACACGCATGTGTCGCTGGCGGTGCCGGGCGAAGCGGGGCGCTTCCTGATCAACCCGTTCGGCCTCTCGTTCGACGAGGTCACCGCCAGCAATCTGGTGAAGATCGACATCGCCGGCAATATCGTCGGCGACAGCCCGCACCGGGTGAACAAGACCGGCTTCGTGATCCACGCCGCGGTGCACTCGGCGCGGGCCGACGCGCAGTGCGTGATGCATCTGCATAACGACGCCGGCATCGCGGTGGCGATGTTGGCCGAAGGGCTGCTGCCGCTGTCGCAGCACGCGTTGCGCTTCTACGGCGACCTGGCCTATCACGGCTACGAGGGCCTGGCGCTGACCGAGGCGGAAAAGACCCGGCTGATCGCCAGCCTCGGCACGAAGAACGCGATGCTGCTGCGCAACCACGGCACGCTGGTGTGCGGCCGCACCGTGGCCGAGGCGTATTGCCTGATGGACACGCTCGACAAGGCCTGCCGCACCCAGCTGGCGGCGATGGCCGCCGGCAAGCTGGTGATGCCGCCGCCCGAGGTGTGCGAGCGCACCTACCAGCAGCTCTTGCCCGGCGACACGCCGGAGGGCGAGCTGGAGTGGCCTGCACTGTTGCGCAAGCTCGAGCGGCTGTCACCCGGTTTCCGCGACTAAGAACCGGCTCACAAAGCCCTCCCGGCATTGTCGCGCTGCCTTGCCGTCTTGTACTTCTGCGGCAGCGCGGCGAGCAGGACTGCTTCGCTGTGTGGGCGGCTGTATGCCGATCAATCGTTAATCCTTTATTTCCACTCAGGAGCAAATAATGCCGACCATTACCGTCAAACTGTTCGAAGGCCGTCCGGTCGAGGTGAAGAAGGAGCTGGCCGAGGCGTTGACCCGCGAATCCTGCCGCGTGCTCGGCTGCGAGCCGGGCGCCGTCGACATCCTGTTCGAAGACATCAAGAAGAGCGACTGGGCGACCGCCGGGGTGCTGTGGTCCGAGCGGGATTAGGCGTAAGTTGGCCGAAGCGCTTCGGCCAACGTTGCAACGAAAAAACCGGCGCGAGGCGCCGGTTTTTTTTCGTGGCTGCTCAGATGGGGTGCCTGTCGTGGCGGGCTGCTCGCCTTGCTGATTTCGGCCCGAGCCGGCGTGCGCTGCACCATTTGGGCAATGGCGGACATGAAAAACCGGAGCATGGGCTCCGGTTTTGTCTTGGGCAGTGCAGAACGCTTACGGGTAGAACCAGTGCAGGCTGTAGCCGCTCGGCTTGATCTTGCCGACGTCGAGACGCAGGCTCAGCTTCACCTCGCTGTTCGGGTTGAAGTGGCCCAGCTGCGCATCGTCGCCCTTCAGGTATTCGGCCGGCGTCAGCACCCGGCGCACCAGCACCTGGTCGTCGGCGTCCTTCAGGGAGAGCTCCAGCATCGGGTACGCCTGCAGGTAGCCGGCGTGGTTCTTCAGCGTGGCGTTCAGCTGGATCAGGTTGGCGTGCTCCGGCACGAACGCCAGTTCCGACCATTCGGTGCGGATGTACTGGATGTCGCTCGCCTGCGGAACGGTGCAGTGGAACGGCTTGCAGGCGGCTTCCAGCATCGGGCGCAATTCCGGTGCCTGCGCGGCGATCTCGACCCGTTTCAGATAGAGCAGTTGGCCGGCCAGCACCAGCAGGCCGAGCACGGCGAAGAGGCCGAACAGCGCGCCGAAATGGCTGCGGCGCGGTTCGCGTTGCTCGGGCCGTTCGGCGGCGAGCAGGCGTTGCTCCAACTCCTCGGGGCTCGGTTCGTAGCGGTTCCGCTCGGCGACGAACGGTGCGGGGTCGGCGGCGGCGGTCGGCGCGTCGGTCGCCACCTCGTCGTACAGCTGCAGGCGGCGCCGGGCCGGTGCGGCGCCGCGCTCCGGCTCGGCCACTTCGCTGTGCGGCTTGAGCGCCTCGCTCAGCGCCTGCTGGAAGTCGGCGTCGATCTGCGGCTCGGCCGGTGCTTCGGCCAACGCGGTGGCCGATTCGAACGGCTCGGCCGAGGCTGCAGCGCTCACCGGCTCGGGCGGCAGCTCCAGCGCGAAGTCGTTCCGTGCGGCGGCGCGCGGCGTCGCCTCGGCTAGCAGCGCGGCGTCACGGCGGGCCTGCTCGATCTGCTCGCGGGCGTTGAATACGTGCGAACAGCGCCCGCAGCGGACTCGCCCGCCGGCCATCGACAACTGGTCATCGGTGACGTTGAAACGGGTCTGGCAGGTCGGGCACTGTGTGGTCAGCATGGTCACTAGATCGCGCGTTTGGTTCCGGTAAGACGGGTCCAGCCTTCATCGAACACCGGGGCGTCCATCTCGAACCAGGTCGAGTAGATCGCCGAGAGTTCGTCGGCCTGTTCGGCAAGAATGCCAGACAGCACGATTTTACCACCGGTTTTGACATGGCTCGCCAGCAATTCACCCAGCATACGCAGTGGGTTGGCGAGAATGTTCGCTACCACCACGTCGTGCTCGCCCACCGGCAGCGCGTCCGGCAGGTAGAAATCGGCCGAAACGCCGTTCTGCGCCGCGTTGTCGCCGCTGGCGCGGATCGCCTGCGGGTCGATGTCGGTGCCGACGGTGTGGCCTGCGCCGAGCTTCAGCGCAGCGATCGCCAGGATGCCCGAGCCGCAACCGTAGTCGAGCACGGTCTCGCCGCCTTGCAGGTTGGCGTCGAGCCACTGCAGGCACAGCCGAGTGGTCGGGTGGCTGCCGGTGCCGAACGCCAGGCCCGGGTCGAGCTGCAGGTTGACCGCGCTCGGGTCCGGCGACTCGTGCCAGGTCGGGGTGATCCACAGCCGCTCGGAGATGCGGATCGGGTCGAACTGGCTCTGCGTCAGCCGCACCCAGTCCTGCTCCTCGACGCGCTCGACGCTGTACGCTGGCGTCGCGATGCCGGCCGCGTTGGCGGCGGCGGCGACGATCAGCGCGACGTCGGCGGCCTCGTCGAACAGCACGACCAGACGGCTCTGCGACCACAGCTGGTCGACCGGTTCGCCCGGTTCGCCGAAGATCGGCTGTTCGGCGTCGGTGCCGGCCAGCGCGTCCTCGATCGCCGACGACAGCGCGCCGGCGTCCATCAGCGCGTCGGACAGTGCCTCGGCGTGGCTCGACGGTGTGTCGATGGTGGCCTGAAGCCAAGCCATGGTTTACCTGCCTTTCGTGCTTTCCAGCAACTCTTCCAGATAGTGGATGCTGGTGCCGCCGCGGATGAACAGGCTGTCGTTGAACAGTTCCTGGTGCAGCGGGATATTGGTCTTGATGCCGCCGATCGCCAGCTCGGACAGCGCGACGCGCATCCGCGCCATCGCCTGGTCGCGGGTGTCGCCGTACGAGATCAGCTTGGCGATCAACGAGTCGTAGTGCGGCGGCACGCTGTAGCCCTGGTAGATGTGCGAGTCGATGCGGATGCCGGGGCCGCCGGCCGGGTGGTAGCTGTCGATCCGGCCCGGGCTCGGCACGAAGGTGAACGGGTCTTCGGCGTTGATCCGGCATTCCATCGCGTGACCGCGCAGCACGATGTCGCTCTGTTTGTAGCGCAGCTTCTCGCCGGCGGCGATGCGGATCTGTTCCTGGACGATGTCGACGCCGGTGATCATCTCGGTGACCGGGTGTTCGACCTGCACGCGGGTGTTCATCTCGATAAAGTAGAACTCGTCGTTCTCGAACAGGAACTCGAAGGTGCCGGCCCCGCGGTAGCCGATGCGGCTGCACGCTTCGGCGCAGGCGGTGCCGATCCGCTTGCGCTGTTCGTCGGTGATGCCCGGCGCCGGCGCTTCCTCGATCACCTTCTGGTGGCGACGCTGCATCGAGCAGTCGCGCTCGCCCAGATAGATCGCGTTGCCGTATTCGTCGGCGAGGATCTGGATCTCGATATGGCGCGGTTCCTGCAGGAAC
The DNA here is from genome assembly GCF_055597485.1 of Crenobacter sp. CS_VA4. Classification (NCBI taxonomy): domain Bacteria; kingdom Pseudomonadati; phylum Pseudomonadota; class Betaproteobacteria; order Neisseriales; family Neisseriaceae; genus Crenobacter; species Crenobacter sp. CS_VA4. The sequence goes on from NZ_JBVMAE010000008.1 coordinate 21,434, forward strand.
TTCTCCATATACACGGTCGGGTTGCCGAAGGCGGCACCGGCTTCGGTGCGGGTCATCTCGACCGAGGTCAGCAGGGTGTCCTCGCTGTGCACCACGCGCATGCCGCGACCGCCGCCGCCGCCGGCGGCCTTGATGATCACCGGATAGCCGACCTTCTTGCCGATCTTGAGAATTTCCTTCGGGTCGTCCGGCAGCGCGCCGTCCGAGCCCGGCACGGTCGGCACGCCGGCGGCGATCATCGCGTCCTTGGCCGACACCTTGTCGCCCATCAGGCGGATGGTGTCCGGGCGCGGGCCGATGAACACGAAACCAGACTGCTCGACGCGCTCGGCAAAGTCGGCGTTCTCGGCCAGGAAGCCGTAGCCCGGGTGGATGGCCTGGGCGTGGGTCACCTCGGCGGCGGCGATCAGCGCCGGCACGTTCAGGTAGCTCTTCACCGACGGGGCCGGGCCGATGCACACCGATTCGTCGGCGAGCTTGACATACTTGGCGTCGCGGTCGGCCTCGGAGTGCACCACCACGGTCTTGATACCGAGTTCGCGGCAGGCGCGCTGGATACGCAGCGCGATTTCGCCGCGGTTGGCGATCAGGATCTTTTCAAACATGATTTTTCCCGCAATAGGAAAAAGGGGAAGAGGGTCGGGTGACGCGTGGCCGATGGGCCGGTCTTCCCTCGCTCTTCCCCCTTTTCGGGTACTTTACTCGATGACGAACAGCGGCTCGCCGTATTCGACCGGCTGGCCGTCTTCGACCAGGATCGCCTTGATCACGCCGGCGCGGTCGGCTTCGATTTCGTTCATCAGCTTCATCGCTTCGATGATGCACAGCGTGTCGCCGATGTTGACGCTCTTGCCGATGTCGGCGAACGGCTTGGCGCCCGGGCTGGCCGAACGGTAGAAGGTGCCGACCATCGGCGACTTCACTGCATTGGCGTGGTTGGCGGCGGCCGGGGCGGCGGCTTCTGCGACCGGTGCAGCGACCGGTGCGACGGCGGCCGGAGCGGCAAATTGCATCGGCTGCGCGTAGGTGACCTGGGCGTTGGCCGACACCCGGGTGATGCGGACTTTCTCTTCGCCCTCGGTGACTTCGAGTTCGGCGATGCCCGATTCCTCGACGAGGTCGATCAGTTTCTTGAGCTTACGCAAATCCATTGCTAATCCTTCGGATGGGATGTTCGGTTCGATCAGGCCGCTTTAGCGTTCAGGAGCTGGATGGCGTGTGCCATCGCCAGCTCGTAGCCGTGAGCGCCCAGCCCGCAGATCACGCCGACCGCCAGATCGGAAAAATACGAATGGAGGCGGAAAGTTTCGCGGGCGTGCACATTGGACAGGTGCACTTCGATAAACGGGAGTTTGACCCCGGCCAAGGCGTCGCGCAGCGCGACGCTGGTATGGGTGAAAGCGGCCGGGTTGATCAGCACGAATACGGTGCCGTCGTCGCGCGCGGCGTGCACGCGCTCGATCAGCAGGTGTTCGGCGTTGCTTTGCAAGGTATCGAAGCCGTAGCCGGCGGCGCCGGCCTGGGCGGCCAGTCGCGCGTTGATCGTGTCGAGCGTGTCGCGACCGTAATGTTCGGGTTCGCGGGTGCCCAACAGATTCAGATTGGGGCCATTCAGAACCAGGATTTTCCGGGTCATTTAGGCTGTCCGGTATTCATCATGGCGGCGAGTTTGCCGCAAATCGCTGCAAGATGTCTAGCGTTTGCCGTTATTCAATCAAATGTCGGGAATCTTGCCGGGCGGGGCGGGGTAGGTGTTTTCGAGTGAAAACACTAGTCGGTGCGTGATATTACACCGTGCGGGCGTTTTGCCAACAGTGCCGTGTACGGCCGCTTGATCTGCCGCCAGCGCGGCCTGCGCGACACGATCCTGACCGGGGCCGGCGCGCGGGGGTATAATCCTGCGGTTTGGATCCGGTATTTGTTCTTGACCATGCAGCTTTCCGACTTCGACTACGACTTGCCCGATCATCTGGTGGCGCAGCACCCGCCGGCCGAGCGCGGTGCCAGCCGGCTGCTGCACGTGGCAGGCAGCGCGCTGACCGACACCGGTTTCGCTGAATTCATTCATCATATAGATGCTGGCGATGTGATGGTGTTCAACGACACCCGGGTGATCAAGGCGCGGCTGTTCGGCGAGAAGGCCTCGGGCGGCAAGGTCGAGGCGCTGGTCGAGCGGGTGCTCGACCAGCACACGGTGCTGGCGCATGTGCGCGCCAGCAAGTCGCCGAAGCCGGGCAATAGGATCACCTTCGCCGGTCGCTGGCAGGCCGAGATGGTCGAGCGCGACGACGCGCTGTTCAAGCTGCGCTTCCTCGACGCGGAAAGCGTGTTCGACATCCTCGAGGCGTCCGGCAAGCTGCCGCTGCCGCCGTATATCGAACGCGACACCGATGCCGACGACGACAGCCGCTACCAGACCGTCTACGCCCGCGAGCACGGTGCGGTGGCGGCACCGACCGCCGGCCTGCACTTCACCGAGGAGATGCTGGCCGCGCTGCGCGCCAAGGGCGTGACGCTCGCCTACGTGACGCTGCACGTCGGCGCCGGCACCTTCCAGCCGGTGCGGGTCGAGAACATCGCCGAGCACAAGATGCACAGCGAGATCTACGAGATTCCACAGGCGACCGTCGACGCGATCGCCGCGGCGCACCAGGCCGGCCGCAAGGTGCTGGCGGTCGGTACCACCAGCATGCGCGCGCTCGAATCGGCGGCGCAGGGCGGGGCACTGGTCGCCGGCCGCGGCGAGACCGAGATCTTCATCACGCCGGGCTACCGCTTCCGGGTGGTCGACCGGCTGCTGACCAATTTCCACCTGCCCAAGTCGACGCTGCTGATGCTGGTGTCGGCGTTCGCCGGGGTGGACACGATCCGCAACGCCTACCGCCACGCGGTCGAGCACGAATACCGCTTCTTCAGCTACGGCGACGCGATGCTGCTCGAGCGCGCCGACCACGTTTCCAAGGACTGAACCATGGCCGGACTGAACCCGAACACCCCGATCCCGAGCGAAGTGCGTCTGCTCACCGCCAGCCACACGCTGGAGCTGGTCTACGACGACGGCCGGCACTTCTCGCTGCCGTGCGAATACCTGCGCGTCTACTCGCCGTCGGCCGAAGTGCGCGGCCACGGCCCGGGCCAGGAAGTGCTGCAGACTGGCAAGAAGCACGTCGCGATCACCGCAATCGAACCGGTCGGCCACTACGCACTCAAACTGGTGTTCGACGACGGCCACGACAGCGGCCTCTACAGCTGGGACTACCTCTACGAGCTGGGCCAGAACCAGCAAACCTACTGGCAGGATTATCTCAACCGCCTCGCCGCCGCCGGCGCGAGCAGGGAGTCGTAATAGATGGACAAGCAGACCCATTTCGGTTTCAAGAGCGTCGACGAGAGCGAAAAGGCGCACAAGGTCGCCGAGGTGTTCCACTCGGTGGCGCAGAAGTACGACGTGATGAACGACCTGATGTCGGGCGGCCTGCACCGCGTCTGGAAGCACTTCACGCTGAACACCTCGGGCGTGAAGAGCGGCGACAAGGTGCTCGACATCGCCGGCGGCACCGGCGACCTGGCGCGCGGCTGGGCCAAGCGGGTCGGCAAGACCGGCGAGGTGTGGCTGACCGACATCAACAGCTCGATGCTGACCGTCGGCCGCGACCGGCTGCTCGACGAAGGCTTGATCCTGCCGGTGTCGCTCGCCGACGCCGAGAAGCTGCCGTTCCCCGACAACTACTTCGACGCGGTGTCGGTGGCGTTCGGCCTGCGCAACATGACGCACAAGGACGTGGCGCTGAAGGAAATGTGCCGGGTGCTCAAGCCGGGCGGCAAGCTGATGGTGCTGGAGTTCTCCAAGGTGTGGAAACCGCTGTCGCCGCTCTACGACCTGTATTCGTTCAAGGCGCTGCCGCTGATGGGCAAGCTGGTCACCAACGACGCCCAGAGCTACCAGTACCTGGCCGAGTCGATCCGCATGCATCCGGACCAGGAGACGCTGAAGCAGATGATGCTCGACGCCGGTTTCGGCAAGGTCGACTACCACAACCTGAGCGCCGGCGTGGTGGCGCTGCACAAGGGCTACAAGTTCTGAGGCGGTGGCAATGATTTCTCTTGCGCTGATCAACCATCTGCTCAACCAGCACCCGGTGGCGCGCGAGACGCTCGCCCGCCACGCCGGCCGGCGCATCGCCTTTACGCTGGCGCCGGTGACGGTGCGCGGCGTGATCACCGAGCAGGGCTGGCTGGCAGCCAGCGACGGCGAGCCGGAGGCCAGCGTCGCCGTCAGCCACGGCGCGGTGCTGACCGCGCTCTCCGGCCGCGACCCGGACCTGACTGCGGTGAAGCTGACCGGCGACACCGAACTCGCCACCGCGGTGGCGCGGGTGTTCGGCGCGTTGAAATGGGACGCCGGCGAAGACCTGTCGCGGCTGGTCGGCGACGTCGCCGCCAACCGGGTCGAGCGCTTCGTGCGCGGCGCGCTCGGCATCAAGGGCGAGATCGGCGCGCGGCTGCTGGAGAGCTGGATCGAGCACCTGCGCGAAGAGGCGCCGCTGCTCGCGCGCAAGCACGACGTCGGCCGCTTCGTCGCCGAGGTCGACGCGCTGCGCGACGACGCCGAGCGGCTCGACAAGCGCCTGGCGCGATTGAGCGCCGAGCTGGCGCGCCGTACCCTTTCCTGATTACTGGCTGGGCGGCCGGCCGCAAGGTTGGCCGAACAGGATGACTGCATGCGGATTGCCCGTTTCTACACGATTTTCTTCACCTTCCACCGTTTCGGCCTGAACGACTTCTTCGGCCTGCACCCGCGGCTGCGCTGGCTGCACCGCGCCAGCCGCCTGCTGCCGCGCTCGGCGATGGCCAAACGCGCGCCGCTGCCGGTGCGGGTGCGCCTGGCCTTGGAGAGCCTCGGCCCGATCTTCGTCAAGTTCGGCCAGGTGTTGTCGACCCGCCGCGACCTGCTGCCGCCCGAGTACGCCGACGAGCTGGCGCGGCTGCAGGACAGGGTGCCGCCGTTCGACGGCAAGCTGGCCCGCGACCAGGTCGAGATCGCATTCGGCAAGCCGATTAATGCCCTCTACGCCGAGTTCGACTTGACCCCGGTCGCCAGCGCCTCGGTCGCGCAGGTGCACCGCGCCTGGCTGAAGAACGAGGATGGCAGCAAGGGGCGCGAGGTGGCGGTGAAGGTGCTGCGCCCCGCCATCCTGCCGGTGATCGAGCAGGACCTGGCGCTGATGCGGGTGCTGGCGCGGTTGGCCGAAAAGCTGTTGCCGGACGGCCGCCGGCTGAAGCCGCGCGAGGTGGTCGGCGAGTTCGACAAGTACCTGCACGACGAGCTCGACCTGATGCACGAGGCGGCCAACGCCAGCCAGTTGCGCCGCAACTTCACCGGCTCCGACCAGCTGCTGGTGCCCGAGGTGTTCTTTGACCTGTGCTCGCGCAACGTGATGACGATGGAGTGGATGCACGGCACGCCGATCTCGCAGATCGACCGACTGCGCGAACAGCGCGTCGATCTGAAGAAGTTGTCCCGCTTCGGCGTCGAAATCTTCTTCACCCAGGTGTTCCGCCACGGCTTCTTCCACGCCGACATGCACCCGGGCAATATCTTCGTCGCCGCCGACGGCCGCTATATCGCGCTCGACTTCGGCATCGTCGGCTCGCTCACCGAGTACGACAAGCGTTACCTCGCGATCAACTTCCTGGCGTTCTTCAACCGCGACTACCACCGCGTCGCCACCGCGCACATCGAGTCGGGTTGGGTGCCGAAAGACACCCGCGCCGAGGAGCTCGAGGCGGCGGTGCGCACCGTCTGCGAGCCGATCTTCGAGAAGCCGCTCAGCCAGATCTCGTTCGGCCTGGTGCTGCTGCGCCTGTTCGAGACCAGCCGCCGTTTCAATGTCGAGATCCAGCCGCAGTTGGTGTTGCTGCAGAAGACCTTGCTGAATATCGAGGGGCTCGGCCGACAGCTCGACCCGGACCTCGACCTGTGGGCGACCGCCAAGCCGTTCCTGGTGAAATGGATGAACGAGCAGATCGGCTGGCGCGGATTGTTGCGTACATTGAAAAACGAGGCGCCGGATTGGGCGACCACCTTGCCGGGGATTCCGCGGAAGCTCAACGAGGCGCTGTCGGCAGATCGCACTGGTCTCTTGATCGAGGGCTATACCCAGTTGATGCGCGAGCAGAAGCGCCAGAACTGGCTGCTGGCCTTGATCGCGCTGCTGTTGGGCTTGCTGCTGTTCGCGCGTTAAGTCGTACTGGCATAAGCAGTTACGAGGGCCCGGCCGATCGCCGGGCCCTCGGCGTTTTCGGCCGGCCTAGCCGGTGGCCGATTCGCCGTCGGGGCGGGCGCGGGCGCGGGTGGCGCCCGACGTGCGCAGTAGCTTGTCGACAGTTATCGCGCACGGCCGTTTCGGCCGGATTGCCGGGGTTTTCCCTGCAAAATAATGGGACGCCGGTTCGGTTGTTGCGCCGCGGTACAGCGGGTAAGCTCCGCCCATACCACTCATCAGGAGATGCCATGCTAAGCCGTTCACAGGCTTTACCCCGCATCGTCATCGTCGGCGGCGGCGCCGGCGGTCTCGAACTCGCCACCCGGCTCGGTCGCAGGCTGGGCGCCCGGCACCAGGCGCAGGTGGTGCTGGTCGATGGCGCTGCCACGCACATCTGGAAGCCGCTGCTGCACGAGGTGGCGACCGGCGCGCTCAATACCGGTGAGGACGAGGTCAACTACTTCGCGCACGGCTACCACAATCACTACGAATTCGAGTTCGGCTACATGGAAGGGCTGGATCGCGCGCACCGTACCATCCGGCTCTCGGCGATCCACGGCGCCGACGGCAAGCAGCTCAGCCCGGCACGCGACATCGCCTACGATTACCTGGTGCTGGCGGTCGGTTCCGAAGCCAATGACTTCGGCACCCCCGGCGTCGCCGAGCACGCGATGTTCCTCAACACCCCGAACGACGCCGAGACGCTGCGCCACCGCGTCCTCGAGCTGGCGTTCGCGGTCAGCAGCGGCACCGAGGCGGGCAAGAAGCTCGGCATCGCCATCGTCGGCGGCGGCGCGACCGGCGTCGAGCTGGCGGCGGAACTGAACCACACGATGCGTGAGCTGCACCAGTACGGCGCGCGTCTGGCGCCGGATCAGGTCGAGATCAGCGTGATCGAGGGCGCCGACCGCATCCTGTTGGCGGCCCCGCCGTCGCTGTCGGCGTACGCCGAAGAACAGTTGAGCGCCAAGCAGATCCGCATCCTGACCAGCAGCCGGGTGGCAGCGGTGCAGCCGGATGGCGTCGAGCTCGCCGACGGTCGCAAGGTGGCCGCCGACATCACCGTCTGGGCGGCCGGGGTGAAGGCGCCGACCTGGCTCGCCGGCCTCGACGGCCTGGCGGTGAACCGGGTCAACCAGTTGCAGGTCGACGGCCGACTGCGCTGCGTCGGTGCCGAGCGGATCTATGCGCTCGGCGACTGCGCCGCGGCGCCGGACGGCGACAGCGGCCGCTCCCTGGCGGCGACCGCGCAGGTGGCGCACCAGGAGGCGAAGTGGCTGGTCGGCGAATTGAGCGCGCGGCTCGCCGGCAAGACGGCCCCGGCCTTCGTGTTCAAGCCGCAGGGCATGATGGTGTCGCTCGGCAAGCACAGCGCGGTCGGCAGCCTGGCGGCGGTGGTCGGGCCGAAGCGCGACTACTACGTTGAGGGGCGCGGCGCCAAGCTGATCTACGCCTCGCTGTACCGGATGCACCAGGCGGTGGTGCACGGCTGGCTGCTTACTGCGCTGCTCTATTGCGGCGACAAGCTGCGCGGGGTGGCGCGGCCGTCGCTGAAGCTGCACTGACACGGTCGGGTTGCAACAAAAAAAGGTTGGCCGAACGCATGCGTTCGGCCAACCTTTTGTCGTTTCTGTCGCGGCGGGGGGCCTTAGCCGAGCAAGACGGCGAGGACTCTGCGGTCCTCGCTCGACAGGATGTTGAAGGTGCGGCAGGCCGCCTGGCTGTCCATCACCTCGACGCCGATGCGGGCGTTGGTCAGCGCCGCGGTCAGCCGCGGGTGCGGGAAACGGATCGTCTTGCCGGTGCCGAACAGCACCACTTCCGGCGCGTAGTCGGCCAGCATCGCGAAGTGCTCCGGGGTCAACGCCGCAAAGTCGGCCACCGGCCACGGCGCGATCAGCTCGGCGGTGACGATCAGGTTGCCGTCGTGGCGTTCCTCGTTGATCAGGAAGTAGCCGTCGCCGTAACCGGTGAAGCGGTTCGAGCCCTCGCTCGTTTCTTGGTTGAATTTCATCGCCGAAGTCCTTGGAAACACGCGTGTTGCGTCGGAGGCGCCGCGGGCCGATCGTCTCTCGCAGCGCAGCAAAGTTTGGGATAGGATTATACTCTGACCCGCGCGGCAGCCGGCACCGCCGCTCGCGCGCCAATACAACAGGACAAAGACCAGAACGCCCGCGCGCTCTGCCAGCCAAAGACCGCCATGCACCCCATTCATAAATCGCAGAAACTCGCCAACGTCTGCTACGACATCCGCGGCCCGGTGCTCGACCATGCCAAACGGATGGAGGAAGAAGGCCACCGCATCATCAAACTCAATATCGGCAACCCTGCGCCGTTCGGCTTCTTCGCGCCGGATGAGATCATCGAGGACATGATCGCCAATCTGCAGAACGCGTCCGGCTACACCGATTCGAAGGGGCTGTTCGCGGCGCGCAAGGCGATCATGCACTACGCGCAGGAAAAGCAGCTGCCCGGCGTCGGCATGGAGGACATCTACATCGGCAATGGCGTGTCCGAGCTGATCGTGATGGCGATGCAGGCGCTCTTGGACAACGGCGACGAGGTGCTGGTGCCGGCGCCCGACTACCCGCTGTGGACCGCGGCGGTGAGCCTCGCCGGCGGTCGCGCGGTGCACTACCTCTGTGACGAGTCGGTCGGCTGGATGCCGGACATCGACGACATGCGCGCCAAGATCACCCCGAACACCAAGGCGATCGTGGTGATCAACCCGAACAACCCGACCGGTGCGGTCTACCCGCTGCCGGTGCTGCAGGCGATCGTCGAGGTGGCGCGCGAGCACGGGCTGATCATCTACGCCGACGAGATCTACGACAAGGTGCTGTACGACGGCGCCAAGCACACGTCGATCGCCAGTCTCGCGCCCGATCTGCTGTGCGTGACCTTCAACGGGCTGTCGAAGAACTACCGCGCCTGTGGCTTCCGCGCCGGCTGGATGAGTGTGTCGGGCGAGAAGAGGCACGCGCGCGACTATATCGAGGGGCTGAACATGCTCGCGTCGATGCGCTTGTGCCCGAACGCGCCGGGCCAGTACGCGATCCAGACCGCGCTCGGCGGCTACCAGAGCATCGACGACCTGGTGATGCCGACCGGCCGCCTCGGCCGCCAGCGCGACCTGGCGTACCAGCTGCTGACCGAGATCCCGGGTGTGTCCTGCGTCAAGCCGAAGGGCGCGCTGTACATGTTCCCGCGCCTCGACCCGGAGGTGTACCCGATCAAGAACGACCAGCAGTTCATCCTCGACCTGCTGCTCGAAGAGAAGGTGTTGCTGGTGCAGGGCACCGGCTTCAACTGGATTGCGCCGGATCACTTCCGCGTGGTATTCCTCCCCAATACCGACGACCTGACCGAGGCGCTCGGCCGGGTGGGCAACTTCCTCGGCAACTACCGAAAGCGCCACGGCACCGACTGAGTTTCGGACCAGGTCGGCCGAAACCGCTGGATACCGCTAACGGGGAGCCATCGGCTCCCCGTGCTTGCATGAATACGCTCGACCGGGCATAAGAATGACCAGGACAAAGAAAACAGGAGCAATGATGAAGCCGATCAATATTGGCGTGATGGGGGTCGGAACCGTCGGTGGCGGCACCGCTCAGGTGCTGCGCAACAATGCCGAGGAAATCAGCCGTCGTGCCGGCCGGGCGATCCGCCTGTTCATGGCCGCCAACCGCGACGTGGCCCACGCCCGCGAGGTCTGTGGCGACGGCGTGACCGTGGTCGACGACGCGTTCGCGATCGTCAACCACCCCGAGGTCGACATCGTGGTCGAGCTGATCGGCGGCGATACCATCGCCAAGGAGCTGGTGCTCAAGGCGATCGCCAACGGCAAGCACGTGGTGACCGCCAACAAGAAGCTCTTGGCGGTGCACGGCAACGAGATCTTCGCGCGGGCGCAGGAAAAGGGCGTGATGGTCGCGTTCGAGGCGGCGGTGGCGGGCGGCATCCCGATCATCAAGGCACTGCGCGAGGGCTTGAGCGCCAACCACATCGAGTGGATCGCCGGCATCATCAACGGCACCTCCAACTTCATCCTGACCGAGATGCGCGAGAAGGGCAGTAACTTCGCCGACGTGCTGGCCGAAGCGCAGCGCTTGGGTTACGCCGAAGCCGACCCGACCTTCGACGTGGAAGGCCACGACGCCGGCCACAAGCTGACCATCATGGCGTCGATCGCGTTCGGCATCCCGATGCAGTTCGACAAGTGCTACCTGGAAGGCATCAGCCAGCTGACCAGCAAGGACATCAAGTACGCCGAGGAACTCGGCTACCGCGTCAAGCTGATCGGCCTGACCCGCCGCACCGACGCTGGCGTCGAGCTGCGCGTGCACCCGACGCTGATCCCGGAGAAGCGCCTGATCGCCAACGTCAACGGCGTGATGAACGCGGTGCTCGTCAAGGGCGACGCGGTCGGCCCGACGCTGTACTACGGCGCTGGCGCCGGCGCGCTGCCGACCGCCTCGGCCGTGGTCGCCGACATCGTCGACGTGACCCGCCTGTTGACCGCCGACCCCGAGCACCGCGTGCCGCACCTGGCGTTCCAGCCGGACCAGCTCAAAGACCTGCGCATCCTGCCGATCGAGGAGGTCTACAGCAGCTACTACCTGCGCATCGGCGCGGTCGACCGTGCCGGCGTGCTCGCCAATATCACCAGCCTGTTGGCCGAACAGGGCATCTCGATCGAGGCGGTGATCCAGAAGGGCTCGGTGTCCGACGGTTCGGCCGAGGTGGTGATCCTGACCCACCTGGTGCAGGAAAAGGCGGTCAACGCCGCGATCGCCGCGATCGAGGCGCTCGACAGCGTGCGCGGCAAGGTGGTGCGGCTGCGTATGGAAGAACTCAATGGCTAAGCGTCGCTGGCTGCTGGCCGGCCTGTTGCTGCTGGTCGCGAACGCCGCGTCGGCCGAAACGCTGACCGGGCAGGGCCGCGAGATTACCCTGAAGGGCCTGTCGCTCTTGTGCGTCAACAAGGCGCAGGACTCGGTCTGGGGCGCGTTGCTCGCCGGTCCGAACCCGGAGCGGATGTGCTCGTGCACCGCCGAGAAGGTCACCGCCTCGCTGTCCAAGGAGGACGTGATCGCGATCATCGGCGGCGAGGTGAAGGTCAAGGACGATCCGCGCCTCAAGGGCCTGCTCGAACAGGCGGCGTTCTCCTGCTTCAAACAACGGTAAAGAATCATGCGTTACATCAGTACCCGCGGCGGCCTTGAGCCTGCCGCCTTCTCCGACATCCTGCTGATGGGCCTGGCGCCCGACGGCGGCCTGGTGCTGCCGGAAAGCTACCCGCAGATCGACCGCGCCACGCTCGACACCTGGCGCGGCCTGTCCTACGCGGAGCTCGCGTTCGAGATCATCCGCCGCTTCGCCGACGACATCCCGGCGGCGGACCTGATGGACATCGTCGGCCGCACCTATACCGCCGCGGCGTTCGGCTCGGCCGAGATCACCCCGGTCAAACGGCTGAATGACGGCCTGGTGATCCTGGAGCTGTCGAACGGCCCGACCCTGGCGTTCAAGGACATGGCGATGCAGTTGCTCGGCAACCTGTTCGAGTACGTGCTGGCCAAGCGCGGCGAGACGCTGAACATCCTCGGCGCCACCTCGGGCGACACTGGCAGCGCCGCCGAATACGCGATGCGCGGCAAGCACGGCATCAACGTGTTCATGCTATCGCCGGCCGGCAAGATGAGCGCGTTCCAGCGCGCGCAGATGTACTCGCTGCAGGACGCCAACATCCACAACATCGCGATCGACGGCCTGTTCGACGACTGCCAGGACATCGTCAAGGCGGTGTCGAACGACCACGCCTTCAAGGCGACGCACAAGATCGGCACGGTCAACTCGATCAACTGGGCGCGCGTGGTGGCGCAGGTGGTGTACTATTTCAAGGGCTACTTCAACGCCACCGCCAGCAACGACGAGCAGGTCAGCTTCTGCGTGCCGTCGGGCAACTTCGGCAACGTCTGCGCCGGCCATATCGCGCGCCAGATGGGCCTGCCGGTGGCACGGCTGATCGTCGCCACCAACGAGAACGACGTGCTCGACGAGTTCTTCAAGAGCGGCGTCTACCGCCCGCGCGGCAGCGCCGAGACGCACATCACCTCCAGCCCGTCGATGGACATCTCCAAGGCGTCCAACTTCGAGCGCTTCGTGTTCGACCTGGTCGGCCGCGACCCGGCGGCGGTGCGCGCGCTGTGGGCCAAGGTGGAGCAGGGCGAGGGCTTCGATCTGTCGGCTCAGCTGGCCGACGCGCAGCGCCGCTTCGGCTTCGTGTCCGGCATGAGCACGCACACCGACCGGCTGGCGACGATCCGGGCGGTCGATGCCGAGGACGACGTGGTGGTCGACACGCACACCGCCGACGGCATCAAGGTGGCGCGCGAGCTGCGCCAGGCCGGCGAGACGGTGGTATGTCTGGAAACCGCATTGCCGGCCAAGTTCGCCGAGACCATCGTCGAGGCGCTCGGCAAACAGCCGCCGCGCCCGGCCGGTTTCGACGGCATTGAGGACCTGCCGCAACGGGTGGTCGAACTGCCGGCCGACGCCGGCAAGGTGAAGGCGCTGATTACCGCCGAACTGGGCTGAGACGGTTTCGGCCAACCTTGACCGAACGCGGCGTATCAAAAAAGGCCAACCCATTGGGTTGGCCTTTGTCGTGGTTGGCGCTGGTCAGAACGAGGCGGCCAGACCCAGTGTCACCGCCTTCAGGTTGCCGGTGCTGCGGCCGCTGGTGGTCGACAGTTCGCCGTAGGCGCTGATCGTTTTGCTCAGGCTGGCCGCCGCGCCGAGCTTCCACTCCGCCCAGTTGCTGTCCGGTTTGCCGAGCGAGGTGGTGAACAGCCCCGGCTGGGTGTTAAGGCCGACCGCGACGCTGCGCGCGTCGTCCTTGAACTCGTGCACCCACGATGCGTTGGCGTACGGGGTGAACTGGCCGAAGGTGCCCTGCACCTGCCAGCCGAGCTTGCCGAGGAAGGAGCTGGCGTCCTGCTTGTCGAAGTTCATGCTGGTGCTGCTGTTGCCGTCTTCGGTGACGCCGCCGACCTTGACCTTGACGTAGTCGAGGCCGACCAGCGGGCCGGTCTGCACCGGGCCGACGTCGAACTGGTAGCCGCCGTTGACGCGCCAGCCGTACTGGGTGGTACGGGTCGAGCCGTTCATCGTGCGGACCACCGGGCCGAGCGTGACCTGACGATGGGTGTCGATGTCGCCGTTGCCGACGTGCAGGTCGCCGTCCAGCCAGTACTGGTTCATCCGCCAGCTGGCAAGCAGCGCCATCAGCCGCTGGCGGCTGTCGAAGTCGCCCTGGTTGTCGACGCTATTGTCACCCTTGCCGGCGGCGAACGCCGCGCCGAGCGTCAGCGTGTCGCTGGCCTGGAAGTCGATGCCGAGCGTCAGCAACTGACCCTTGGTCTTGCCGCTCAAGGCGTCGTAGTCGAGCGAGTCCGGCCGCCAGCCGCCGCTGGCGAAGGCGCTGACGGTGCCGACCGGGCGCGGTGCGGCGCGCAGCGCCTGGTAGCGGGTGGTTAGCGCGTCGCCGAGCTGGCGCGAGGCGTTCAGACCGGTCTCCGGCAGTGCGGCGGCGAACGCCGGCGCCACGAGCAGCGAGTAGATGTACTGGCCGAGGATTGCGTGCGCCTGCGGGGTCGGGTGGCGGTCGTCGGTGAACAGATAGGTCATCCCGGCCACGAAGGCGGGGTTGAACGCGCTGGCGACCGCCGAACTGCAGGCGATCGCGCTGACGCCGACTGGGCAGGCGCTGCCGGTGACGTTGCTGAAGCCGTACTGCGTCGGCGCGGCGACGATCTCGTTCAGTAGCGCAGCGATGTCCGGGCGCACGATGCCGCCGCCCAGACCGGACAGGCCGAGGTTGGTCGCGTCGTTGAAGCCCTGCGACAGTGCCTGTAGGTTGGCCTTGGCGCCGTTGACCGCGGCGGTGACGGCGGCGACTGGCTGGCCCGAGGCGGCCGCTGCCGCCGCGATTGCTTGGTTGACCGCCGCTTGCTCGTCGGCGGCGTTGCTGTTCTTCACCATCGACAGCGCCGCCCACGCCGCCAGCGCCCCTTTTTGGAAGTTCGGGTCGCTGGTGTTGCCGCCGAACAACTGGCTGAGGCCACCGTAGAACGCCGCTGGCGTGATCGCGAAGTTTGGCAGGTTCGGCACGATGACGGTATTGGCGCCGAGCGCCTGCAGGGTGCCGACCTGGGTGGCGAGCGAGGCCGACGAGGCGAGGATGTAATTGGTCGCCGCCTGCTGACCTTGAGCAAGAGAACCTGTGGTTGCTGCCGTCACGGCGCCGATGGTGGCCGCGGCCGGCACGTCGTTGCCGCCGGCCCAGATGAAGTACGCCGCATTCGGGTCGGCACGGCCGCCTGTGCGCGCGAGGTAGTCCTTCACCTGTTGCGGCACGTCGCGAATCGGGATGCCCGGTGCGCTCGGGTCGTCGGACGGGCCTTTATTGGGCGGGGTGACTGTCTGCGCCTGCGCGCCACCCTGGGCGAAGTTGTTGCCGTTCGGGTTGAGACCGTCGGTGGCGTTGGTTGCGATGACGCCGAGACCGAACTTGCCGGCCAGCACATTGGCCAGGTTCGGGCCGTAGTCGAGCGTCCAGCGGGCGTTGGCCGGCAGTGTCACGACGGCGCCGTTGGGCAGCTTTAACGGCTGGCCGGCAAACGCGCCGGTGTCGGTTAGGCTGTCGCCGAAGAAATAGATATTGCTGTAATTCTGGGCCATCGCGGCCGGTGCGGCCAGAGCCACGGCGATGGCGCAGCTCAAGGTGGCAAGACGCAGTTTCATGAAACGGTTTCCCCTCATTATTTTTGGTCGGTTCCAATCAAACATTCGTATCGAGCCTAGGCTCTAATGCATATGTTTATTGCATGATTGTTTCGCCTGTCAACAGACTTTGGGTTTTTCAGCAGGCTTTGGGTTTTGCGTGGAGGCAGGGTTACAATGCCCCGCATGTTGAACAGGATTCTTGCGCTACTCCTCCTCTGCCTGGCCCCGCTCGCCGTGGCGGCCGCGCAGGACGTGGGTTCGGTCGAGAGCGCGCTGCGCCGCTTCCTCGACGCCGAACTGCAGCACCGCCAGGCGAGCTATCAGCTCGGGCCGCTCAGTTCGCTCGACGGACTGAGGACCTGTCCGCAGACGCCGCGGATCAGCTGGCCGCCCGGCGCCCAGTCCCGTGGCGGCACGCAGCTGAACGTCGCCTGCCCGGGCGCGGGCTGGGTGGTGAAGGTGCCGGTGACGATCAGCGAGACCCGCTACGGCATGGTCACCACCCGGGCGATCGATCCGGGGGAGGTGCTGGCCGACGCCGACGTGCAGAAGGTGGTGGTGCCGAATCAGGCGCTGGCGCGCAGCGTGTTGCAGGATCCGGCTGAGGTGGTCGGCCAGAGCGCCAGGAGCGGCATCCCGGCCGGCGCCTGGCTGCGTGCCTTCATGCTGCGTCCGCCACAGGTGGTGAAGGCCGGTCAGCGGGTGCAGGTGCACGCCACCGGCGACGGTTTCGCGGTGCTCGCAGACGGCGTCGCCAACCGCAACGCCGCGGTTGGCGAGGTGGTGGTGGTGCGGATGAGCTCCGGTAGGCTGGTGCAGGGGGTGGCGCAGCGGGATGGCACGGTGGTGGTGCGGTTCTGAACGCCCGCCACGAAAAAAACCGTTAAAGATTGCAGACTTGTCGCCGATAATTGCAGTAATCACGCAATGCCGAGCACAAGGATTTTTTATGAAAGTCGAGACTAACCGCAGCCTGGCCGCCGTCTACGGCACGCCGACCCGGCCGACCCGCAAAGACGATGACGCACAAGGCAGCACCGCTGGTGCCGCCGACAGCGTCGCGATCAATCCGCTGGCCAGCCAGATCAGCGCGGTCGAACGCAGCGTCGCTTCCGAACCGGCGTTCGACGCCGGCAAGGTCGAAGCGATCCGCTCCGCGATCGCCGCCGGCACCTTCGAGGTGAACCCGGGCGCGATCGCGGACGGGCTGATCGCCTCGGCGCGCGAGCTGCTCGGGCGCTGAGCCGCGGGGACGTCCAATCGTTCCACTTAAAGAGAGTTGTGCATGAGTGACGTCGCGCTGCGCTTTACCGCCGCCTGTGAGAGTGAGACCGCCCAGCTGATCCGGCTGGGCGAAGTGCTGAATGAGGAACAACGGGTGCTGATCAGTGGCCTGACGCTGCTCCTTGAGCCGGTGGCCAAGGCCAAGGCGACGCTGCTCGAACAGCTCTCCTCGCTGTCGGTGCTGCGCGAGCGCTGCCTGTTCGAACTGGGCATCGAGACGCCGGCGGCGCTCCATGGCTGGCTGGCCGACAAGCCGGCGGCGCTCTCCGCCTGGCAGGCGCTGGAAGCGGCGCTGCACAAGGTTCAGGCGGTCAACACGCTGAATGGCCAGTTCATCAGCGAGAGCTTGGCACGGACCGACGAGGCGCTGAACGTACTGCGCGAGGCGGCGATCAGCACCCTCGGCTACGGGCGCGACGGCAGCCCGCCGTCGCTCGGCGGCGGCCGCCGCCTCGGTTCGGTCTGAATCCCGTTCCCCCTCTGCCCGCCACCGGTGGGCGCCGTGTTGCCAACTGTGGTATCTTGACGCTGGGCCTGCGATCAACCCCCCGATACCGATGACCCTGTTATCTCTTATTTTGGCGCTCGCCCTCGAGCAGCTGCGCCCGCTAGGCAACCGCAACCGCGTCTGGTTGCTGTTCACCCGTTACGCCAACCAGCTGGAGCGCAACTTCAACGCCGGCTCCAACCGCCATGGCGTGTTCGCCTGGCTGGTGGCCATTGTCCCGCCGGTGCTGGTGGCGTGGGGCGTGTACGCGCTCCTGTACCGGCTCAACCCGATCCTGGCGCTGGCGTGGAACGTGCTGGTGCTCTACCTGACGATGGGCTTTAGGCACTTCTCCAGCGCCTTCTCGGACATGTCGCGAGCGCTGAATGAGGGCCGCGATCTCGACGCGCGTCAAGCGCTGCGCGACTGGACCGGCCAGCCGACCGCCGAGCTGTCGACCGAGGAAATGTCTCGACTGGCGATCGAGCAGGGGGTGGTGGATAGCTACCGGCACGTGTTCGGCACGATGTTCTGGTTCGTGGTGCTGCCCGGCCCGGTCGGCGCGGTGCTGTACCGGCTGGTGACGATGCTCGGCCAGAAGTGGGGCGAACGCAGCCAGGAAGGCGACGACCAGTTCGGTCGCTTCGCCGCCAGCGCCTCGTTCTGGCTCGACTGGCTGCCGGTGCGGCTGACCGCGGCGAGCTTCGCGGTGATGGGCGACTTCGAGGACGCGATCTACTGCTGGCGCTCGCAGGCGCGCACCTGGGGCAACTACGCCAACGGCATCCTGCTGGCGACCGCGGCCGGCGCGATCGGCGTGAAGCTCGGTGACCCGCTGCGCCAGGACTACACGGTGCGGTTCCGCCCCGAGCTGGGGCTGGGCGATCCGGCCGATCCAAGCTTCCTGAAGAGCGCGGTAGGCCTGGTGTGGCGCTGCGTGCTGTTGTGGCTGGCCGTGATCCTGCTGTTGAGCGTGGCCCGCCTGCTCGGCTGAGCCGCCTGTTTGCAACGCCGCCCCGTCCGTGGGGGCGGCGTGCTTTATTGGGCGCCGGACCGATTGATACCGACTTGATGAACAAAGACGAAAGGGTTGGCCGAAACCGCACGGACGGGTTCGGCCAACCCTTCCTGTTGCAGGAGTGATGAGATGTCCTTTGCAGAGCTGGGGCTGGCGCCCGAGATCCTGCGGGCGATCGACGAGCTGGGTTACAGCACGCCGACCCCGATCCAGGCGGCGGCGATCCCGAAGGTGTTGAGCGGCCGCGACCTGTTGGCCGCCGCGCAGACCGGCACCGGCAAGACCGCCGCGTTCATGCTGCCTATCCTCGAGCGGCTGAAGAAGTTCGCGTCGAGCAGTACCTCGCCGGCGATGCACCCGGTGCGCGCGCTGATCCTGTCGCCGACCCGCGAGCTGGCCGACCAGATCGCGGTCAACGTCAAGGCGTACACTAAGTACCTGCCGCTGCGCCATACCGTGGTGTTCGGCGGCGTCAATATGGACCCGCAGACCCAGGACCTGCGCCGCGGCGTGGAGATCGTCGTGGCGACGCCGGGCCGGCTGCTCGATCACGTCGGCCAGAAGTCGATCCAGCTGAACAAGGTCGACATCCTGGTGCTCGACGAGGCCGACCGGATGCTCGACATGGGCTTCATCAACGACATCCGCAAGATTCTCGGCATGCTGCCGAAGGAGCGCCAGACGCTGCTGTTCTCGGCTACCTTCGCGCCGGAGATCAAGAAGCTGGCCGAAGACTTCATGCGCAGCCCCGAGCTGATCGAGGTGGCACGGCAGAACGCTACCTCCGACCAGGTCGAGCAGCTGGTGTACGCGGTCGATACCGGTCGCAAGCGCGGCCTGCTCGAGCACCTGATCAAGTCGCGCGACATGAGTCAGGTGATCGTGTTCTGCAAGACCAAGCAGAGCGTCGACCAGGTGGCACGCGACCTGAAGCGTCGCGGCCTGTCGGTCGAGCCGATCCACGGTGACAAGGCGCAGGGTCTGCGGCTGGAAACGCTGGCGGCGTTCAAGTCGGGCGAGCTGCGCGTGCTGGTCGCCACCGACGTGGCGGCGCGTGGCCTCGACGTCACCGAGCTGCCGTTCGTGATCAACTACGAGATCTCGAATGCGCCGGAAGACTATGTGCACCGGATCGGCCGGACCGGTCGCGCCGGAGCCAAGGGCGTGGCGATCTCGCTGATGGCCGAGGACGAGCAGAGGCAGCTCGAGGCGATCGAGAAGCTGACCCGCCAGAAGCTGACGGCGCAGCCGGTGGAAGGCTTCTGGCCGTCGTGGATGGCGTCGCCGAAAGGCGCTGATGCCGGCATTATCCCCAGCAGCGCCCCGGCCCCGCGTCCGGCGGCAAGCAGCGCATCGCGTCCGGTGCAAGCGTCCAGCCGCAGCAAGCCGGCAGCGGCCGGCCGTGCCGAGCCGAGCGACGGGGTCGAGTTCCCGCTGATCCCGGGCCGGTTGGTGCGCGGCAAGCGTAAGCGCGAGGTACCGGCGCTGCTGCTGCCGCCGCGCTACAAGGTCGAGCCGCTGCGCTGAGCGCGAGCGGCCCGCAATGAAAAACGGAAGCCTTGTGGGCTTCCGTTTTTTTTTATTGACCGAAGCGGCGGTTATCAGCCGGCGACGTTGGCGAACACGCTGACTTGCAGTGCCGGGACGGCGTGGTCGGCGATCGGGAACAGCCGGTCGATGTTCGGGTGCTTGCCCGGATTGCTGCGTGCGTCGGCAACGTGCTCGGCGTAGATTTCCAGCCCGCGCTGTGCGGCGGCCTGGTTGATCTCGCCAAACTCCTTCAGCAGGGCGTGGTAGACCCGCACCGAACCGGCGGTGCCGGGACGGTTTTCCAGCCGGGCGACGACCGCGCCGGCGGAGCTGACGAGTTCCAGTGCGTCGATGGCATCGGTTGCCGGCAGGGTGGCCAGATTCGCCTGAAAGTTGCTGGTGATCGTCATCGAGGGATTCCTGACAGGGTGGATAGGACCCACAGCATAGGGTGATCGCCGCAAAATTGCACCTGTTGCGGTGCCGAACGGTAGGGTGTGAAGCGGGATGATCGGGCAGGGCGGGAAGGAGTCGCTTGGCCGAAGCGGCGTTCGGCCAAGCGAGTGTTCATAGCAGGCTTTAGGGCTGCTCGCCGACCAGGTAGCGCTTGCTGGCGCTCTTGAATTCGTCGGTGCCAGCCTGGTGCAGCAGTTCGAACAGCACCATTTCACGGGTGACCAGTTGGGCACCGGCGTCGCGCATCCGCGCCAGACCCGCTAGATGGTCGGCCTCACGGCGGCTCGACATCGCGTCGCTCACCACGTACACCTCCTTGTCCTCGTCGATCAGGTCGAGCACCGTCTGCAGCACACACACATGGGTTTCCATGCCGCAGACGATCACCTGGTCGCGCTTCATCAGGCTATCGGGCAGGCAGTCGCCGGCGACGCAGGAGAAGTGCTGTTTCTCGACCGCGCGGGCATCCGGTGCCACTTCGCGCAGCGCCGGCACGGTGTGGCCGAGGCCCTTCGGATACTGTTCCGAGAACACGACCGGCACGCCGGTGTCGCGTACCGCGCCGACCAGCCACTGTAGGCGGGCCAAGAGCCCGTCGGCGTCATGCACCGCCGGGGCCAGCTTCTCCTGCACGTCGACCACCAGTAGGGTGGCGTGCTCGCGTTGCATCAACATACTCGTTTCCCTCTCTAGTCATTGTTGTTGCCGCCTCATTATATCCACGGCGCCCCGTCGTGCCGCCAGACAGAATCCGGCGCCGCAACAAAAAACCCGCACGGAATGTGCGGGTCTGGTTGTCGGCCGAACGTTCAGATGTCCTGGCCTTCGGGGATGCCATCGTGCCGGTCCGGTGCCAGAGGCAGGATCAGGTTGAGGACGATCGCCAGGATCGAGCACAGGCCGACGCCGACCAGCGAGAAGCTGCCGAACTTCAGCTCGAGCGCGCCGATGCCGCAGGTCAGCACCACCGACACGATCACCAGATTGCGCGGCGCCATCAGGTCGACTTTCGACTCGATCAGCGTCTTCAGGCCGATGCTGGCGATGGTGCCGAACAACAGCACCATGATGCCGCCCATCACCGGCATCGGGATCGACAGCAACAGCGCGTTGAACTTGCCGAAGAACGCCATCGCGATCGCGAACAGCGCCGCCCAGGTCATGATTACCGGGTTGAAGTTCTTGGTGATCATCACCGCGCCGGTCACCTCGCCATAAGTCGTAACGGGAGGCCCGCCGATCAGGCCGGCCACGCACACGCCCAGGCCGTCGCCGGCGAGGGTGCGGTGCAGGCCCGGCTCGCGGGTGTAGTCCTTGCCGGTCACGCCGCCGATCGCCATCACGCCGCCGATGTGCTCGATCGCCGGAGCGATCGCCACCGGCAGCATGAACAGCGCCGCTGCCCAATTCACCTCGGGGGTGATGAAGTGCGGCATCGCGAACCACGGTGCGGCGGCGATCTTGGCGAAGTCGACCACGCCGATGAAGCCGGCGACGCTGTAGCCGACGATCACGCCGGCGAGGATCGGCACCAGGCGGAAGATGCCGCGGCCGAAGATCGCCACGATCACCGTAGTGGCCAACGACACGCCGGCGAGCATGAGCGCGGTGTCGTAGGGAACCACCTGCTGGCCGCCGGCCTTGCCCATCGCCATGTTCGAGGCGACGCCGGCGACCGACAGGCCGATGATCATGATCACCGGGCCGATCACCACCGGCGGCAGCAGCTTGTGCACCGCGGCGACGCCGCGCCAGCGCACCAGCGCGGCGAACACGAAGTACATGAAGCCGGCGGCGAACAGGCCGAACATCGTCGACGGCAGGCCCCAGGTCTGGGTGGCATAGATGATCGGCGCGATGAAGGCGAATGAGGAGCCGAGGAAGATCGGCACCTTGCGGCCGGTCAACAGCTGGAACAGCAGGGTGCCGATGCCGGCGCCGAGCAGCGCCATCGACGGATTCAGGCCGGTCAATAGCGGCACCAGCACCATCGCACCGAAGGCGACGAACAGGATCTGCGCACCGGCGAGCGCCTGTTTGACGTGGTTGAACATGGTCGTGAATATCCTCTTGTTATTGTCGGGGCGGGGATGGCCCGTCCTCAAAAAAACGCCGCGCTCGGGTCGAGGCGGCGTTCTGATGTGAGTGGCATCGCCGATCAGGCATGCTTGGTGCCGAAGATCTTGTCACCGGCGTCGCCGAGGCCCGGGATGATGTAGCCGTTGTCGTCGAGGTGCGAGTCGAGCGAGGCGGTGTAGATCTGCACGTCCGGGTGCGCCTCGTTGACGACCTTGACGCCTTCCGGCGCGGCGACCAGCACCACCGCCTTGATCTGCTTGCAGCCCTTGCGCTTCAACAGCTCGATGGTCGCGACCATCGAGCCGCCGGTGGCGAGCATCGGGTCGATGATCAGCGCGATGCGCTCGTCGAGGTTGTCGACGAATTTGTCGAAGTACGGCACCGGTTCGAGGGTCTCCTCGTTGCGGTACAGGCCGACCACGCTGATCTTGGCCGATGGCACCATGTCGAGCACGCCTTCGAGCATGCCGAGGCCGGCGCGCAGGATCGGCACCACGGTGACCTTCTTGCCCTTGATCTGTTGCACCTCGACCGGGCCGCACCAGCCGTCGATGGTGATTGTTTCGAGCTGGAAGTCGCGGGTGGCCTCGTACGCCAACAGGCGCG
Organism: Crenobacter sp. CS_VA4; assembly: GCF_055597485.1. NCBI lineage: Bacteria > Pseudomonadati > Pseudomonadota > Betaproteobacteria > Neisseriales > Neisseriaceae > Crenobacter > Crenobacter sp. CS_VA4. Next base: position 43,950 of record NZ_JBVMAE010000008.1, read on the forward strand.
CCAGCTCCTGCGTCAGCGTGCGGAATTTCGAGGTGCTGATCTCGCCCTCGCGCATCAGGCCGAGCTTGTGCTGTACCAGCGGGTGATTGACTACGGAGATGTTCATGTGAGCCCTTACCTTATGAAAAAGCTGCTTTTCACGGGCGGCGGTGGGCACGGTGAAAAACAGCTTCGGGTCGTTGTGTCACCGGCCGGGGGCGGCCGGTAGATTGTATTCAGGTATGGGACGCGATTCTAGCGCGGGTTGCGCCGCAAAATCCACGCCGTCCCCGGCGTTTATGCACACGGCCTGATCTTTCGGCCAAGCTTGTCTCTCTATAGACAAAAATAAAGCCATTCCGAAAGGAATGGCTCGTTGGCTGGAGCAGGGGATGCTTACTCGGCCGGGTTCAGGGTCTTGATCAGTTCCTGCAGTTCGCCCGACTGGTACATCTCGGTCATGATGTCCGAGCCGCCGATGAACTCGCCGTTCACGTACAGCTGCGGGATGGTCGGCCAGTTCGAGTAGTCCTTGATGCCCTGGCGCACCGCCGGGTCGGCCAGCACGTCGATGGCGGTGAAGCTCTCCAGACCACAGCCTTGCAGGATCTGTACCGCACGGGCGGAGAAGCCGCACTGCGGGAATTTCGGCGAGCCCTTCATGAACAGCACGACCGGGTGGGTGGTAACGGTGTGGCGCAGCGCTTCTTGAATGTCCATGCAATCTATCCTTGCAGAAATACCTGACTTATTAACTCGGTTATTGTAGGCCGCTGTCGGCCGGCCGGTCAATTGCCGGCGCTGCCGTCGGCCTGGGCAGGCGCAGGTCGGCCTGCTGCTTGAGCAGGTCGTGCGCCTGCGCCTCGTACAGCGCCCGGCGCGACACGATTCGCGACACGTTGGCGGCGATCAGCGCGGTCGCCATCAGCGGGATGATCATGCCGTTCGAGTCGGTCATCTCCATCACGATCACGAAGCCGGTCATCGGCGCGCGGGTCATGCCGGCGAAGAACGCCACCATCCCCAACAGGATCAAGCCGGTTGCCGGCAGGCTGGGCAGCAGGTGCGACACGTTCAGGCCGAAGCCGGCGCCGACCGCCAGCGACGGTGCGAACATGCCGCCCGGCGCGCCGCTGATGTAGCTGAGCAGCAGCGTGATCAGCTTGAGGACGCCGTAGCCCTCCAGCCCGGCGCCGTGGCCCTCGATGATGTCCCTGGCGCGGTAGTAGCCAGTGCCGAAGGTGCTGCCGTGGCTGGCGATGCCGATCGCCGCGATCACCACGCCGCAGCCGATCGCGAACCAGACCGGGCGGCGGCTGCGCCAGTCGGCCAGGGGGCCGGGCAGGCGCAGCGAGAACGCCAGGATCAGCTTGGCGGTGAGGCCGCCGACCACGCCGCCCACCAGGCCGGTGACCGGGATCGCGTACCAGCCCGAATCGAGCGGCAGTGTGGCACTGGTGACGCCGAAGTAGTTGTAGTTGCCGATCAGGGCGGTGGCGGTCAGGCCGGCCAGGATCACCGACAGCAGGATGGTGCGGCTCGAGCGCTGGTCGAGGGTGCGGCCCATTTCCTCGAGCGCGAACACGATGCCGGCGAGCGGGGTGTTGAACGCGGCCGCCACGCCGGCGGCGCTGCCGGCCAGGATCAGCGCGCGCGCGGTGCCCTCGTTGGCCAGTGCCGCCTTGCGGTCGAACGAGTACTTGATCGCCGCGCCGACCTGGACGATCGGACCCTCGTAGCCGAAGGTCGCTCCCGAGCCGATGCCGAGCAGTGTCAGCACCATCTTGCCGAGTACGCCGCGCAGCGTCAGGAACTGCTCGCGGATCGCGACCGCGCCCGGCTGCAGGCAGGCGATCGCCTGCGGGATGCCGCCGCCACCGGCGCCGACGAAGTAGCGCTTGAGCAGCCACACCGACAGGCCGAGGCCGCCCGGGGTGATCAACAACGCCCAGTACGGCGAGTTGGCATAGGCGGTGTCGAACCAGCGGTGCAGCAGATGGCTGCCGCTGGCGAGGATGGTCGCCGCCACGCCGACCAGGATCGCCGCCAGCCAGATCGACGCACGGCGTCGCCACAGGCCTACCGACAGGTAGAAGTGACGTAGGCGCCGACTGCTGCGCGATTTGTGCGGCGCGAACGGGTGCGACCCGAGTTTAGGCATGGACGGCGGCTTCTCAACAGTATTTTGCTGTTTGCTAATATGTTGATGTTACGGCGGATCAAGCCTTCCTGACCAGCACCGCGGCAAAAAAACCGTCGGTGTTGTGCACGTGCGGTTGCAACTCGAGACAATCGCCGGTATCGAGCGCGATCTTCTGTTCGGCCAACAGCTGATTGGCCGGCAGCAATTCGAACTCGGGATGGCCGGCGAGGAAGGCGTCGACGATCGCGCGGTTCTCCTGCGGCAGCAGGCTGCAGGTGGCGTAGACCAGCCGGCCGCCGGTCTTCACCAGCCGCGCCGCCGAGGCGAGGATGCTCGCCTGGATCGCGTTGAGTTCCGCGACGCTCTTGGCGTTCTGCCGGTACTTCAGGTCCGGGTTGCGGCGCAGGGTGCCGAGGCCCGAGCACGGCGCGTCGACCAGCACCCGGTCGACCTTGCCGGCCAGGCGCTTGATGCGGGTATCGTTCTCGTTGGCGATCAGCTGCGGGGTGACGTTGGACAGGCCCGAGCGCGCCAGGCGCGGCTTCAGGTTGGAGAGGCGCTTCTCCGAAATGTCGAAGGCGTAGAGACGACCGCTCGATGCCATCATCGCACCCAACAGCAGCGTCTTGCCGCCGGCGCCGGCGCAGAAGTCGACCACCATCTCGCCGCGCCGGGCGCCGACCAGCAGGCCCAAGAGCTGGCTGCCCTCGTCCTGCACCTCGATCGCGCCGTCGATAAACAGCGGATGCTTGTTCAGCGCCGGCTTGCCGGCCAGGCGAATGCCGAACGGCGAGTACGGCGTCGGCTCGGCGGCGAGGCCCGAGTCGCGCAGCGCGGCCAGCGCCGCGTCGCGCTTGGTCTTCAGCGTGTTGACGCGCAGGTCGAGCGGTGCCGGCTGCATCAGCCCGGCGCCGAGCGCGCGTACTGCGTCGGGGTCCTGGTCGGCGAGGCGTTCGATCACCCAGTCGGGCAGCTCGGCTTCGACGTTCAGGCTGTCCGGCAATGCGGCGGCGCGCACGCCGTCCAGCCACTGGCGTTCGTTGTCCTGCAAGAAGCGGTCGAGCACCTCCTGGTTGATGTCGCGGGCGCGCGCCAGCGTCGCCAGCATCAGCCGGCGCGGCGTGCGCTTGGGCGCGACCAGCGCCGACACCCGCGCGTAGTGGCGCAGGCAGGCGAAGGCGGTCTCGGCGATCTCGTGGCGGTCGTTGCTGCCGAGCTTCGGATTGTCGCGGAAATAGCCGGACAGCACGGCGTCGGCCGGGCGGTCGAAACGGACGAGACGGCCGATCACGGCCTCGATATGCGGGAGTTGTTGCTGAGTGATCATTTATTTCGGGCCACGGGGCGGCGACGGAGGCAGCGCCCATTCTTCCTGTTCGTTGATGTCGATAGCGACGATGCGCTGTTCCAGTTTCTTGTCCGGGTCGATCCGGGTGATGCGGATCGGCAGGTTGGCGTAGCCGGGGGCCAGCCAGAATTCGGTGATGTCGTCGTCGCCCTTTGCGCGGATCACGACGGCGCGCATCTTGCCCGAGCCGGTGTCGAACACCGTCTCGCCGACCGGCTGCAGCGGGTAGCTGTAGACCTTCTTGCCGGTGGTGATCTGCGTCATGCCGAGCCGCGCGCCCTTCAGCGCCAGCTGCCAGCCGAGGCTCAGCACGTCCTGCGCGCCCGGTTCGAGCTTTTCCTGCTTGTCGCCGCCGTAGTGCAGCACGCCGGCGTCCCAGTCGAATTCGGCGTGCTCGCGCGGCTGGTCGTTGCGGAACGCCTTGAAGGTATCCGGTTTCAGGCCGGTCGCGTCGAGCCGGCCGTGCGATTCGTAGCGCAGCCGTTGGCCGAAGCCGTTCGCCTTGGCGACCAGGCTGTAGCTGTTGCCGTCACGCTGCCAGCTGATCTGGCCCTGGCCGGCCAGGATCCTGCCGAGGAACACCTGGTAGCTCAGCTTGGCGCTGCTCGGGAAGCGCTTCAGCGGCTGGCTAGCGCGCAGCATGCCGTCCGGGCCGGCGCCCTGGCCCGGCCAGTCCTTGCCTTCGGCGACGGCCTGAGCCTCGGCGACGGCGGCGGACGCCTGCGCCTTGGAGAGCTTGGCCGGGGTCGGTTCGGAGGCGGCGTGGGCGAGCGGCTTGGCTTTCGGGGCCGAGGCGGCGGCGACGCGGTCGACGCTCGGCGCCGACGCCTCGGCCTGCGTCTCACCGGCCGGGGCGCTCGCTTCGGCCAACGGCGCCGAGGCCAGCGGGTGTTTGGCCGGGCGCGGTTTCTTTCGCGCGGTGATGGGGCGCGGTTTCTTCGGTTCCGGTGGTTTGACCGGCAGCGTATTGGGCGCCGGCAGCAGCGCCACGGTCGGGGTGGCCTGCCTGGCCGGCGCCGACGCCTCGAGCGACATCGCCTTCAACTGCACCTCGATCGGCTTGAGCTTCGCGTCGTCGGGCAGCTCGAGCGTGGCCGGCGGGATCAGGTCGCTGGCCAAAAAGCTCAAGTGCACCAGCAGCGACAGCAGCAGTGCCAGGACGATGGCGAGACGTTTACGCATTCCGCTCCCGGAGCCCGTTCGTGCTACTCAGTCTAGCGGCACGGCCAGCCGGGTGCTGGTCGGCGTTTCACCGGCGACCAGCACGCGCAGGCCGTCGAGTTGCAAGCGGCCGGCGACGAACTGGGCGACCGCCTGTGGGTAGAGCCGGTGTTCCTGTTCGAGCACGCGGGCGGCCAGCGTCGACTCGGTATCGTCGGCGTACACCGGCACCGCGCCCTGCGCGACGATCGGGCCGTGATCGAGCTCGGCGGTGACGAAGTGCACGGTGCAGCCGGCGATGCGGCAGCCGGCGTTGATCGCTTGCTGGTGGGTGTGCAGGCCGGGGAAGGCCGGCAGCAGCGAGGGGTGAATGTTGAGCATGCGGCCCGCGTAGTGGGCGGTGAAGCCCTGCGTGAGGATGCGCATGAAGCCGGCGAGGACAACGAGGTCCGGCCGGTAGCCGTCGATCAGCGCGGCGAACGCGGCGTCGAACGCCTCGCGGCCCGGGTACTGCTTGTGGTCGAGCACGGCGGTGGCGATGCCACGCTCGGCGGCCCAGGCGAGGCCGGCGGCGTCCGGGCGGTTGCTGATCACCGCGGCGATGCGCGCGCCGGGGATCTGCGCGTCGACGATCGCCTGCATATTGGAGCCGCGGCCGGAAATCAGGATGACGAGGTTTTTCATTCGGGACTGTGTGCGAGTAGGGGGGCGAAACAAACCGGCGCTAGCGGGCGGCAAACCCGGTAGCGCCGTTCTTCATCAGACTACCAAGCGCCTTACGCTACCTGGGTCTGATGCTCGTCGCCCTGACGCGGGCGGATGCTGCCGATGCGGTAGACGGTTTCACCCTGTTCGGCCAACAGTGCGGCGGCCTGCTCGGCGTGCTCGGCGGCGACGATCACCACCATGCCGATCCCGCAGTTGAAGGTACGGTACATTTCCTGCGCGTCGACCTGGCCCTGCTGCTGCAGCCACTGGAACAGGCGGGTCTGCGGCCAGCTCGAAGCGTCGATCTCGGCGACGACGTTGTCCGGCAGCACGCGCGGGGTGTTTTCGGTGATGCCGCCGCCGGTGATGTGCGCCATGCCCTTGACCGGCAGCGTCTCGATCAGCTTCAAGAGCGGCTTCACGTAGATGCGGGTCGGGGCGATGATCGCCTCGCGCAGCGTGCGGCCGGCGTCGAACTCGGCGTCGAGATCCGGCTGGGCGCGATCGACGATCTTGCGCACCAGGCTGTAGCCGTTCGAGTGCACGCCGTTCGAAGCCAGGCCGAGCACCACGTCGCCCGCGACGATGTCGCGGCCGGTGATCACGCGGCTCTTCTCGACCACGCCGACGGCGAAGCCGGCCAGGTCGTATTCGCCGACCGGGTACATGCCCGGCATCTCGGCGGTCTCGCCGCCGATCAGCGCGCAACCGGCCTGTTCGCAGCCGGTGGCGATGCCCTTGATCACCTCAGTGGCGCGCGGCACGTCGAGCTTGCCGCAGGCGAAGTAGTCGAGGAAGAACAGCGGTTCGGCACCCTGTACCAGGATGTCGTTGACGCTCATCGCCACCAGGTCGATGCCGACGGTGTCATGGCGGTCCCAGTCGAAAGCCAGCTTGAGCTTGGTGCCCACGCCATCGGTGCCGGACACGAGGACCGGTTCCTTATACTTTTTGCTGATTTCTACCAATGCGCCAAAGCCGCCAAGGCCGCCCAGCACTTCGGGACGCATGGTGCGCTTGGCAAACGGCTTAATGTTCTCAACGAGTGCGTCGCCCGCGTCGATGTCGACACCGGCATCACGGTAACTCAGGGAGGTGGTGTTCAAAGGAGTCTCTTTCTGCAAACGTAAGCGTTGTCGGTGCTTCCGGGGTCACCAAAAGCGCCTGTATTTTAACCGATTTACCCGCGCCGTTGGGCCCGATCTGCAGCGCGCCCGGGCCGTTGGTCCGCGGCCGCCGTCCTGAGCGGCGTCGCGGTCGGCCCGGCCGAGCGGCGCGAAAAGCCGCCTTTCGTCATCGTTCGGCGTCGCCGGGGGCGACTGGCGGGCGCTTTGCACGTAAACTTGGGGGTCCGATTTCAACCGCTCTTGATGACCGCCCGCCTTGGATCAGCTCGTCCTCGACCTTACGCCCGAGCCCGTCTCCGCGTTCGACACCTTCATCGCCGACCGCAACCGCGAAGTGATCGCGGCGCTCACCGGCGAGGAGGCCGAGCGCTTCGTCTACCTGTGGGGCGAGGCGGGCAGCGGCAAGACCCACCTGTTGAAGGCGTGGATCGCCCATGCGGAGTCGCTCGGCCGCGCGTCGATCTATCTGGACGGCCAGACCGAGACCTTGCCCGACTTCGCCCGCGAGGCGAGCTTCATCGCCGTCGACCATGTCGACGCGCTCGACCCGGACAGCCAGATCACCCTGTTCTCGATCTACAACTCGCTGAAGGAGTCGGGCGATGGCCACCTGTTGATGGCCGGCCGCCAGCCGCCGATGCTGGCGCCGGTGCGCGACGACCTGCGCACCCGCCTCGGCTGGGGGCTGGTGTTCGAGGTGAAGGGCCTGTCCGACGAGGACAAGCTCGCCGCGCTCTCGCGTCACGCCGCGCTGCGCCAGCTGGCGATCCCCGAAGACGTCTACCGTTACCTGCTCAATCACTGGCGGCGCGACCTGGCGAGCCTGACGCGGATGATCGACATGCTCGACCGCTACTCGCTGGCGATGCGCCGGCCGATCACCGTGCCGCTGGTGAAAAACATTCTGCAAACCACCGATAGCGAACCATGAACCTAGCCCTGTTCGACCTCGACCACACCCTGATTGCCGGCGACTCCGACGTCGAGTGGCCGAAATTCCTGATCAAGCGCGGCCTGATCGACGAGGCGTTCTACGCCCGCCGCAACGACCACTTCTACGAGCAGTACAAGGCCGGCACGCTCGACATCTACGAATTCCTCGACTTCCAGCTGGAACCCTTGACCCGCTTCTCGCGCGCCGAGCTCGACTCGCTGCACGCCGAGTACATGCAGGAACACATCCTGCCGATCATCCCCGAGAAGGCGCGCGCCATCGTCGCCGCGCACCAGGCCGCCGGCGACACGGTGATGATCATCACCGCGACCAACCGCTTCATCACCGGCCCGATCGCCCGCGAACTGGGCGTCGAGCTGTTGATTGCGGTCGAGCTCGAGGAGCACGACGATGGCCGCTTCACCGGCAAGCCGGCCGGGGTGCCGAGCTTCAAGGAAGGCAAGATCACCCGGCTCGAGCAATGGCTGGCCGAGCAGGACAAGACGCTCGCCGACTACGCGCAGAGCTTCTTCTACAGCGACTCGCGCAACGACATCCCGCTCTTGTCGCGGGTCACTCACCCGGTGGCGGTCGACCCGGACGACACGCTGCGCACGCACGCCGAGGCGAACGGCTGGCCGGTGATCTCGCTGCGCGACGAGGCGTGAGCTCGCGACAATAAAGGTTGGCCGAACGGCCGGTTTGGCCAACCCCGATTTATCTGATCAAGGGGAAACCGATGGACCGTTTGGACGCCTTTCTCGGCCGCGCCGAAGCCCTGCTCGCGCGGCTCGAACCGCTATTGCCGCCGGCCCGGCCGGAGCCGGACTGGAACGCGGTCGCGTTCCGCTGGCGCCGGGCCGGTCTCGCCGGCTGGCTCGAGGCGGTGCACGAGCCGCACAGCTTCCCGCTGTCGGCGCTGACGCATATCGACCGGCAGATCGACGCGGTGGTGCGCAACACCCGCCAGTTCGTCGAGGGCCGGCCGGCCAACAACGTGCTGCTGACCGGCGCGCGCGGCACCGGCAAGTCATCGCTGGTGAAGGCGCTATTGACCGAGTTCGCCGCCCAGGGCTTGCGCGTGATCGAGGTCGACAAGGCGCAGCTGACCGACCTGCACGACATCATCGAGCTGATCGCCTCCCGCCAGGAGCGCTTCGTCATCTTCTGCGACGACCTGTCGTTCGAAGAGGGCGACGACGCCTACAAGGCGCTGAAGACCGCGCTCGACGGTGGCCTGGCCCGGCGCGCCGACAATGTGCTGGTGTACGCCACCTCGAACCGCCGCCACCTGATGCCGGAGAAGATGGCCGACAACCTGGCGCACCAGAAGGGCGACAGCGGCGAGATCCACCCGGGCGAAACGGTCGAGGAGAAGGTATCGCTGTCCGACCGCTTCGGCCTGTGGCTGACCTTCTACCCGTTCGACCAGGACGCCTACCTCGCCGCCTGCGAGAGCTGGCTCGGCTACTACGCGCTGACGCTCGACGAGGTGGCGCGCCGCGCCGCGCTGCAGTGGTCGCTGACCCGCGGCAGCCGCTCCGGCCGGGTCGCCTGGCAGTTTGCCAGCGACTGGGCGGGTAGGAGCGCCCAGGAGCGCCAGGCCGACTGAGAAGTGGCTTCAACGTTGCTGCGCGGACGTGATCTCGGGTTGGGCAGTGCTCGGAATCCTCATGTACTCCAGTACATTCCGGTTCCTGCGCGCTGTCCGCCCCGAGCTGACGCCCGCTCGCGACACGTTGAGAACCACTTCTGAACGGCTGCTTGGCCGAACCCTTTACCCGCCGCGGCAGTCGCTACGGTGGGCCGATTTTGATCGCTCAGGGCCGTTCGGCCCTGAGCGTTTTGAACAGATAGGTAGTGATGAGCAAGATTGTCGAAGTGGTGGCCGGCGCGCTGATCGGCGCGGACGGCCGCTTCCTGCTCGGCAGCCGGCCGGCGGGCAAGCCGTACGCCGGTTACTGGGAATTCCCCGGCGGCAAGGTCGAGCCGGGCGAGACGCCGTACGCGGCGCTCACGCGCGAGCTGCACGAGGAAATGGGCATCACCGTACGCCATGCCACGCCGTGGATGACCAAGCATTTCGTCTACGAACACGCCACGGTGTTCCTGCGCTTCTTCCGGGTCTGGGCCTGGGATGGCGAGCTCCATGCCCGCGAGGGCCAGGCCTTCGCCTGGCAGACGCCGGGGGTGCTGTCGGTCGAGCCGATGCTGCCGGCCAATGGCCCGGTGCTGCGCGCGCTGGCGATCCCCGAGCTGGTGTCGATCACCTGCACGCACGAGATCGGCGCGGACTCGGTGCTGAACGCGCTGTCGGCGAGCACCACGGCGCGCTGGGTGATCGTGCGCGAGCCGGGGCTGGACCGCGAACAGCTGGCGGCGTTCGTCGAGCAGGTGGCGGCACGGGTGCATCCGAAGGGTGGCAAGGTGATCGTCAACGCCGACCCGGCCTGGCTCGCCGGCCTGCCGGTCGACGGCGTGCAGCTGTCGGCGGCGCGCCTGGCCGACACCCGTGAGCGCCCGGCGTTCGACTGGGTCGGCGCCTCGGTGCACTCGGCGGCCGAACTCGACCGCGCCGCCGAACTCGGCTGCGACTACGCGCTGCTCGGTCACGTCAAGGCGACGCCGACCCATCCGGACCGGGCGCCGCTCGGCTGGGACGGCTTCGAGTGCCGGCTCGCGCAGGGCACGCCGATCCCGGTGCTGGCGCTCGGCGGCCTCGGCGTCGACGACCTGCTCGACGCGCGCGCGCACGGTGCGCACGGCGTGGCGCTGATGCGCGGGGCGTGGCGATGAGTCCGAAGCAGCGGAAGTGGCTGGCGATCGGCGCGCTGCTGCTGGTACTCGGCGCGGTGAAGTTCTGGCTGATCGGCCACTACCTGCTCGGCAAGCCGGCGCCGACCGCCGAGCTGCCGCAGACGCTGGCGTGCCGCACGCTGACTGCCGGCTGTGCGCTGCCGGGGGGCGGCACGGTGCGCTTTGCCACGCCGCCGAACTACCGCAAGCCGTTCGAGCTGCAGCTGTCCGGGGTGACAGCCCGGCAGGCGCCGAGCGTCGAATTCAGCATGGTCGAGATGGACATGGGCTTCAATCGCTACCAGCTGGTGGCGGACGGGCAGGGCGGCTGGCATGCCCGGGTGACCTTGCCGGTGTGCGCCAGCGGCGGGCACGACTGGCTGGCGACGCTGCGGATCGACGGCAAGCGCTACAGCGTGCCGCTGCAGGTGAGCTAAGCGCTGCGGCCAACAAAAAACGGGCACCCGAGGGTGCCCGTTTTCATTGCTTCGACGCGCGAATTACTTGGCGGCGGAAGCGGCCGGCTTCTTCATGGCTTTCTTTTCGCCCTTGGCGGCCGAAGCGGCGTGCTTCTTGTGAGCGGCTTTCTTGTGGGCTTTCTTTGCTTCGTGCTTTTCAGCAGCCGGCTTGGAAGCCTCGGCAGCAACCGGGGTAGCAGCGAAAGCGGCCGAAGCGAACACACCAGCGACCAGAGCAGCGATCAGTTTTTTCATGATTTTTACCTATTTGAGTTGTTGATTGACGGTTTTTCGGAACGAGTCCGTTAGCGCCAGCCAGCGCCGTTTTACGGCATTGACCGGCAAAACAGCATAAAAAATTATGACTGCTTAATGAGCGTTCAGACCGTATTCAGTCAAAATGCCGACGAAAATTACCATCCCTACCCGGTTGTTGCCAAGAAAAGCTTTAAAACATGCCATCCGATCGCGATTTTTTATGACGAAATACTGGTTCGCCATCATCGCCGCGGCCACCGCCAAACCCAGCCAGTAGTAGGGCCCCAGTCCGAGCGACTGGCCGACCGTGGCCATGATCGCGGTGAACACCGCGAAGCAGGCCATCACCGCCGCCACATCGTAGTCGCCGAAGGTGATCGCCGAGGTCTTGATACCGATCTTCAGGTCGTCCGGCTTGTCGCAGATCGCATATTCGGTGTCATAACCGAGCGTCCAGAAAATATTGCCCAGCAGCATCCACCAGGCGATTGCCGGTACACTGCCCGATTGCGCCGCGAACGCCATCGGGATGCCGAAGCCGAACGCCACGCCCAGGTAGGCCTGCGGCAGCGCCAGGAAGCGCTTGGTGAACGGGTAGCTCATCGCCAGGAACAGCGCCGGCAGGCTCATCAGCCAGGTCAGCCGATTGAGCGGCAGGATCAGCAGGAAGGACAGCAGCGAGAGCGCCGCGGTCAGCAGCAGTGCCTCCTTCTTGCTGACCGCGCCGCGCGCGAACGGCCGCTGGCGGGTGCGCTCGACGTGACCGTCGAAGTCGCGGTCGGCGTAGTCGTTGATCACGCAGCCGGCCGAGCGCATCAACAAGGTGCCGAGCGAGAAGATCAGCACCAGCGACCAGTCGGGGCGGCCGTGGCCGGCGATCCACAGTGCCCACAGCGTGGGCCAGAGCAGCAGCAGCGTGCCGATTGGCTTGTCGATACGCATCAGCTGGCTGTAGACGGTGAGGCGGTCTTTCAGGATGGCGGTGGTCATGGCAGGTAGCGGTCGAGAGCGGGAAGGAAGATTTCGCAGACGATCAGCGCCGCGCCGTCCTGCACGAAGCGCGAACGGCGCGCCGGGTAGCGTTCGGCCGACGTGGCGTCGTGGCTTCGGGCCAGCGCATAGAGCGGGTGCGTCGCGGTCAGTGTGGCGTAGCTGAGCGGTTCGCGGATCAGTCCGTCGTTCAGCTCGCCGAACAGCGTGAAGCCGAGCGAGCGGCTGCCGCGCTCCAGCACCGGCGTCCACACCGGGTCTTGCCACGGGGTGACGCTGCGCGCCACCACCACCGGCTGGCCGGCGAGCGTCAGCGCCACATGGCGCGCCAGCACGGCGGCGTCGGGGTCGACGCCGAGTAGCGCGGCCTCGTCGGCACCGACCGCGTCGCGGCCCTGGCCGAGCACCTCGACCGCGAACGGGGCACCGAGGGCGATCAGCCGCTCGGTCAGCGAGCCGGCGCCGGTCAGGATGGGCTCCAGCCGGTCGGCAACCGCCGGCGCCTCGGCGCGCCACAGCGCGCCGGATGAAACGGTAGGCGAAGTCATGGCGCGCATTATGCCAAAGCTGCCTGGTGCTGTCCCGGCCGGCGGCGCGGTGGTTTTAGCGCTGCCAACAAAATCCCCTTGGCGTTGTTGTGCTGCTTTGCCGTATTGCATGTACTGTCTGCGGCAGCACGCCTAGCCAAGGTCGCGTTGCTAAATTTTGTTAGCAGCGCTTATCCAAATTCTGTTTGCAAGAGAAAGTGTTGTGATGCTGGAAATCCTGCTTTGGCTGATCGGCTATCAGCTGGTCGGCGAGGCGCTGGTCGAGTGGCTGGCGCTGCCGGTGCCCGGCCCGGTGCTGGGCATGTTGCTGCTGTTCTTGACCTTGTGCGCGAAGCGCGGCGTGCCGGCGGGGCTCGGTGACGGGGTCGCCCGCTTGCTCAAGCACATGTCGCTGTTTTTCGTGCCGGTCGGCGTCGGCATCCTGGTCTACTGGCCACTGCTCGAGCCGTATCTGCTGTCCTTGTCGCTGGTGCTGGTGGCGTCGACGCTGATCACGCTAGTCGGCTCGGCGGCACTGCTCGGCTGGCTGTTGAAGCGTCACCCGCACCGGGAGGACGCATGAACGTTGCCGGCCTGTTTTCCTCGCCGCTGACCGGGCTGTTCCTGACGCTCGGCGCGTACAAGCTGGCGCTGATGATCAACCGGCGCTGCCGCTGCCACCCACTGACCAACCCGCTGTTGCTGTCGGTGCTGATGCTGGTGGCGGTGCTGTTGGCGTTCAGGATCGACTACCAGCAGTACCGCGACGGCGCGCAGATCATCCACCTGATGCTCGGCCCGGTGACGGTGGCGCTGGCGATCCCGCTCTACCAGCAGTTCACCCGACTGAAACGCGCGGCCAAACCGCTGTTGATCACCTTGCTTGCCGGCAGCCTGCTCGGCATCGTCAGTGCGGCGGGCCTCGGTGCGTTGTTCGGTCTGCCCGAGTCGGTGGTGTTATCGCTGGCGACGCGCTCGATCACCACGCCGATCGCGATGGGCGTGGCGCAGAGCATCGGCGGCGTGCCGGAACTCGCCGCCGCGTTCGTGATCGTGTCGGGCATCTTGGGCGCGGTGGTGTTGAAGCCGCTGCTGTACCGGTTCGGCTTCAAGCAGGACATGGTGCTCGGCCTCGCCACCGGCATTGCCGCGCACGGCATCGGCACCGCCCGGGCGATGGCAATGTCGGAAACCGCCGGTGCGTTCGCGGGCCTGGCGATGGGGCTGAACGGGTTGATCTCGGCGGTGCTGATCCCGCTGTTGGCGGCCTGGTGGCGCTGACACGTGGCCGACACGCAAGGCCGCTATGCTTGAAATAACCGCCGTCGCCACGAGGTGACGGGGTCGAACAACAACAGGCGCCCCGACGGGCGCCGCAGCAACAGCAGGAGGGGTGATGGACTTGATCTTGTGGCGCCACGCCGAGGCCGAAGACGGCCCGGACGATCTGGCGCGCGAACTGACCCGGCGCGGCCAGCAGCAGGCGAGCCGGATGGCCGCCTGGCTGCGGCCGCGCCTGCCGAGCGACTACACCCTGCTGGTGTCCGAGGCACGTCGCTCGCAGCAGACCGCGGCGTTTCTCGCCAAGGGCGCCGAAGTGCTGCCCGCGCTCAACCCAGGGGCCAGCGCCGAGGAGATCCTCGCGGCCCTGGGCTGGCCTCACCTTGACGGCACGCTGATACTGGTCGGCCACCAGCCGTGGATTGGCCAGATCGCGGCGCAGCTGCTGGCCGGCGGGCCGCAGTTCTGGAGCGTGAAGAAGGGGGCGGTGTGGTGGCTGCAGTATCGCGAACGCAGCGAGTTCGAGCAGGTGCGGCTGCAGGTGATGATGACGCCGTCGATGCTCGATGCTTGAAGCGGTTCGGTTGAGCCTGCTTGGCCGAAGGGCATGATGGAACGGACGCGATGTGCGTCCGTTTTGTTTTGGTGGTTTTGTTGGGTGGCTTCGGTCGTGACCGGCAAGGCCCAGTCCGCACGCGCGCTTTCCGCCTCATAAGGTAATCGCCCACCCCGCAATCGGATTGCGGCGAAGCTGACCAAAGGCATGCCGCACTCGGCCCGACCCTGTCGGGCCGTTTTCTTTTCGGCGGGGCGTGGCAAGCAAGCCACGCTTGATGCCGGTTTCTTCCCAAAACGATATCGCACGCGGGCGCGAGGGCGGGTCGTGGCGGTGATGATTATGCGGTTTTTACAATAATCTCGATGACTTTAACGTCGACCAAAAGCCGTGCAAAACGCAGAGCAATGCAGGAGCAGAAGGATAAAAGTCTTTGAAATTGCTGGTTTTTTGGCATCCACGATGCGGAAATGGCTTCCGATGTTTCGCTGAGGCACTGCTGGATGTGGGTGATTATAAAAAAACGCAATAATGCCTATTAGCTCGCATTTTCAAGCTCCTTGTTAGTATCGGTCGCACAAAAGAGTGGGACACCCACCGGCTACTACAACAAAGGAGAAACTGGAATGACGCATCCCCTGAAGCCGACTCTCGGCTGCCTCGTCGCCGGCGCGCTGCTGCTGGCCGGTACCGCCCAGGCCGCCACCTGGAGCGACACCTTCGTCGGCTACCGCTACGGCACCGACTTCCACGAGCCGAACAACCCGAACGATGTCTCCAAGAACATCTTCCAGCTCGGCCACGCCAGCAGCTACGCCTACGGCAGCAACTTCTTCAACGCCGACGCGCTGTTGTCGGACAGCAAGGATCCGGCCAACAATGGCGGTGGCGGCGCGATGGAAATCTACCTCGCCTACCGCACCCAGCTGCACCTGTCGAAGGTGAGCGGTCGCGACGTCTCGTTCGGCCCGGTCAAGGACCTGGCGCTCACCGGTGGCGTCGACCTGAACACCAAGGACACCACGATGGCGCCGCGCAAGCAGATGTTCGTGGTCGGCCCGACGCTGAAATTCGCCGTGCCAAACAACGGCTTCGCCGACTTTAGCGTGTGGTATCGCACCGAGAAGAACCACAACGGCCTCCCGACCGCGAAGCAACACGACGTGCGCTTCGACGACACCTACCAGCTGAACCTGTCCTGGAAAGTTCCGTTCCAGGTCGGCCCGGCGCCGCTGAAGTTCCAGGGTTTCGTCGACTACATCGGCCCGAAGGGCAAGGACGGCTTCGGCAACGACACCAAGCAGGAAACGCTGATGCGCACCTCGCTGATGGCCGACGTCGGCCAGCTGGTGGCCGGCAAGAAGGATACCTTCTACGCGGGGGTCGGCTACGAATACTGGCACAACAAGTTCGGCAACAAGCCAGGCCTCGGCACCAAGACCAACGCGCCGACCTTGAACCTGGAATGGCATCTCTGACGCGAACGCGTTTAGGCTCCGTCGAAAGGCATTTCGGCGGAGAAAGGACAACTCGCCCCGCCTGAGCCGGTGCCCGCCCCTGGCAGGCGCCCGGCAGGGCGAGTCAGATTGCAGGACAGCATGAGGAGAATCTCGTGAGTACCCAAAGCAATGCCATGAATTCCGTCCATCCGGTCGACCAGAAGCTCCCGTGGATCACGATGATCCCGGTGGCGCTGCAGCATGTGATGGTGATGTACGCCGGCGCGATCGCCGTGCCCTTGATCGTCGGCGGCGCGCTGAAGCTGCCGCCCGAACAGATCGCTTACCTGTTGAACGCCGACCTGTTCACCGCCGGCATCGTGACGCTGATCCAGTGCCTCGGTTTCTGGAAGTTCGGCATCCGCATGCCGGTGATCATGGGCGTGACCTTCGCCGCCGTCGGTCCGATGGTGGCGATGGCCAACGCGGGCTTGGGTTTGACGCACATCTTCGGCGCGGTGATCGCTTCGGGCGTCTTTACCGTGCTGGTCGCGCCGCTGTTCGGGCGCTTGATCAGGTTCTTCCCACCGGTGGTGACCGGCACGATCATCGCAGTAATCGGCATCACGCTGTTCAAGGTCGGCATCGGCTGGGCCGGCGGCGGCGTGAAGGCGGCCGACTTCGGCGCGGCGCACCATATCGGCATGGCCGCCTTCGTGCTGGCCTTGATCCTGCTGATCAGCAGGTTCGGTCGCGGCTTCGTCGCCAACGTGTCGGTGCTGCTGGGCCTGGTCGCCGGCTACGTCGTGGCGGCGGCATTCGGTCTGGTGAACTTCGCCCCTGTGCACAAGGCCGCGTGGTTCAGCGCGATCGTACCGTTTAATTTCGGCCTGCCGCAGTTCGACATCGGCTCGATCGTCTCGCTGTCGCTGGTGATGATCGTGGTGCTGGTCGAATCGACCGGCATGTTCCTCGCGCTCGGCGAGCTGTGCCAGCGCAAGGTGGACTCCGACGCGCTGATCCGCGGTCTGCGCACCGACGGCCTCGGCACGCTGATCGGCGGGATCTTCAACACCTTCCCGCACACCTCGTTCTCGCAGAACATCGGCCTAGTCGGCATGACCGGCGTGAAGAGCCGCTGGGCGGTGGCGTGTTCGGGCGTGATCCTGGTGCTGTTCGGGCTGTTCCCGAAGATGGGCGCGATCATCGCGTCGATCCCGCCGGCGGTGCTCGGAGGCGCGGGCCTGTGCATGTTCGGCATGGTCGCCGCGACCGGCATCAAGATCCTGCAGCGCGTGAACTTCGAGAACCGTGCCAACCTGCTGATCGTCGCGGTCAGCCTGGGTCTCGGCACCATCCCGATGGTGTCGCCGGAATTCTTCCACAGCCTGCCGTCCTGGACCGGCACGCTCACCCACAGCGGCATCACGCTGGCGGCGGTGTCAGCGGTGCTGTTGAACGCCTTCTTCAACCGCGCGCAGGCCGGGGAAGAGATCGAGCAAGAATTGATGCACAGCGCCCACGCCGAATAACGATTCTCACACCTCCTCCTGATAGGTACCTCCGGCCCCAAGCCGGAGGTTTTTTTTGCCGCTCGTCCGCCGAGCGCAGTAAGCCGGATGCGGATCAGGGACTAGGGGGTTACCATCGCTGACTGGCGCGTGTCTGCCGCCGAGCGAGGACGTGTATGTCTGGCAAGAAAACCTGGGAAGCACTCGACGTCCAGCACCTCAGGGTGCTGTACACGCTGCTCACCGAACGCAACGTGTCGCGCGCCGCGCGACGCCTGAACCTGTCGCAGCCGGCGGTCAGCATCGCGCTGAAGCGGCTGCGCGAGATCTTCGGCGATCCTCTGCTGGTACGCAGCCGCAACGGCATGACGCCGACCGAGATCGGCGAATCGCTGTGCCAGCCGGTGAAAAGCGCGCTCAACCAGCTCGAGAGCATCGTCGCGCACAACAGCGCCTTCGAGCCGCAGCAGACCTCGCGCACCTTCAACGTCGCGACGCCCGACTACCTGAGCCCCGAGCTGTTGCGCGACTTCATGGTCAACGTGCGCCAGAAGGCGCCCGACGCGCAGCTGGTGCTGCATTCGCTCGGCTACCGCTACGACTACGACCAGGGCCTGGAGAACGGCGAGCTCGACCTCGTCGTCGGCAACTGGTCGGAGCCGCCCGGCCACCTGAGGATGGCGCCGCTGTTGGACGACGAGATCGTCTGCATGATGCGGTCCGACCACCCGATGGCCAAGGACAGCCTGACTCTCGACGAGTACCTCGCGCTCGACCACCTGGCACCGACGCCATACGCGGTCGGCCAGCGCGGCGTGATCGACACCTTCCTTAAGAAGGAGAAGCTCAAGCGCAACGTCGTCGCGCGCGTGCCGTATTTCCAGCTCGCGCCATACCTGGTCGCAGAGAGCGACATGGTGTTCACCAGCTCGCGGCTGTTCGGCGAGCACTACGCGCGCTTCTTGCCCTTGAGGCTGGTGTCGGTGCCTATCCAGTTCCCGCGCATGCACTACTACCTGCTCTGGCACGACCGCACCCACTACTCCGGCGACTGTCGCTGGCTGCGCGACCAGTTCCTGCTCGCCGCGCGAGGGCGCTTTCTGTAATGGCTTTATCGCCGTGCTGCTGCCGGCTTACCTGCTCGCGCTCGGTTTCGGCGGACTGGAAGTAGGTTTGGTCAGCAGTACGACGCTGATCGGCTCGGCACTGGCGACCATCGCGGTCGGCCTGCTCGGCAATCGCTATCCCCAGCGGCGCCTGCTGGTCTTTGCGGCCGGTCTGCTCCCGCTGCCCGTACGCGATGCTCGATGATGGGATGGGGTTCAGCCTGGTGCAGTGGGAACTGGTGATTGAGTAGCGGCTGGGGCAGCAGGTCGCCGCGATGGTGCGCGGAAGCAGAGTGTTGTGGGAGATTAGGCGCCAACGCTGACCATAAATCTGATGAAGACAGTGCTTGCAACGGCAAGAAAAAGGTGCATTTAGCATTCCGTCCCGGCGTGCCTGGAGACACGATGTTCCCGATAGGTCGCAGCAAGTGTTCGCAATGCCTCACGGGAGCGCCTGTCCGACAAGGTCGAATGCAGCATGATCCTCGATGACGGCAACTCAGGAAGCCCGAATCGCTCGCTGACTTCGATAGTGTCGGCTGGCGCAAGACGGCAGGAGAAGGCGGCAACAGCCAGACCGGCCGAAACGGCAGCCATGACGGCGGCGTGGCCGCCGCCAACAAAGACCTCGGTCCATTCAATGCCAGCGCCGCCCAGGGCGCGCGTGGCGATGTCGCGCACGCCGCAGCATGGTGCCAGGGCGGCCAGCCGTAGCGGCTCACCCGGCCGATGGTCGAAGCCAGGTGCCGCGAACCAGCCGAAGTGTTCCGGTCCAAGATCTTCGCCATCGCGGCGGTCATCTTCCTGTCGAACAATCACGGCATCCAGTTCGCCGCGGTCGAAGGCATCCAGCAGGCTGCGGGAGTTTTCAAGACGCACCTCGATGGTCAAAGCCGGATCGCGTTCGTTCAGCCGGGCCAGCAGGGTCGGGACTTCTGGCCCTGCCACATGCGCCGCGATCCCCAGCCTGAAGTGGCGGCGTTCGGAGGATAACTCAGCGACGGCGCGGTCGTGTGCGGCGAGAAAGTCGCGTGCGGCGTTGAGGAATACGGCCCCCTGCGCGGACAGGCGTACCAATCGCGGCGTCCGCTCGATCAGCTTGTAGCCCAGCCGTTGTTCCAGGCGCTTCAGCTTCACGCTGATGGCGCCTTGTGTCGTACCAAGGGCTTCCGCCGCTTTGGTGAAGCTCTGGAAGTCGGCAATGGTCACGAATGCCTGCACGGCATCCACATCCAGGATCAGCCTGCTCATCACTCATCCAAAATTGTTGTCACTGATATGTTTGATCATGTCATTGTTCAATGATTGCTTCAATCCTAACATCATTCCCCAGTGTGCCGCGCGTGCCCGCATCGCCGCGCAGCCACACGGTTCAAGGCGGCACCACGCCTGTGTCGCTCATCAAGATACTTTGGAAGGTTGCGTATGAATGCTATTGCTCAACGCCAGGGCGTTTTTGCCTTGGCTGCTGTCTGTCTATCGGCATTGATGCTGGGGCTGGAAATCTCCAGCGTGTCGTCGATCCTGCCAACCATCGAGCAGGTCATGAATGCCAGTTTCAGGCAACTTCAGTGGATCATGGCGGCTTACACCATCGCCATGACGACCATCCTGATGGCGGTCGGAACGCTGGCCGACCGCTATGGCCGCAAGCGTATTTTCACGATTGGTATCGTGGCTTTCGGCATTACGTCGCTGGTTTGCGGATTGACTGAGAACGCATCCGTCCTGATCGTCGCGCGTTTTCTTCAAGGCTTGAGCGGGGCGATGATGCTGATCTGCCAGGTCGCAATTCTCTCCACTCAATTCCGGGACGGGCGGGAGCGCGGTACGGCATTCGCCTGGTGGGGCATCGTTTTTGGTGTCGGCCTTGGCTTTGGTCCCATCATTGGCGGAGCCATCCTGGCGCTGGCAAGCTGGGAGTGGGTGTTTCTGGTCCACGTCATCTTTGCCGTCATTACGCTGTTCCTGGCCCATGCGGGAGTGCAGGAATCGCGTGATCCTCATGCCAAGAGCCTCGATATCGCAGGGGTCATCACGCTGTCGATTGCGGTGTTCTGCCTCGTGCTGTTCGTGACGCAAGGCCCCATTCTCGGCTTCAATAGTCCGGCCGCGCTCGGCATCATCGGGCTGTCGGCCGTGAGCGTCGTGGGTTTCATCATCGCGGAGAAAGTCAGCCGCCGGCCCATGATCGACTTCTCGGTGTTCAAGCTCCGCAACTTTTCAGGCGCGCTCCTGGGCTCGATGGGGCAGAACTTCAGTTTCTGGCCGTTCATCATTTATCTGCCGATCTATTTCCATGTCGGTCTTGGCTACGACAGTGTTCAGACGGGTCTTGCACTGCTGGCCTACACGCTGCCGACGCTCTTTATTCCTCCCGTGGCGGAACGCCTGTCCCTGCGTTACCAGCCTGGGATCGTGATTCCCGCCGGCTTGTCGACAATCGGCCTTGGCTTCGTTCTGATGAAGTTCGGCAGCATGTCCGCACAGCCGGGTTGGCTGATTCTTCCGGGCTGCGTTCTTGCCGGCATTGGTCTTGGTCTGACCAACACTCCCGTCACCAACACGATCACGGCCTCCGTGCCTGGTGAACGTGCCGGCATGGCTTCCGGTGCCGACATGAGCACAAGAATGACCTCGCTCGCATTCAACATCGCCTTGATGGGGTTCATCCTGGTGGAAGGGATCATGGGGTTCCTCAGAAACACCCTGGACGTGCCTGATGCCCCCGGACTGCGTTTGTTCGCGGAGAAGATCGCCGCTGGCGACGTGGTTGCGCTTGAACACAATGCAGCACTTCTGTCGCACGTGCCGAACCCTGGAGAAGCCATCAATGCCGCCTTGGTGTCGGGGTTCGGATGGGTCATGGCGTATGGCGCATGCAGTGCCTTCTTGCTCGCATTGAGTAGTTTCCTCGTCTTTTCTCCGGGGAAAGCGATGAAGTCCATTGGTTGCCCGCAACCGCCTTCCGCTTGAGGGAATGGTAAATGGAAGATGGAGTTACGCCACCTTCGTGCTGCCTTGCCGTCGTCGCAGAACTCCACTTTGCCCGCGCGGAGGAGCGGCTGCACATCGGGCAGCTGCCGCTGTCGCGCGCCATCAGGGAACTGGAAGATGAAGTGGGCGCACAGTTGTTCGTGCGTACCACGCGCAGCACCCGGTTGACCCGTACTGCAGCGAACACGGAATCAGGAAAAGCACACTCACGAAAGGAGAAAAAATGAAGATCGGAATTATTGGTGCAGGTGGCATGGCTCAGTCCGTAGGATGGTTGGCGGCAAGAGCGGGGCATCAAGTCATGATGAGTAACTCGCGAGGGCCGGAGAGCATTCTTGGTCTGCGTCAGGCGCTCGGTTGCGACGTTGGTAGCGTCGATGAAGCTGCAGCGTTCGGCGAGGTGATTTCCGGCGCGGGCTAGGCGAGTCCAAGCGATACAAGCTTATCCGCGTGAGCACAAAAACGGGGAGCCATCCTCCCCGTCGTTCTACCAATCACACCATGCCGTTCACGCCTCAACCTTCTCGGCCAGCTTCGCCCGCAGCCGCTTGGTCACCGCCATCATATTGCCGAGCGCCGCCTCCACCTCCGGCCAGCCACGCGTCTTCAGGCCGCAGTCCGGGTTGACCCACAGCCGCTCGGCTGGGATCACCGCCAGCGCCTTGGTCAAGAGCCGCTCGATCTCCTCTTCGGTCGGGATGCGCGGGCTGTGGATGTCGTAGACGCCCGGGCCGATCTCGTTCGGGTAGGCGAACTCGCCGAACGCGGTCAAGAGCTCCATGTCCGAACGCGAGGTCTCGATGGTGATCACGTCGGCGTCGAGCGCGGCAATCGCCGGCAGGATGTCGTTGAACTCCGAGTAGCACATATGGGTGTGGATCTGCGTGCTGTCGTCGACCAAGTGCGACGACAGCCGGAACGCCTCGCCGGCCCAGGCCAGATACGCGTCCCAATCGGCGCGCTTGAGCGGCAGGCCCTCGCGGATCGCCGGCTCGTCAATTTGGATCACCCTGATGCCGGCCGCCTCCAGGTCGAGCACCTCGTCGTTCAGCGCCAGCGCGATCTGGCGGGCCACCTGGTCGCGCGGCAGGTCGTCGCGCACGAAGCTCCACTGCAGCATCGTCACCGGGCCGGTCAGCATGCCCTTCACCGGACGGCGGGTCAGGCTCTGCGCGTACGCCGACCAGCGCACCGTCATCGGCGCGTCGCGGGCGACGTCGCCGAAGATGATCGGCGGCTTCACGCAGCGGCTGCCGTAGCTCTGCACCCAGCCGAGCCGGGTGAACAGGTAGCCTGCCAACTGTTCGCCGAAGTACTCGACCATGTCGTTGCGCTCCGCCTCGCCGTGCACTGGCACGTCGATGGCTAGCGCTTCCTGCCGCCGGATCACCGCGGCGATCTCGGCGCGCATCGCGGCCTCGTAGTCGCCCGGTGCCAGCTCGCCGTTCTTGAACGCGGCGCGGGCGGCGCGGATCTCGGCGGTCTGCGGGAACGAGCCGATCGTGGTGGTCGGCAACAGCGGCAGCTTCAGCCACGCCTGCTGAGCCTTGGCACGCACCGGGTAGGGCGAAGCGCGCCGGTCGGCGTCGGCCGGCAGCGCGGCGAGTCGCTGGGCGACGTCGGCGCGGTGGATGCGCGGGCTGGCGCGGCGGGTCTGTTGGGCGAAGTCGCTGCCGGCGAGCTCGTTGGCGATCGCATCGCGGCCCTGCTCGACGCCGCGCTTGAGCAATTTGAGCTCGTTGAGCTTCTGCAGCGCGAAGGCGAGCCAGCTCTTCAGCTCGACGTCGAGGCCGGTTTCCTGCGCCACGTCGAGCGGCGAGTGCAACAGCGAGCACGACGGCGCCAGCCACAGCGCGTCGCCGAAGCGTTCGGCCAACGTTGCCGCGCGGGCCAGCTGCTTGTCGAGATCGGCGCGCCAGACATTGCGGCCGTCGATCAGGCCGGCGGACAGCACCCTCCCGGCCGGCCAGTCGGCGGTGAAGGCGTCGAGCTGTTCCGGCGCACGCACCAGGTCCAGGTGTACGCCGGCCACCGGCAGCGCGTGGATCAGCGCGGCGTGCTCGGCGACGCTGCCGAAGTAGGTCGCGAGCAGCAGCTTGACCGGCTGTTCGGCCAACGTCTGATAGGCCGGCGCGAACGCGGCCAGCCAGTCGGCCGGCAGGTCGAGCGCCAGGATCGGCTCGTCGATCTGCACCCAGTCGACGCCGGCGGTGGCTAGCGCCGCCAGCAGTTCGCTGTACACCGCCACGAGCTGCGGCAGGAGGCTCAGGCACTCGAACGCCGCGCCCTTGGTCTTGCCGAGCCACAACAGGGTCAGCGGGCCGAGCAGCACCGGCTTGGCATTCAGTCCCAATGCCTGCGCCTCGCGCACCTGCGCCAACAGCCGCTCAGGCTGGGCCGAAAACGCGGTGTCAGCGTGCCATTCCGGCACCAGGTAGTGGTAGTTGGTATCGAACCACTTGGTCATTTCCAGCGCGTGGTGGTCGGCATCGCCGCGCGCCAGCGTGAAGTAGCCGGCGAGGTCCAGTGTGGCCGCGTCGAGCGCGAAGCGTTTCGGTAGCGCGCCGGCCAGGATCTGCGCGTCGAGCACGTGGTCGTACAGCACGAAGTCGCCGACCGGCACGCGGTCGATGCCGGCGGCCTTCTGGCTGAGCCAGTGGCGCTGGCGCAGTTCGCGGGCGGTGGCGAGCAGCGCGGCCTCGCTGCTCTGGCCTTTCCAGAACGCTTCGAGGGCAAATTTCAGTTCGCGCTTGGCGCCGATGCGCGGAAAGCCGAGGGTGTGCAGGGTGGTCATGGTGATCTATGGCGTCTGTCGTTATCGATGCCGCTAGACTATTCGCTGCGTCGTTTATGAGGCAAACTCATTGTATTGACGGTTGATATGAGTGATATTCATGACGAGGAGTCCGTTGGAATTGCGTCACCTGCGCTCTATCGTGGCGATCGCCGAGACCGGCAGCGTGTCGCAGGCGGCGCGCCGGGTGTTCCTGACGCAGTCGGCGCTGTCGCACCAGCTGAAGGCGCTGGAAGACGGCTACGGCGTCGCGCTGTTCGAGCGGCGCAAGGCGCAGCCGCTCAGGCTGACCCCGGCGGGCGAGCGGCTGCTCAGCCTGGCGCGCCAGGTGCTGGGCCAGGTCGACAACGCCGAGCGGGATCTGGCGCGGCTGCGCGAGGGCGAGGCGGGCGAGTTGCGCGTGGCGGTGGAGTGCCACACCTGTTTCGACTGGCTGATGCCGGCGATGGACGCGTTCCGCAGCCACTGGCCGGCGGTCGAGCTCGACATCGTGTCGGGCTTTCATGCCGACCCGGTCGGCCTGCTCTTGACCGGCCGGTCCGACCTCGCGATCGTCTCCGAGGCCGAGGAGACGCCGGGGGTGCGCTACTTCCCGCTGTTCGCGTATCAGATGGTCGCGCTGGCGGCGCGCGATCATCCGCTCGCGGCGAAGAAGAGCTGGAGTGCCGCCGACTTCGCCGACGAAACGCTGATCAGCTACCCGGTACCGGACGCGATGCTCGACCTGATGCGCAAGGTGTTGAAGCCGGCCGGCGTCAACCCGGCGCGGCGCACGTCGGAGCTGACGATCGCGATAGTGCAGCTGGTGGCGAGCCGGCGCGGCGTGGCGGCGCTGCCGTATTGGGCGGTGGTGCCGTACCTGGAGAAGGGCTACGTGGTGGCGCGGCAGATCGGCGACGGCCTCAAGAGCGAGCTGTACGCGGCGGTGCGCGACGACGACGCCGGCGCGGCGTATCTGAACGATTTCGTCGACACGGTGCGTGCGACCAGCTTCGCGACGCTGCCGGGCTTGAGCACGCTGGACGACTGAGCGGGTCGGTTCGGCAATAGAAACGGCAAGGGCGGGGCGATACACCAGTGTGGTGCGTCGCCCCGCCCTTGCGCCGTTTGGGGGGTCAGTGGCTGTCGTGCTCTTCGAGCCCCAGCTCCTGGATCTTGCGCGTCAGCGTGTTGCGCCCCCAGCCGAGCACGTGCGCGGCCTCGACCCTGCGCCCGCCGGTGTGCGCCAGGCCGGCGCGGATGCAGGTGGTCTCGAAGCGGCGGGTCAGCTCGTCGATCAGGCCGGTTTCGCCGGCGGCGAGCCGCCGTGCGACTTCGGCCGACAGGCCGGTCGCCCAGTCGCCACCGCCGGGGCCAGTCGTTGCGCCGTCGGCCGCCGGTGCCTCGCGCACCTCGGGCGGCAGGTCGATTTCCTCTACCGTCTGCCCCGGCGCCATCACCGTCAGCCACTGGCAGAGGTTTTCCAGCTCGCGCACATTGCCGGGGAAGGCATAGCCGGCGAGCCGCGCCATCGCCGCCTCGGTCAGCCGTTTCGGATCGACGCCGAGGCTCGCGGCGCTCTTGGCGAGGAAATGCCGCGCCAACAGCGGCACGTCCTCGCGCCGCTCGCGCAGCGGCGGCAGGCGCAGCCGGATCACGTTGAGGCGGTGGTACAGGTCCTCGCGGAACAGCCCCTGTTTCACCCGCTCTTCCAGGTGCTGGTGGGTGGCGGCGATCACCCGCACATTCGCCTTGATCGGCGTGTGGCCGCCGACCCGATAGAATTGACCGTCGGACAGCACCCGCAACAGCCGGGTCTGCAGCTCGGTCGGCATGTCGCCGATCTCGTCGAGGAACAGCGTGCCGCCCTCGGCCTCCTCGAAGCGGCCGCGCCGCGTCGCCAAGGCGCCGGTGAACGCGCCCTTCTCGTGGCCGAACAGCTCCGATTCGAGCAGGTCTTTCGGGATCGCCGCGGTGTTGAGCGCGATGAACGGCTTGGCGGCGCGCGCCGAGTGGCGGTGCAGTGCCTCGGCGACCCGTTCCTTGCCGGTGCCCGACTCGCCGGTGATCAGTACGGTGACGCTCGACTGGGACAGCCTACCGATCGCGCGGAACACGTCCTGCATCGCCGGCGCCTGGCCCAGCAGCGCCGGCAGCGTCTCGGCGTCGCCGCTCGCCTCGTCGACGCCGCCGTTTTCGGCCAGCGCCCGTTCGATCAGCTGCACCGCGGTGTCGATGTCGAACGGCTTGGGCAGGTACTCGAACGCGCCGCCCTGGAACGACGCCACCGCCGAGTCGAGGTCGGCGTGCGCGGTCATGATGATCACCGGCAGCGCCGGGTAGTCGGCCTTGACCGCGGCGAGAAACTTCAGCCCGTCGGTGCCGGGCATGCGGATGTCGGAGACGATCGCGCGCGGAGCGCCCAGCGGCAAGGCGGACAGCGCGTCATCGGCGCGCTCGAAGCTCTGGTAGGCGATGCCGGCGCGGCTGAGCGCCTTCTCCAGTACCCAGCGGATCGCCTTGTCGTCGTCGATGATCCAGACGGCTTGAGTCATGATGGTTTCCTCGTGGCATCGTCGTCGCGGAACGGCAGCAGGACGGTGAAGCAGGTGTGGCCCGGATGGGAGTCGAATTCGATGCTGCCGCCGTGCTGGTGCACGAAGGCCTGCGTCAGCGTCAGGCCGAGGCCGGTGCCCTCGGCGCGGCCGGTAACGAGCGGGTAGAAGATGTGTTCGCGGATCGCCTCGGGAATGCCCGGGCCGTTGTCGGTGATCGACAGGCGCAGCGCCAGCGGGTGGCGCACCCGTGCGATCGTCACCTGGCGGGCCACCCGGGTCGACAGCACGATTTCGCCGCGGCCGTCCATCGCCTGCACCGCGTTCCTCACCA
The DNA here is from genome assembly GCF_055597485.1 of Crenobacter sp. CS_VA4. Taxonomy (NCBI): domain Bacteria; kingdom Pseudomonadati; phylum Pseudomonadota; class Betaproteobacteria; order Neisseriales; family Neisseriaceae; genus Crenobacter; species Crenobacter sp. CS_VA4. Next base: position 70,931 of record NZ_JBVMAE010000008.1, read on the forward strand.
GGTTCAGCACCACCTGGATCAGCTGTTCCTTGTCGGCGAGCAGCGGAGGCAGGCTGACGTCGTAGTCGCGCAGTATCGAGAGCCCGTCGCGGGTTTCGGCCAAGGCGATGCTACGCACTCGCTCGAGCACCTCGTGGATGTTCACCTCGCTGACGTGGTGGCGGCGGTGCGGCGCCAGCAGCCGGTCGACCAGGCTCTGCAGGCGCAGCGCCTCTTCCTTGATCACCTCGGTGTATTCCTTCAGCTCGGGCCGGTCGGCCAGCTCGTGCTCCAACAGCTGCGCCGCGCCGCGGATGCCGCCGAGCGGGTTCTTGATCTCGTGCGCGAGATTGCGGATCAGCTCGCGGTTGGCCTGGTGCTGCAGTAGCAGCCGCTCCTCGTTGGCGATCTTCAGCTGCTGGTCGAGCGGGCGCAGCTCCAATAGCGCCAGCTCGGTGTCGACCGGTGTGACGGTCAGCGCGATGTGCAGCGCGGCGTCGCTGTGCGCGAGCGGCAGCTCCAGGTCGTGCTCGATGAAACTGGCGTGGTGCGCCAGCGCGGTGGACAGCGCGCTGATCAGCGGCGCCGGTTCGGCGAACAGCGCGTACAGCGGGTGGCGCGCCAGTTCCTTGCGGCCGAGCGTCAGCAGGTTTTCGGACGCCGGGTTGGCGTAGACGATGGTGCCGTCGGCCTGGCAGACCAGCACCGGGGTGTCGAGCAATTCCAGACCAGCGTAAACGGAAGGCATCATGGCAGGTCGTCTGGTGGGGGTTGACCTGATACTAAGCAAGAAGCGAGCCCGGGCCAGTCCTCATTATCGGAGTGGAACTGGCTTTAGTATGCACTATTTTGGTGCATTTGCTCGGCGCGTGCCCGGTCGGGGGCGGTGCGTGCCGCAAAGCGGTGCGGGTAGGGGTAGGGTCAGCGGCTCAATTCCAGCTGCAAGGCCTGGATGTTCTTCTCGCGGTCGGTCACCGCGTCCTGCAGTTTCTGGATCCGTTCCTGGTACTTCGCGTAATTGCGCTCGTTGCCGTTGCGCACCGCCTGGCCGTCGATCAGCGCCTGGCGCGCGTCGGCCAGCGCCTTCTGCTCGTTGGCGAGCTCCTGTTCGAGGATCTGGCGACGGCCGACGTCGCGCTGCTTCTGTGTACCCGGGTCGACCTGCGCCGAGCCGCTGGTGCCGGCGCTGCTACGCGGGCGAGGAGCGGAACGCGAGGAGGCGGTCGGCGGCGAGTAACTCGGCAGCGGATTCAGGCGGATCTGCTGCGCGCCTGGCACCGGCACGTTGGTGTAGGTGACGTTGCCGTTCTGGTCGACGTACTTATAGATCGGCGCGGCGTGGGCGGACGAGGCAAGTAGAACGGCGAGGGCAAGCAGTCGTTTCATCGGGCAGGGCAATTATCGGGTCAGGGCATTCGGGTTGGCCGAACCGGCGTCGGCGGGCGGGCGGGGCGCGCCCATGATATGACAGATTCCGGACGGTCAGGTTGCCGGCGTCGCGCGGCACCGTTCTTGGTTGGCCCAGCTCGATCGCTGGGCCGGGCGAGCGGCTTGTCGAACGGCGGATCGTCCGCAATCGATACTTTCAGCATTTTATTGCTGAAATCGCGTTATCGATAAATGTGGCGAAGCTATTTATTGGTTTTCTAATATTGTCAATTTCGTTTTTGTAATCATCGCCTTGTCTGTTGTTTTTTCACGTTATAACTCGCCATTCGAGTCGAATCTGTTTGTCCGACAACGCATTTCTTGCTAATTTTTCGAACGCAAAAATTTACATTTCGTTACATAACGTACAAGTCGTTACATCCGGTCGAGAGAGGACAACCATGGCGAGTGCACCACCAACGACGCTGCCGTCGCGCAAGAACGCGATGGCCCGCTTCCTCGACACCGTGGAGTGGCTCGGCAACCTGCTGCCGCACCCGGTGACCCTGTTTGCGCTGTTCTGCCTGGCGGTGCTGGGCATATCCGCGCTCGGCGCGCACTTCGGCGTCGAAGTGCTCGACCCGCGTCCTGAGAACGCCGGCGACACCATCGCCGTGGTCAGCCTGCTGACCGGCGAGGGCCTGGCCAAGATCGTCACCCACCTGATCGGCAACTTCACCGGCTTCGCGCCGCTCGGCACCGTGCTGGTCGCCTTGCTCGGCGTCGGCGTCGCCGAGCATTCCGGCCTGCTGTCCGCCGCGATGCGCGGCCTGGTGATGAGTGCGTCGCGCCGCATGGTGACGGTGACCGTGGTGTTCGCCGGCATCGTGTCGAACACCGCGTCGGAACTCGGCTACGTGGTGCTGATCCCGCTCGCGGCGATGATCTTCCACGCGCTCGGCCGTCATCCGCTTGCCGGTCTCGCCGCCGCGTTCGCCGGCGTGTCGGGCGGCTACAGCGCCAACCTACTGCTCGGTACCGTCGACCCGCTGCTGTCCGGCATCACCGAGAGCGCGGTGCGCCTGATCGACCCGGAATACAGCGTCGGCGCCGAGGTGAACTGGTACTTCATGATGGCCAGTACCTTCCTGATCACGCTGGTCGGCGCGTTCGTGTCGGAGAAGATCGTCGAGCCGAAGCTCGGTGTCTACAACCCGGCCGGTGCGAGCGAACCGCTCAGCAGCGACGGCATGCAGAAGCTCACCGCGCTGGAAAAGCGCGGCCTGGTCGCCGCCGGCGTCGCGGTGCTGGTGTTCGCCGCCTTGCTCGCCTGGGCGGTGATCCCGGACGGCGCACCGCTCAGAAACCCTCAGACCGGGCTGATCTCCGGCTCGCCGTTCCTGAAGGGCATCGTCGCGTTCATCTTCGGCTTCTTCCTGATCCCAGGCTTCGTCTACGGCCGCGTCGTCGGCACGATGAAGAACGACCGCGACGTGATCGACGCGATGAGCAAGTCGATGAGCGGCATGGGGGGGTATCTGGTGCTGGTGTTCTTCGCCGCGCAGTTCGTCGCGTTCTTCGGCTGGAGCAACCTCGGCACCGTGTTCGCGGTGAAGGGCGCGGAGGCGCTGCAGGCGCTCGGCCTGACCGGGCCGGGGCTGTTCTTCCTGTTCATCCTGATGTGCGGGGTGATCAACCTGATGCTCGGCTCGGCGTCGGCGCAGTGGGCGGTGACCGCGCCAATCTTCGTGCCGATGCTGATGCTGCTCGGCTACGCGCCGGAGGTGATCCAGGCCGCGTACCGGATCGGCGATTCGGTGACCAACATCATCACGCCGATGATGAGCTACTTCGGCCTGATCATGGCGATGGTGTGCCGCTACCAGAAGAACGCCGGCATTGGCACGCTGATCGCGATGATGTTGCCGTACTCGGTGGCGTTCATGGTGTGCTGGAGCGCGTTCTTCTATCTGTGGGTGTTCGTGCTGGGCCTGCCGGTCGGCCCGGGTGCGGCGACCTACTATTACACTCTCGACGCCGGAGCCTGAGCGCCTAGAGCCGACCCCGTCCACGACCCCGCCCGGCCGCGCGCCCGGCGGGGTTTTTTGCGCCACGATTCGGCCAACCTTTGGCGTGGACGCACTGCATTGAAGTCGGCCGAAGCGCTCTGCTAGAGTGGGCGATCCATCCCCCGGAGTCCTGCCGTGACTGCCATCCACCTGCCGCTCGCCGCCGCCCGTACCCTGCACCTGGCCGCCCAGGGCCTGCTGCGCCCGCCGCGCCGCAAGGCGACACCGGCCGACCTGCTGGCGGCGATCCGGCGGATGGCGCTGTTGCAGATCGACACCATCCACGTGGTCGCGCGCAGCCCCTACCTGGTGCTGTTCAGCCGGCTCGGCGACTACCCGGCGCACTGGCTCGACCAGGCGCTGGCCACCGGCGAACTGTTCGAGTACTGGGCGCACGAGGCCTGCTTCGTGCCGACCGAGGACTACCGGCTGCTGCGCCACCGGATGCTCGATCCGGCGGCGATGGGCTGGAAGTACTCGGCCGAGTGGATGGCGACGCACCGGGACGAGATCGACGCGCTGCTCGGCCATATCCGCGCCAACGGCCCGGTGCGCTCGGCCGACTTCGCCCGTAAGGACGGCAAGGGCGGCGGCTGGTGGAGCTGGAAGCCGGAAAAGCGCCACCTCGAGGTGCTGTTCACCGCTGGCCGGCTGATGGTCGCCGAGCGGCGCCACTTCCAGCGCGTCTACGACCTGGCCGAACGGGTGCTGCCCGACTGGGACGACGCCGACCTGCCGACGCCGGAGGCGGTGCAGCACGAGCTGCTGCGACGCAGCGCCCGGGCGCTCGGCGTGGTGCGCGCCGACTGGGTGGCCGACTACTACCGGTTGCGCCGTGGCCGTTACGGCGTGGCACTGCACAAGATGGCCGACGCCGGCGAGCTGCTGCCAGTGCGGGTCGACGGCCTGCAGGGCGATAGCTTCGTCGCGGTGGAGCTGGCGTCGCTGCTGGCCGACGCGGCCGAGGGGCGGCTCGCGTCGAGCGTGACCAGCCTGCTGTCGCCATTCGACCCGGTGGTGTGGGACCGCAAACGCGCCGCCGAGCTGTTCGGCTTCGACTACCGGCTGGAGTGCTATACGCCGGGGCCCAAGCGTCGCTACGGCTACTTCGTGCTGCCCTTATTGAGCCGCGGCCGGCTGGTCGGCCGGCTCGACGCCAAGGCGCACCGCGCACAGGGGGTGTTCGAGGTGAAGTCACTGCATATCGAGGACGGGGTGCGGTTGACGCAACGGTTGGCGACCGACCTGCGCGCCGCGCTGGCACGCTGTGCCGCCTGGCACGGCACGCCGCAGGTAGCGATCAAGCACGCGCCGGCCGGCTGGGCCGCGGCGCTGAGTCCGGAGGCGGTCATCGAACCGGCCTGAGGGCAGGCCGAACGAAAACCCCCGTCCGGGTAGGACGGGGGTTTTTAATGGACTCAGGGTTGGCCGAACCGGTTCGGCCAACGTCGACCAATAAAAAACGGCAGCCGAAGCTGCCGTGTCACAGGGTCGAACCTGAAAATCTTACAGGCTGTAGTACATCTGGAATTCAACTGGATGGGTGGTCATGCGGATCAGGTTGACTTCTTCCATCTTCAGATCGATGTACGACTGGATCCAGTCCTTGCTGAACACGCCGCCGCGGGTCAGGAACTCGTGGTCGGCTTCCAGCGCGGCCAGGGCTTCTTCCAGGCTGGCGCACACGGTCGGGATCAGCTTGTCTTCTTCCGGCGGCAGGTCGTACAGGTTCTTGTCGGCCGCGTCGCCCGGGTGGATCTTGTTCTGGATACCGTCGAGGCCGGCCATCATCAGCGCCGAGAAACACAGGTACGGGTTGGCCAGCGGGTCCGGGAAGCGCGCCTCGATGCGGCGGCCTTTCGGGCTCGCCACGTGCGGGATGCGGATCGAGGCCGAGCGGTTCTTCGCCGAGTACGCCAGTTTCGTCGGCGCTTCGTAGTGCGGAACCAAACGCTTGTACGAGTTGGTGCCCGGGTTGGTGATCGCGTTCAGCGCCTTGGCGTGCTTGATGATGCCGCCGATGTAGTACAGCGCGGTTTCCGACAGGCCGCCGTAGCCGTCACCGGCGAACAGGTTCTGGCCGTCTTTCCAGATCGACTGGTGCACGTGCATGCCCGAGCCGTTGTCGCCGACGATCGGCTTCGGCATGAAGGTGGCGGTCTTGCCGTAGCTGTGCGCCACGTTGTGCACCACGTACTTCAGGACCTGGGTCCAGTCGGCGCGCTGGGTCAGCGTGCTGAACTTGGTGCCGATTTCGTTCTGGCCGGCGGTGGCCACTTCGTGGTGGTGCACTTCGACCGGCACGCCCAGCTCTTCCAGGATCAGCACCATCGCCGAACGCAGGTCTTGCGACGAGTCGACCGGCGGGACCGGGAAGTAGCCGCCCTTCACGCCCGGACGGTGGCCCATATTGCCGCCTTCATAGTCCTTGCCGGACGACCAGGCCGCTTCCTCGGCGTTGATCTTGACGAAGGTGCCCGACATGTCGGTGTTCCAGGTCACGCTGTCGAAGATGAAGAATTCCGGTTCCGGGCCGAAGTAGGCGGTGTCGCCGATGCCGGTGGCCTTCAGGTACGCTTCGGCGCGCTTGGCGATCGAACGCGGGTCGCGGTCGTAGCCCTTGCCGTCGGCCGGGTCGACCACGTCGCAGGACATGAACAGCGTCGGTTCGTCGAAGAACGGGTCGATGCGGGCGGTGGCCGGGTCGGCCATCAGCAGCATGTCGGACGCCTGGATGCCTTTCCAGCCGGCGATCGACGAACCGTCGAAGGCGTGGCCGCGTTCGAACCATTCTTCACCGTCTTCGACCAGGATGCGGGCCGGGATCGATACGTGCTGTTCTTTGCCCTTGGTGTCGGTGAAACGCAGATCAACGAATTTGACATCGTTGTCCTGAATCATCTTCAAAACATTCGCAACCGCCATGATGTTTTCTCCTGCGCTAGGCGCGATGAAAGTCGGAAAGCTAAATTTCTACAATCGGGGTCAAGCAGGAACCGTGCCAGCCCCAAAACCGAGGGACGAACCATTCTGGCACAGGAAAAATGCCGCGTCATGCCGTTCGGCACCGCCCCAGTGTGGTGCATCAACAAATCAATGCACCGTTATAGTGCATTTTGCGCGACGAGCGTGCATTGCCGCGGTGCAGCGCTTTGCTGAATAATGGGGAATGTGTCAGGGGCCGGTCAAACCGCCGGCTTCGTGCCAGGGCCGCCCGGCGACAATTCCACCAATACGGGCCGGCCAACCCACACAAAGGACCTTCAAGAAATGAGTGATCTCGCTTCCATCCTGGCGCAGGCCGCCGAGCGCGGCCGGCAGCTCGGCCTGCCGTACAGCGGCGCGCTGACGCCGACCGAGGCGCAGAGCCTGCGCGAACAGCGGCCCGACGCGGTGCTGGTCGACGTGCGCAGCGCCGCCGAGTGGCAGTTCGTCGGCGTGGTGCCAGACGCACTGCGCATCGAGTTGCGCACCTTTCCGGGCATGCAGCCGAACCCGAACTTCGTCGCGCAGCTGGGCGCCGCGGTGCCGCTCGAGGCGACCGTGCTGTTCATGTGCCGCAGCGGCGCCCGCTCGGACGAGGCGGCGCGACTGGCGCGTTCGGCCGGCTATACGCAGGCCTACAACGTGCTCGAAGGTTTCGAGGGCGACAAGGACGAGCAGGGCCACCGTGGCACCGTCAGCGGCTGGAAGGCGCACGGCCTGCCGTGGCAGCAGGGCTGAGCCGGCGCGCCACGCCTTGATGTTTGGCCCCAATCGCGGCAAAGTGGTCGATTGATACGCCGCGCGCGGCCGACGCTATTTCCCTCTTTCAAGAAGACAGATCATGACTGACCGTTATGCCGTTATCGGGAACCCGGTTTCCCACAGCCAGTCCCCGTTCATCCACACCGAATTCGCCCGTCAGACCGGCCAGGACATCCAGTACGACCGACTGTTCGCCGAGCTCGACAAGTTCGACGAGGTGGTCGGCCAGTTCATCAAGGACGGTGCCCGTGGCCTCAACATCACCCTGCCGTTCAAGGGCAACGCCTACCGCATGGCCACCGAGCTGACCGAGCGCGCGCGCGCCGCCGAGGCGGTCAACACGCTGACCTTCAAGGGCGGCAAGATCTACGGCGACAACACCGACGGCGTCGGCCTGGTGCGCGACATCGTCAACAACCTCGACTTCCCGATCGCCGGCCAGCGCGTGCTGATCCTCGGCGCCGGCGGCGCGGTGCGCGGTGTACTGGCACCGATCCTGGCCGAGAAGCCGGCGTCGCTGACCATCGCCAACCGCACGCTGATCAAGGCCGAGGCGCTGGCGCACCAGTTCGCCGGCTGGGGCAAGGTCGAGGCGGTCGGTTACGAGGCGCTGGCCGGTCGCCAGTTCGACATCGTCATCAACGCCACCTCGACCAGCCTGTCCAACGAGCTGCCGCCGCTGCCGGCCGGCGTGTTCACCGCGCGCACGCTCGCCTACGACATGGTGTACAGCAAGGGCCTGACCCCGTTCCTGCGCCGCGCGCAGAGCGAAAACGCCGGCATGCTGGCCGACGGGCTGGGTATGCTGGTCGAGCAGGCGGCCGAATCGTTCCACATCTGGCGCGGCGTCCAGCCGGAAACCCGCAAGGTCACCAACGAACTGCGAGACCTACTCGCCTGACCGATGCGGCTTATCCTCAAGATCGGGGCGGCATTACTTGCCGCCCTTTTGCTGTACAACCTGTGGATCTTCGGCCACATCGTCTACTGGCGCTATAACAACCCGTCGGCCAGCGCGTTCATGACCGAGCGCCTGGCGGTGCTGCAGCAGGACGACCCCGGCGCCGAGCTGCGCTACCAGTGGGTGCCGTACGAGCGCATTTCGGCCAACCTCAAGCGCGCGATCGTCGCCGCCGAGGACGCCAAGTTCGTCGATCACGAGGGCTTCGACTGGGACGGCATCGAGGCGGCGTTCCAGAAGAACGTGAAGCAGGGCCGCATCGTCGCCGGCGGTTCGACGATCAGCCAGCAGCTGGCGAAGAACCTGTTCCTGTCTAGCAAGAAGACGCCGTGGCGCAAGCTCGAGGAGGCGGCGATCACGGTGATGCTCGAAGCGGTGATGGACAAGCGCCGCATCTTCGAGATCTATCTGAACGTGATCGAATGGGGCAACGGCGTGTTCGGCGCCGAGGCGGCCAGCCGCCATTACTACCGTACCGGTGCGGCCAGCCTATCGGCCGGCCAGGCCGCCAAGCTCGCCGCGATGGTGCCCAACCCGCGTTATTACGACGAGCACCGCAACGCCCGCGGCCTGGCGAAGAAGACCCGCATCATCGCCGCGCGGATGCGCTTCGCCGACGTGCCCTGAGCCGTCGTCACCACGACCCGATCTGCTGTTCATCGAAGGTTGGCCGAAACCGTTTCGGCCAACCTTTTTTCCTACCCGCTATCCCGCCCAAAGCCCCGTCTGGCAAGCCCCGGCGCCGCTGTGTTAAAATCACGTGTTTTCCATTTCGACCGCGCCAAGCGCGCGGTTTGACCATGGACTTGCCCGGTTACCCTTTAATACGTAGTCGTTTAACTACCCCTATCTGATTCCTGCCGTTGGTCCGTCGATGCGCCACAAGCCGCATCCGCCGCAACGGCGGTAAGGAGGCGTGCATGACGGTTCTCGAAAGAAAACCCACCGATCGTCTGCAAGACAACCTGAACCAGGTCCAGCGCTTGCTCGAGCGCCAGCGCCTGGTCGAAGAGCTCGTCCATAGGCAGGAAGAGTCCCGCCATGAGCCGGCCGACAAGCAGCAGCTGGTCGAAAACCTGCTCCACAAGCAGAACCTGACCGAGCTGCAGCAGAAGCTCGCCCAGCTGCACCCGGCCGACATCGCCTACATCCTCGAATCGCTGCCGCTCGACGACCGCCTGCTGGTCTGGGAGATGGTCAAGAGCGAGGACGACGGCGAGATCCTGCTCGAAGTGTCCGATGCGGTGCGCGAGTCGCTGATCGAGGCGATGGACAGCGACGAGCTGGTCGCCGCGGTCGAGGACCTCGACGCCGACGAACTGGCCGACCTCGCGCCCGACCTGCCGCGCCAGGTGGTCTACGAGGTGATGGGCACGCTCGACGAGGAAGAGCGCGCGCAGCTGCAGTCGGTGCTGTCCTACCGGGAAGACCAGGTCGGCGCGCTGATGGACTTCGAGCTGGTGAAGATCCGCGCCGACGTGTCGTGCGAAGTGGTGCTGCGCTACCTGCGCCGCTTCGACGAGCTGCCCGACCATACCGACAAGATCTTCGTGATCGACGACGACGAGACTCTCAAGGGCGTGTTGTCGATCAGGAAGTTGCTTGTCTCCGACCCGGACACCGAAGTCGCCGAGGTGATGGCGACCGAGCTGGTCACCTTCCACCCGGACGACGACGCCGAAGAAGCGGCGCTGGCGTTCGAGCGCTACGACCTGATCACCGCGCCGGTGGTCGACGCGGGCGGCAAGCTGATCGGCCGCCTCACCGTCGACGAGATGCTCGACGTGATCCGCGAGGAATCGGACAGCGATATGCTGAACATGGCCGGCCTGAAGGAAGAGGAAGACCTGTTCGCGCCGGTGAGCGATTCGGTGAAGAACCGCTGGGCGTGGCTGGCGATCAATCTGTGCACCGCCTTCGTCGCCAGCCGGGTGATCGGCGCGTTCGAGCACTCGATCCAGCAGCTGGTCGCGCTCGCCGCGCTGATGCCGATCGTCGCCGGCATCGGCGGCAACTCGGGCAACCAGACCATCACGATGATCGTGCGCTCGCTGGCGATGGGGCAGCTGCAGGTTAACCAGGCGTGGCGGCTGTGGCGCAAGGAGCTCGGCGTCAGCGTGATCAACGGCCTGATCTGGGGCGGGGTGATCGGCGTGGTGGCGTGGGGGCTGTACCACAGCTTCTCGCTCGGTCTGGTGATGGCCACGGCGATGACGCTGAACCTGATCCTCGCCGCGACGATGGGCGTGCTGATCCCGACCTTGATGCAGAAGTTCGGCCACGACCCGGCGCTCGGCTCGAGCGTGCTGATCACCGCCTGCACCGACTCGGGCGGCTTCTTCATCTTCCTCGGCCTCGCCTCGCTGTTCCTGATGTGATGAACACGATCCAGCAATTGCTCGCCGCCGCCGGCCTGCCGCGTCTCGAAGCCCGCCTGCTGCTGCAGCGGGTCAGCGGCCTGACCCATGCCCAATTGATCGCCTGGCCGGAGCGCGAGCTCGACGCCGATCGAGCCGCGCGCTTCGTAGCGTTGGTCGAACGCCGCCGCCACGGCGAACCGATGGCCTACCTGCTCGGCTGTCGCGAGTTCTACGGCCGCGACTTCGCGGTATCGCCGGCGGTGCTGATCCCGCGCCCGGAGACCGAACACCTGGTCGACGCGGCGCTCGAACGGGTCGGACGGGACATGCCGGCGCGGGTGCACGACTTCGGCACCGGTAGCGGCATCATCGCGATCACGCTGGCGCTGGAGGCGCCGGCCTGGCGAGTCAGCGCCAGCGACCTGTCGGCCGCCGCGCTGGACGTGGCGCAGGCCAACGCCGCCGCGCTCGGCGCCAGTGTCGCGTTCAGCCAGGGCAGCTGGTACGCCGCGCTGCCGGGCGCGACCCGTTTCGACCTGATCGTCTCCAATCCGCCGTACATCGCCGCCGACGATCGTCATCTGTCCGAGGGCGACCTGCGTTTCGAACCGGGCGGCGCGCTGACCGACCTCGCCGATGGCTTGACCTGCCTGCGCGAGCTCGCGGCCGGTGCGTCGGCGCGGCTGGCGCCGGGCGGCTGGCTGATGGTCGAGCACGGCTACGACCAGGGCGAGGCGGTGCGCGCGCTGTTCGCTGCCGCCGGCCTCGAGCGGGTCGAAACGCTGCCCGATCTGGCGGGACTCGACCGCCTCACCGTCGGTCGCCAACCCGTCTGAACCTGCCGTGCCGCGCCCGGCATGGTTCGGCCAACCTTGTAGTCGGAGTGTCTGTTTTGCAACGCCTGTATCTCTATTGGCCGGCCGTCCTGCTGGTGCCACTCACCCTGCTGCTGTTTACCGATCCCGGTCTCAATCGCGCGCTGTTCCTCGCCGGCCACCATGCGCTGGCCGCGCTGCCGGCGCCGCTGTGGCGGATCGCCTCGGTGTTCGGTGACTGGCCGAGCGTGCTGATGATCGTGATCCTGCTCGGCCTGCGCTGGCCCGACCGGCTGGCGACGCTGCTGTTCGCCGCGCTGCCGATCATGCTGCTGGCCGGCTTGCTGAAGGCGGGCTTCGCCGAGCCGCGGCCGTTCCTGGTGCTGCCGCCGGGCAGTGTCACCCTGCTCGACGCGCCGCCGAGCAACGGCTCGTTCCCGTCGGGGCATGCGATGGCGTCGAGCTATCTCACCGTCTGCCTGCTCTGGCTGTGGCCGGGGCGGCCGCAGCTGAAGCTCGCTATCGGCGGCGCGCTGCTGGTGATGCTGTCGCGGATCGCGATCGGCGTGCACTGGCCGATCGATCTCGCCGCCGGCGCGCTGGTTGGTTGGGCCGTGGCCAAGCTGTGGTTCGCCCGGCTCGGCTGGCTGCGCCTGTCGCGGCTCGGCTTGCAGCGTTTTGCCGTGCTGCTGGCGGTGCTCGCCGCCGGCTACAGCGCCTGGCTGGTGCTGCAGCTGCACGGCCGTCACGAGGAGGTGTGGCTGCGCCTGGCGCTGGCGCTGGCGGCGCTGCTCGGCGTGCTGCGCCTGGCGCGGCAGCGTCGCTAAAACAAAACGGGCCAGCCCGAGGGCTGACCCGTTGTTTGCCACCTTGGCCGAAACGGCTCAGTGGTGGTGGCCGTGTTCGCCGTGGGCGTGGCCGTGGGCGATTTCGTCGGCGCTGGCGGCGCGCACTTCGGACACCTTGGCGACGAAGCGCACTTTCTGGCCGGCCAGCGGGTGGTTGGCGTCAACCACGGCCTTGCCTTCGGCGATGTCGATCACGCGGAATACCAGCACGTCGCCGGTTTCCGGATCGTCGGCTTCGAACATCATGCCGACTTCGACGTCGGCCGGGAACACGTCCAGCGGCTCGGTACGGACCAGTTCTTCGTCCGGCTCGCCGAAGGCATCGTCCGGCTGCATGGTCACATCCACGCTGTCGCCGACATTCTTGCCTTGCAGCGCTTCCTCGACCACCGGGAAAATGCCGTCGTAGCCGCCGTGCAGGTAGCTGATCGGCTCGTCGGTCTTGTCGAGCAGGTTGTTGTCGGCGTCGTACATTTCGTAGTGCAGCGACACTACGGTGTCTTTGGCGATTTGCATGCGGTGTTCCGTAAGAGTGGGGTTGAGCGGCCTTGACAGACCAGTTGCGATCGGTGTTCTCTCGGCCCCGCCAGGGCGTGAGCGAAAGCCGCCTTGCCCCCTATTGTAAACCATCGGGTCGGCGCTGATGCGGTTTCGCCCGCGGCGCCTTCCTGCGATCCCGAAAAAAGCCATGCAGCATACCCCGCACCCCCTGCTCGGCGGTCTGACCCCGGCCGAGTTCCTCCGCGACTACTGGCACAAGCAGCCGCTCTTGATCCGCGGCGCGCTCGCCGACGTCGGCCCGCACGTCGATTTTGCCTGGCTGGCCGAGCTCGCCCAGCAGGACGACGTCGAGTCGCGGCTGATCGAGTGCCGCAACGGTCGCTGGCATCTCGAGAGCGGGCCGTTCCGGCCGGCGCGTTTCAAGAAGCTGCCGGAAAGCGACTGGACCGTGCTGGTGCAGAACGTCAACCACCACCTGCCGCACATCGCCGACATCCTGTGGCGTTTCAACTTCATCCCGTACGCCCGGCTCGACGATCTGATGATCAGTTATGCGCCGCCGGGCGGTACGGTCGGCCCGCATTTCGACTCGTATGATGTTTTTCTGCTACAGGTCGGCGGCCGCAAGAGCTGGAAGATTGCCGCGCAGCCGCAAATGGAATTGGTCGACGGCGCGCCGCTGAAGATCCTGCGCGAATTCCATTGCGAACAGGAGTTCATTCTCGAGCACGGCGACATGCTCTACCTGCCGCCGCGCTACGCGCACTACGGCGTCGCGCTCGAGCCGGGCATGACCTACTCGATCGGCTTTCGTGCGCCGTCGGCGCAGGAGCTGGCCACGCAGTTCCTGGTCTATCTGCAGGATCGGGTTTGTCTCGACGGCATCTACGCCGACCCGACGCTGAGCTATCAAGACGAGCCGGCGCAGATCGGCGACGCGATGATCGACGAGGTCGGCCGCATGCTCGCCGAGGTGCGCTGGGATCGGGCGACGATCGCCGATTTTCTCGGTCATTACCTCACCGAACCGAAGGCGCACGTGTTCTACGATGCGCCGGAGGAGGCGCTCGATGAGGACGAATTTGCCACACTCGCCATGCAAAATGGGATTGTGCTTGATCTGAAGAGTCAGATTCTCTACATTGAGCAACGGTTTTATTGCAATGCGGAATTACTGGCGACGGACCCGGTCGATCAAGCATTCTGGCAGTGTCTGGCCAACCATCGCCGGCTTTCCGGCAGTGATGTTTCCGCGACAATGTTGGCGCTCTTGTACGAAGGCTACCAGGCTGGCTATTGGCATCTGGCCGACCCTGTAGCACAATAGCGACAAGGTTTGATCGAAAGTGCACGGTGTTGGTTCGCAAAGCAACGTCCGCGAGGGATGCATTCCAAAACGGATGCGCTGTGGTGCAGAAAAACTGATGTACCTGTTGGATTTTTCTGTCACTGACCTCTTTGCGGTCGAACTTTTCGTGCTACAATTTCGCGCACCGATGGTTTAATGCCGTTCCACTAAAATATCGGGCGGCATCGCTAGACGTCTTGTTCAACTCACTTGTATTAAGGTCACGATAAAATGAAACAGTCGCTCCTCGTTGCTGCCCTGCTGGCTGTAGCTCTGTCCGCTTGCGGTAAAAAACAAGAAGCTCCGGCTGAAGCTTCGGCTCCGGCCGTTGAAGCTTCCGCTCCGGCTGCTGCTGCTTCGGCTCCGGCTGCTGCTGCTTCCGCCCCGGCTGCTGCTGCTTCGGCTCCGGCTGCTGCTGCTTCCGCTGCTAAGTAATTTAGCACCGAAGTCAAAAAAACCGGCCCTCGGGCCGGTTTTTTCGTGCCTGCTCGCCGCGTGGTGAGCCTGCTCGGCATGCGCGCCTAGGCGCTTGATCGGGCGTTCTGCTCGGCTGTCCGCCGATGCACCGCGCGCAGGCAAAGAAAAACGGCTCACCTCGGTGAGCCGTTTTTGTCGTGCCAGGAGGCTTACTGCAGTTCGGATTGCAGCTTGCTCAGCACGGTCTTGCTCAGCGTGTTGTTGAGCACGTTGCCGGTGTCGTCGAGCAGCTGTACCTGGCTGCGGCCTTCGCCGACTTCCTTCACCAGTACGCGGTATTCGGCGCCTTGCTTGACGGCGTCGCTCTTGGTGTCGCTGCTCTTCCAGAACGCCAGGCTCGACCAGAAACCGCCGGATTCCTTGCCCTTCGGGTCGAGTTCGTTCTTCGCCGGCTTGACGAAGTAGAGGCCCTTCGAGCGGTCGCGGTCGTTCACGGTCAGGCCGATCCGGTCGAGAGCCAGGCCGATGCGACGCCAGGCGCGATCGAAGCTGTCGACGACCTGCAGCGTGTCGCCCTCCACCTGGGCGCGGGCGTTCTTCTGCGGCGCGTCGGCCTGCTTCACTTCCTGGCGGGCCTGTTCTTCGGATAGCCCCAGGCGCATCATGAAGCGGCCGAGGAAGGCAGCCTCCAGCTGCGGGTCGCTCGGGCGCGGCTGCCACATCGTTTCGGACTTGCCTTCGTCGACGTAGGTCTCGTACATGCCGCGGTGCGAGAAGTACACTTCGACGCCGTTAGCGGTCTTCTCCAGGCGGATCCGGAACTTGTCCCGTTCCGGCGTGGAATAGACGCCGCCGATGCCGACGGTGTCCATCAGCTTGCGCAGGCCGTCGTTCGGTAGCTTGGCACGGTTTTCCGCCCAGTCGGTTTCCATCAGGCCGACATCAGGCTCTTCGGACTTGATCACGAAGCCGTTGTCTTGCCAGAAGGCCTTCAGCTGCGGCCACAGCTCGGCGGCGCTCTTGCCCTTGACCGCCAGCCAGCGCTGATTGCCATCGCGCTGCATGGTGACGTTGTCGATCTTGTTCAGCACGCCGCTGTTGTCGGCGGCGACGACCGGTGCCTTGCCTGGTTGCTGCTCGGCTTTGCCCATGGCGGCGAGCGAGGCGGTGCCGCCGCCGGGGATGCTGTACTTGTTCTGAATCTGCGGGGCCGTCAGGTCCGGCGGCACTTCCAGGCTGGCGCCCTGCGGCTTGGGGCCGTCGGTCTTGTAATCCAGCTTCTTGTCCAGCGGTTGGCTGGTGCTGCTGCAGGCGGCCAGCAGGCTGGCCGACAGCAGTAGTGCGACAGAGGCATTGCGTTTCATGCACACTCCGGTATTCGGAAATTTCTTCAAAGAACCTTGGCCTGCTGTAGCGCGGCCTCGACAGCCGGGACGGCGTCGGCGGACAGCGGGGTCAGCGGCAGACGCATGCCGGCGCCGATCAGGCCCATGCGGTGCAGTGCCCACTTGGCCGGAATCGGGTTCGGTTCGCAGAACAGCTGCTTGTGCAGGCCCTGCAGGCTGTCATTCAGTTCACGGGCGGTGGCGATATCGCCTTTGATTGCGGCGGCACACATCGCGCTGAAGCTCTTCGGTGCGACGTTGGCGGTCACCGAGATCACGCCGTGGCCGCCGCACAGCAGGAACGCCAGCGCGGTGGCGTCGTCGCCGGTGTAGAGCGCGAAGTCTTTCGGCGCGCGCAGGAACAGGTCGCAGGCGCGCGCCAGGTCGGCGGTGGCGTCCTTCAGGCCGATGATGTTCGAGATCTCGGCCAGGCGCAGCACGGTGTCGTTGCTCATGTCGGCCACGGTGCGGCCCGGCACGTTGTACAGCACCACCGGGATGTCGACCGCTTCGGCGATGGCGCGGAAGTGCTGATACATGCCTTCCTGGGTCGGCTTGTTGTAGTAGGGCACTACCGACAGCACGCTATCCGCACCCACGTCCTTGGCGTGGCGGGTCAGTTCGATCGCCTCGGCGGTCGAGTTGGCGCCGGCGCCGGCGATGACCGCTACCCGGCCGGCCGCCTGCGCGACCACCGCCTTGACCACGGCGATGTGCTCGTCAACCTGCAAGGTGGCGGACTCGCCGGTGGTGCCGACGGCGACCAGGCCGTTGGTGCCGTTTTCGATATGAAAATCAACCAGCCGGTTCAACGCGTCGAAGTCGACCCGGCCATCGTCGTGCATCGGTGTGACCAGGGCCACCAAACTACCGGTCAGCATAGCTCTGCCTATTCGTGAGTGGGATGTAAAGGCTTTCGATTGTAGCGGAATTCGCTTTCACGGCAAAAGGTTGGCCGAAGCAGGGTGGCGGGGGGTCTGCAGCGCGGGCGGCGCTTGTGATAGAATGCCCCATTTTTCCGATACTTACGGCTCGATTGGCTGAAGGGTCCTAGGCGTGATCAGTACTAATAACATTACGATGCAGTTCGGCGCGAAACCGTTGTTCGAAAAGGTTTCGGTCAAGTTTGGCGAAGGCAACCGTTACGGCCTGATCGGTGCGAACGGTTCGGGCAAGTCCACCTTCATGAAGATTCTCGGCGGCGATCTGGAGCAGAGCGCCGGCGAAGTGGCGATCGAAACCGGCGTACGCTTGGGTAAGTTGCGCCAGGACCAGTTCGCGTACGAAGACCAGCGCGTGCTCGACGTGGTGCTGATGGGCCACACCGAGATGTGGGCGGCGATGTCCGAGCGCGACGCGATCTACGCCAACCTCGAGGCCACCGAAGACGACTACATGCAGGCGGCCGAACTCGAGGCAAAGTTTGCCGAGTACGACGGCTACACCGCCGAGGCGCGTGCCAGCGAGCTGTTGATGGGCGTCGGTATTCCGCTCGAGCTGCACAACGGCCCGATGAGCGAAGTGGCGCCGGGCTTCAAGCTGCGCGTGCTGTTGGCGCAGGCGCTGTTCTCCAAGCCGGACGTGCTGCTGCTCGACGAACCGACCAACAACCTGGACATCAACACGATTCGCTGGCTCGAACACGTGCTGAACGAGTACGAGTCGACGATGATCATCATCTCGCATGACCGTCACTTCCTGAACCAGGTGTGCACCCACATGGCCGACCTGGACTACAACACCATCCAGCTCTACCCGGGCAACTACGACGACTACATGATCGCGTCCACCCAGGCACGCGAGCGGCAGCTGTCGACCAATGCCAAGGCCAAGGAACGCATCCAAGACCTGCAGGAATTCGTCGCGCGCTTCTCGGCCAACAAGTCGAAGGCCCGCCAGGCGACCAGCCGCCTCAAGCAGGTGGACAAGCTCAAGTCGGAAATGGTCAGCGTCAAGCCGTCCAGCCGTCAGAACCCGTTCATCCGCTTCGAAGTGGACGACAAGATGAAGCTGCACCGCCAGGCGGTGGAGATCGGCGGTCTGTCCAAGTCGTTTGACAAGCCACTGTTCCAGAACCTGAACCTGATCCTGGAAGCGGGCCAGCGCCTGGCGATCATCGGCCCGAACGGTGCCGGTAAGTCGACGTTGATGAAACTGCTGGCCGGTGGCTACGAGACCAAGTTGGCTGAAGGCGTCACCGCCGATGCGGGCCAGATCAAGTGGGCGGAGAAGGCGCAGGTCGGCTACTACGCGCAGGATCACGAGGCCGAGTTCGACACCGACGACAACCTGTCCGAGTGGATGCGCGAGTGGGCCCAGGAAGGCGACGACGAGCAGGTGATACGTGGCACGCTCGGCCGGTTGCTGTTCGGTGGCGACGACGTGACCAAGAACGTGCGCGTGCTGTCCGGTGGAGAGAAGGGGCGCATGCTGTACGGCAAGCTGATCCTGACCAAGCCAAACGTGATGCTGATGGACGAGCCGACCAACCATATGGACATGGAGTCGATCGAGTCGCTGAACATGGCGCTCGAGAAGTTCAAGGGTACGCTGATCTTCGTGTCGCACGACCGGCAGTTCGTGTCGTCGCTGGCGACGCAGATTCTCGAACTCGACGGCAAGGGCGGCTACGAGCACTACATGGGCGACTACGAGTCGTACCTGGACAGCAGGGGCCTGGAGTAATCCACCCTGCGGGGGAAGGCGGCACCCTTGGGTGCCGCTTTTTGTTGCCCGCAGCGATTTTGCGGTGCATCACGTCAACGTCATTCTGTTGTCTTTACCCTTAAAAATCCGTGCGCTATAGTGCATATCGTTATTGTGCATCGCAAAATAGTGCGACCTCGCGGTGCACCGGTTAGCAAGGCAGTTCGCGATAATAACTTCCCGGCGTGGCCGCACATCATGGCCGTGACCGGTGGCGGGATCGCCGGGCGCCTAACGGGCGCCGGAGGCGGCGCCGACAGACATCGAAAGGAAAGTCATGCGTTTGAAGGGCAAGGTTTCCATCATCACCGGCGGGGCCAGCGGCATCGGCAAGGCCACCGCGCTGAAGTTTGCCAAGGAGGGCGCGATCGTTGCCGTCGGCGATCTGAACTTCGACGCCGTGCAGGCGATCGTCGGCGAGATCAAGGCGGCCGGTGGCGAGGCGGTCGGCTATCGGGTCGACGTGACCAACAAGGCGCAGATCGCCGATATGGTCGCCGATCTGAAGAACCGCTTCGGCCGGATCGACGTGCTGGTCAACAACGCCGGCATCCTGGCGGATGCGCAGCTGACCAAGATGACCGACGAGCAGTTTGATCGCGTGATCGACGTCAACCTCAAGGGCGTCTACAACTGCGCCAAGGCGGTGGTGGACACCATGGTCGAGCAGGGCGGCGGGGTGATCCTGAACGCCTCGTCGGTGGTCGGTGTCTACGGCAACTTCGGCCAGACCAACTACGCCGCGTCCAAATTCGGCGTGATCGGCTTCGTGAAGACCTGGGCGAAGGAGCTGGGCAAGAAGGGCATCCGCGCCAACGCAGTGTGCCCGGGCTTTGTCGAGACCCCGATCCTGAAGTCGATGCCGGAGAAGGTAATCCAGGCGATGGAAGACAAGGTACCGATGCGCCGGATGGCGCAGCCGGAAGAGATCGCCAACGTCTACGCCTTCCTGGCCAGCGACGAGGCGAGCTACATCAACGGCGCCGCGATCGAGGTGACCGGCGGCCTGACGCTGTAAGCGTCGTCGAGCGCCACGCGACAACGCCCCGGGCGCAGGCCCGGGGCGTTGTGCTGTGCGGTGTCCGGCCAGCCTTTAGCCGCAACCGCTTACTCGTCGTCGTCCGGCTCGTGCGCCAGCAGCGCCGCCTCGACCGCCTTGCGGGTCAGGTGCGGGGCGAACAACTCGATGAAGGTGTAGGCGAAACCGCGCAGGTAGGCGTCTTTCCTGAGGCCGATCTTGGTGGTCGACGAGTCGAACAGGTGCGAGGCATCGAGCGCGCGCAGCTTGGTATCGCGTTCGGCTTCATACGACATGGTGGCGATGATGCCGATGCCGAGGCCGAGCGTCACATAGGTCTTGATCACGTCGGTGTCGATCGCGGTCAGTACCACGTTCGGGGTCAGCCCGGCGTCGTTGAACGCCTTGTTGATCTTGGAGCGGCCGGCAAAGGCGAAGTCGTAGGTGACGATCGGGAAGCTGGCGATGTCGGCCAGCGTGATCGGCCGCTCCAGCGCCAACAGCGGATGGCCGACCGGCACCACCACGCTGCGGTTCCACTCGTAGCAGGGCAGCATCGCCAGCTCCTTGTAGAGCGCGATGCCCTCGGTGGCAACCGCGAGATCCGCCTCGCCGGCGACGACCATCTCGCAGATCTGCGTCGGGCTGCCCTGCTTGATCGACAGCCGCACCTTCGGGTAGCGGCGCACGAACTCGGCGATGGTGTCCGGCAGCGCGTAGCGCGCCTGGGTGTGGGTGGTCGCGACGGTCAGCGAGCCTTCCGCCTCGCGGGCGAATTCGTCGCCGACCCGCTTCAGGTTCTGCGCCTCGCGCAGGATCCGCTCGGAGATGCGTAGCACCTCCTTGCCGGGCTCGGACACCGCCACGACGCGCTTGCCGTTGCGGATGAACACCTGGATGCCCAGTTCGTCCTCGAGCAGGCGGATCTGCTTGGAAATGCCGGGCTGCGAGGTGTGTAGCTTCTCGGCCGCCTCGGAGACGTTCAGTCCCTGTTTGGCTACCTCGACCAGGTAGCGCAGTTGCTGCAGCTTCATCGTTCAGTCTCTTGTCTTATTTCTATAAAACTATAAGTACTTAAACCCTAACGCAATATTCTTTTAGGGTTTTAGGCATGTTGGATACCATGCGTTCAATTGTCAATGGACTTTTTACTGGAGCTTGCCATGTCGTTCGAGGAAAAACTGGCCGCCACCGAGGCGCTGCTCGCCGAGATTGCCCGCGACTTCGCGCCGGCGGTGTTCGCCAACAGCTATGGTGCCGAAGACATGGTGCTGACCGACCTGATCGCCCGGCTGAATCTGCCGATCGCGTCGTTCAGCCTCGACACCGGTCGGCTGCCGGCGGAGACGTACACGCTGATGCAGGAAGTCGGCGAGCGCTACACCATCCACCCGGTGCGGGTGTACTTCCCCGATTCGGCCAACGTCGAGGGCTACGTTAACCAGCACGGCATCAATGCGTTCTACGACAGTGTCGAGCTGCGCAAGGAATGCTGCCGGATCCGCAAGCTCGAGCCGCTCAAGCGCGCGCTGGCCGGCCAGCAGGCCTGGATCACCGGCCTGCGCCGCGAGCAGTCGCCGACCCGTACCGATCTCGCCGACCGCGAATTCGACGCCGGCAACGGCCTGATGAAGTTCAACCCGTTGATCGAGTGGACCGAGAAGGAAGTGTGGGCCTACCTGAAGGAGCGCGAGGTGCCGGTGAACGCGCTGCACGCCAAGCGTTACCCGTCAATCGGCTGTGCGCCCTGTACCCGCTCGATCACCGTCGGGGAAGACGTGCGCGCCGGCCGCTGGTGGTGGGAGAACCCCGAGTTGAAGGAGTGTGGCCTGCACGTCAAGAAGCCGGCCAACGTCTCCGCTATCTGATTCTATTTAGTCTTGCCGGCCAGCACGGCCGGTGTTGAGAGGGTGCCATGTACCGTTACGACGCCATCGACCACCGCATCGTCCGCGAGCGGGTCGAGGAATTCCGCGACCAGACCCGCCGCTTCCTCGCTGGCGAGCTTTCCGAGGACGAATTCCGCCCGCTGCGGCTGATGAACGGCCTGTATATCCAGCGCCTCGCGCCGATGCTGCGCGTGGCGATCCCGTACGGCCACCTGTCGAGCGCGCAGCTCAGGAAGCTCGCCGACATCGCCCGCCGCTACGACAAGGGCTACGGCCACTTCACCACCCGCCAGAACCTGCAGTACAACTGGCCGACGCTGGAGTCGGTGCCGGACATCCTGGCCGAGCTGGCCGAGGTGGAAATGCACGCGATCCAGACCTCGGGCAACTGCGTGCGCAACACCACCACCGACGCGTTCGCCGGCGTCGCCGCCGACGAGCTGATCGACCCGCGCCCGTACTGCGAGATCATCCGCCAGTGGAGCACGCTGCACCCCGAATTCGCCTACCTGCCGCGCAAGTTCAAGATCGCCGTCTCGGGCGCCGTCGAAGACCGCGCCGCCACGCTGGTGCACGACATCGGCCTGCACATGGCGCAGAACGCCGCCGGTGAAGTCGGCTTCAAGGTGATCGTCGGCGGCGGCCTCGGCCGCACCCCGATCATCGGCGAGGTGGTGCGCGAGTTCCTGCCGACCGAGCACCTGCTGACCTATCTGGACGCGATCCTGCGCGTCTACAACCGCTACGGTCGCCGCGACAACAAGTACAAGGCGCGGATCAAGATCCTGGTGAAGGCGCTGACGGTGGAAGGCTTCGCCGCCAAGGTGGAGGAGGAGTGGTCGCACCTGAAGGACGGCCCGGCCACCATCCGCCCGGAAGACGTCGCGCACTACGCCGGCTTCTTTACCGCGCCGGCCTACGAGAGCCTGTCGGCCAACCCGGCCGAGTTCACCGCCAAGTTGGCCGAACAACCGGCGTTTGCGCGCTGGGTGGCACGCAACACCCGTGAACATCGTCAGCCGGGTTACCGCTCGGTGGTGCTGTCGCTGAAGAAGACCGGCGTGCCGCCGGGCGATGCAACCGACGCGCAGATGGACGCGGTGGCCGACTGGGCCGACCGCTTCGGCTTCGGCGAGATCCGCGTCGCCCACGAGCAGAACCTGATCCTGCCGGACGTGAAGGAAAGCGAGCTGTTCACGCTGTGGGAACTGGCCAAGCAGCAAGGCTTCGCCACCCCGAACGTCGGCCTGTTGACCGACATCATCTGCTGCCCGGGCGGCGACTTCTGCTCGCTGGCCAACGCCAAGTCGATCCCGGTCGCCGAGGCGATCCAGCAGCGTTTCGACGACCTCGACTACCTAAACGACCTGGGCGAGATCGACCTGAACATGTCCGGCTGCATGAACGCCTGTGGTCATCACCACGTCGGCCACATCGGCGTGCTCGGCGTCGACAAGAGCGGCGAGGAGTGGTACCAGATCACCCTCGGCGGCAGCCAGGGCAACCAAACCAGCCTCGGCAAGGTGATCGGCCCGTCGTTCGCCCGCGCACAGATGCCCGACGTGATCGAGAAGATCCTGTCGGTCTACGTCGAGCAGCGCCAGGACGACGAGCGCTTCATCGACACCGTGCGCCGTCTCGGCATCCCCCCCTTCAAGGAGCGCGTCTATGCAAAAGATCATTAAGGACGGCGTCATCGCCGCCGACGACTGGGTGCGTCTGTCTCTGGGCGAGGACGGTGCTGTGGCCAACGTGCCACAGGATGGCGACGTCATCGTGCCGCTGGCCGCCTGGTTGGCCGAACCGCAACGTTGGCAGGCCCGTCTGGGCCGCACCGCGGTGTGGCTCGCGCCGGACGACGATCCGGCCGAACTCGCCGCATCGCTCGACCGGCTGCCGCTGGTGGCGGTCGACTTCCCGGCGTTTGCCGACGGGCGCGGCTACAGCATCGGTCGTTTGTTGCGGGAACGCTACAACTATCAGGGTGAACTACGTGCGCTCGGCGATGTCGGGCAGGATCAGCTTCACTATCTGTGGCAGGTCGGTTTTAATGCGTTTGAAATAAAGCCGGCCCAGAATATTGACGTCGCCCTGCAAGCGCTGGCTCGATTCAGCGAGCGTTACCAGTCCACTTACCGCGAACCCGAACCACTGTTTCGTCGACGCGTCACTATGGACTGATGGTGTTGTATGGAAGACACGATTCGGGTCTTCCATAGCAGGTTTTTTTGGTTTTTATGCAACAAGTTGGCGGTTTTGCGCCTGTGGTGCTGTTGACAGTGGATTGCCGCATTCCTATAGTGCCGGATAACTGCATAGACACAGCTTGGCAACACCCTGTTGTTTGCAGTGAGCTTAAAGTCGAGTGCGTCTTTGCGCGTTTGCCGCACGGATACGTTTTACAAAAAAAGGGAATAACATGACCAAACAGCTGAAACTGAGCGCTCTGGTAGCTGCCATGCTGGTATCGGCGAGTGCCTTTGCTGCCAAGCCGGGTTACACCGTTGATCAAACCACCGATGCCGTGACCCGTAACAGCTACGGTGAATGCTGGCGTACTGCTTACTTCGACAAGGCCACCGAAGGCCTGGTCGAGTGCGGCGACAAAGAAGCTCCGAAGCCGGTAGCTGTTGAAAAGCCGAAAATGGTCGTTGTGACCGAAAAAGTCACCATCTCCGCCGAAGTGCTGTTCAACTTCGACAAAGCGACCCTGCGTCCGGACGCCACCAAAGAGCTGGATCCGCTGGTTGAGCGCTTCAAGCAAGGCGGCGTGAACCTGCAGAGCGTCGAGATCGACGGTTACACCGACTGGGTTGGTACCGACAAGTACAACCAGGCCCTGTCGCAGAAGCGTGCTGACACGGTTAAGGACTACCTGGCTTCTCATGGCGTACCGGCTGAAAAGCTGACCGCTGTGGGCAAAGGCAAGGCCGATGCCAAGTTCACCGAACAGTGCAAGGGCAAGAAGTTCAAGAACAAAGCCGCTCGCAACGCTTGCTCCGCTGGCGACCGTCGCGTAGAGCTGCAAATCAACACCCTGAAAGAAGCCACCCAGCCGGCTCAGTAATCGGCCCGCTGAAGGTTTTCCTTCTGTCAAAAAAGCCCTGCACAAGCAGGGCTTTTTTCATATATTTCGGCGGCAGCCGCCGAGTGTCCGTGCGGGTGGCGTCCGGGCGTGGCGACCGTTA
The DNA here is from genome assembly GCF_055597485.1 of Crenobacter sp. CS_VA4. Classification (NCBI taxonomy): domain Bacteria; kingdom Pseudomonadati; phylum Pseudomonadota; class Betaproteobacteria; order Neisseriales; family Neisseriaceae; genus Crenobacter; species Crenobacter sp. CS_VA4. The sequence continues at coordinate 95,530 of NZ_JBVMAE010000008.1, forward strand.
GAATCATCTGTTTTCAGGAGCAGGGCGGGGAATGCAGGTTTTTTTCGGACCTCCGCATGGCGATGCCGTGCCCCAGGGCTGTGCGCTGACCATCGGCAACTTCGATGGCGTGCACCATGGACACCAGAAAATGCTGGCGCGCCTGAGCGATGCGGCGTGTGCGCGCCACCTGCCGGCGGCGCTGTTGACCTTCGAGCCGCACCCGCGTGAGGTGTTCGCCCGCGGCAATCCGCCGGCGCGGCTGTCGACGCTGCGCGACAAGCTGGCCTTCCTCAAGGCGCAGCGTCAGCTCGATTACGTGTTCGTCTACCGCTTCAATCCGCGTTTCGCGGCGTTGAGCGCCGAAGCCTTCATCCGCCAGGTGCTGGTGGGCGACCTGCATACCCGCTACCTGCTGATCGGCGACGATTTCCAGTTTGGCGCCAAGCGCCAGGGGAATTTTGATCTCTTGGCCGCCTGTCCGGACTTTGTCACCGAGGCGATGCCGTCGGTGCTGGTGGCGGGCGAGCGGGCGTCGAGCACCAGGGTGCGCGAATGCCTGGCTGCCGGCGACCTGGCCGCCGCCGAGCGGCTGCTCGGCCGGCCGTACCAGCTGTCCGGCCGGGTGATGCACGGGCAGAAGCTCGGTCGCACCATCGGTTTCCCGACCGCCAACATCCACCTGCCGCACCGCAAGCCGGCGCTGCACGGGGTGTTCGTGGTCGAGGTGGACACGCCGCTGGGTCGCAAGGGCGGGGTGGCGAGCCTGGGACAGAACCCGACGGTGACCGACACGCTCAATTACAAGCTGGAAGTGCACCTGTTCGACTGTTCGGCCGACCTGTACGGCCAGCGCCTGACCGTGCGCTTCCTGAAGAAGCTGCGCGACGAAGCGCGTTATGATGATTTAAAGGAACTGGTGGCGCAGATCGAGCGCGACGCCGCCAGTGCCCAAGCCTATTTGACCAGTTTGCAACGAGAAAACGCATGAGCATCGACTACCGCAAGACCGTCAACCTGCTGGACACCCCGTTCCCGATGCGCGGTGACCTGGCAAAACGTGAACCCGCCTGGGTCAAGCGCTGGCACGAGCAAAAGCGTTATCAGAAGCTGCGCAAGCTGGCGGCAGGCCGCCCCAAGTTCATCCTGCACGACGGCCCGCCATACGCCAACGGTGACATTCACATCGGCCACGCGGTCAACAAGGTGCTCAAGGACATCATCGTCCGGACCAAGACGCTGTCCGGCTTCGACGCGCCGTACGTGCCGGGCTGGGACTGCCACGGCCTGCCGATCGAGTTGATGGTCGAGAAGCTGCACGGCAAGGACATTCCGGCGGCCAAGTTCCGCGAGCTGTGCCGCGAGTACGCCTACGAGCAGATCGCCCGCCAGAAGAAGGACTTCATCCGCCTGGGCGTGCTCGGCGACTGGGACAATCCGTACCTGACGATGGAATTCAAGACAGAGGCCGACATCGTCCGCACCCTCGGCAAGATCTACCAGAACGGCTACCTGTTCAAGGGCGAGAAGCCGGTGCACTGGTGCATCGAGTGCGGCTCGGCACTGGCCGAGGCCGAGGTCGAGTACGAGGACAAGAACTCGCCGGCGATCGACGTGGCGTTCCGTTTCGTCGACGGCGCGAAGCTGGCCGAAGCATTCGGCCTGTCGGTTAGCGTCGACGACGGCTACGCGGTGATCTGGACCACCACGCCGTGGACGCTGCCGGCCAACCAGGCGGTGGCGGTGAGCGCCACGCTAACCTACCAGCTGATCGACACACCGAAGGGCAAGCTGGTGTTGGTGAAAGAGCTGGCCGAAGCCGCGCTGCAACGCTACGGCTTCGACGGCGCGCCGGTGCTGGCCGAAGCCAGCGGCGACAGGCTCGAGCACCTGTTGCTGCAGCACCCGTTCTATGAGCGCGAAGTGCCGGTGATCGTCGGAGAGCACGTCACCACCGACGCCGGTACCGGCCTGGTGCACACCGCGCCGGCGCACGGCCTGGAAGACTTCCAGGCCGGCCTGGCTTACGGCCTGCCGGTCGACAATCCGGTCGCCGACAACGGCCGTTACAAGTCGAACACCGAGCTGTTCGCCGGCCTGACTGTCTGGGAGGCCAACCCGCGGGTGATCGAAACGCTGGCAGAGCGCGGCGCGCTGCTAGCCAACGTGCGCCTGAACCACAGCTACCCGCACTGCTGGCGCCACAAGACTCCGATCATCTTCCGCGCTACCGCGCAGTGGTTCATCGGCATGGAAAAGGCCGGTCACAACGGTGCGACGCTGCGCGGCAACGCCAAGGAGGCGGTCGACGAGACCGAGTTCTTCCCGGCCTGGGGCCGTGCCCGCCTCGAGGCGATGATCGGCAACCGCCCGGACTGGTGCGTGTCGCGCCAGCGCAACTGGGGCGTGCCGATGACCTTCTTCGTGCACAAGGAAAGCGGCGAGCTGCACCCGCGGTCGGCCGAGCTGCTCGAAGAGGTCGCGCTGCGCATCGAGCAGCAGGGCATCGAGGCGTGGTTCAGCCTGGATGCCGCCGAGCTGCTCGGCGACGAGGCCGAAGAGTACAAGAAGCTGTCGGACACGCTCGACGTCTGGTTCGATTCCGGCTCGACCCACTTCGCGGTGCTGAGGCAGCGCCCGGAGCTGGCCTGGCCGGCCGACCTGTACCTGGAGGGTTCGGACCAGCACCGCGGCTGGTTCCAGTCGTCGCTGTTGACCGGCTGCGCCACCACCGGCCGCGCGCCGTACCGTCAGCTGCTGACGCACGGCTTCGTGGTCGACGGCAAGGGCCTGAAGATGTCCAAGTCGAAGGGCAACGTGGTTGCGCCGCAGAAGGTCAACGACAGCCTCGGCGCCGACATCCTGCGCCTGTGGGTGGCGTCGACCGATTATTCGGGCGAGCTGGCGATCTCGGATGAGATCCTCAAGCGCGTCACCGAGTCGTACCGCCGCCTGCGCAATACGCTGCGCTTCCTGTTGGCCAACTTGTCGGACTTCGCGCCGCTAGAGCACGCGCTGCCGGTCAACAAACTGCTCGAGCTCGACCGCTATGCGCTGCTGCAGACCCGTCAACTGCAGGAGCGGCTGGCCGGCGATCTGTATCCGCGTTACGCTTTCCATCACGCGGTGCAGGAAATCGTCAACTTCTGCTCGGAAGACCTCGGTGCGTTCTACCTCGACGTGATCAAGGACCGCCTGTACACCACGCAGGCCGACAGCCACGCGCGCCGCTCGGCGCAGACCGCGCTCTACCACATCACCCGCAGCTTGCTGCTGCTGATCTCGCCGATCCTGTGCTTCACCGCCGAAGAGGCGTGGGAAGTGCTGACCAACAGCGACGAGGAAAGCGTACTGTTCCACACCCTGCACGAATTCCCGCAGAGCCTCGCCGAGGCCGAGCAGGAACTGAGCGACAAGTGGGGGGCGATCCGCGAGTTCCGCACCCAGGTGAACAAGGAAATCGAGGCGCTGCGCGCCGCCGATCAACTCGGTTCGTCGCTGCAGGCCGAGCTCGACATCGAGGTGCCGGGCGAGCTGTATCAGAACCTGCGGAGTCTGGACGGCGACCTGAAGTACGTGCTGATCGTGTCGCGTGCCGACGTCAAGGAAGGGGCCGAGACCCGTATTCGCGTCACCCCGAGCGCGCACGCCAAGTGCGACCGCTGCTGGCACTACCGCGCCGACGTCGGCAGTCACGCCGGCCACGGCAATGTCTGCGGCCGTTGCGTGAGCAACCTCGACGGTGCCGGCGAGGTGCGTGAGCATGCCTGAGGTCAACATCATGACTCTGTCCGAACGCCGTAGCAGCGGCGCGCTGAAGTGGTTCGCGCTGGCGCTGGCGATCATCGTGCTCGATCAGTTGTCCAAGGTGTACTTCAACGGCAACTACCAGTACGGTGAGGTGCGCGAGGTGATCCCGGGTGTGTTCAACTTCACGCTGCTCTACAATCCGGGCGCCGCGTTCAGCTTCCTCGCCGACGCCGGCGGCTGGCAGAAGCACCTGTTCGCGGTGCTGGCGTTCGCCGTATCGGGCTGGCTCGGCTGGAACATCGTCAAGGGGCGCTTTTCCTGCCTGATGAATGTCGCCGCCAGCTTCATCATCGGCGGTGCGCTCGGCAATGTGATCGACCGGATCATCCACGGCCACGTGATCGACTTCATCCAGATCCATTACTACGATGCCTGGTACTACCCGGCGTTCAACCTGGCCGACTCGTTCATCTGCGTCGGCGCGGTGCTGATGGTGCTGGATAGTTTCAGGAAGCCGGCGCTTTAAACCCCGACCGTGGTCGGCCGAATCGGCCGGCCCGGTCCGCATTGTTAGGAAGCAATATGACGAAGACCATCCTGCTCGCTAACCCGCGCGGTTTCTGCGCCGGCGTCGACCGGGCGATCGGCATCGTCGAGCGCGCGCTGGAACTGTTCGGCGCGCCGATCTACGTGCGTCACGAGGTGGTGCACAACCGTTTCGTGGTGGAGAGCCTGCGCGAGAAGGGCGCAATCTTCATCGAAGACCTGGCCGACGTGCCGGCCGGCGCGACACTGATCTACTCGGCGCACGGCGTGCCGCTGTCGGTGCGCCAGGAGGCCGAGTCGCGCGGCCTGAATGTGTTCGACGCCACCTGTCCGCTGGTCACCAAGGTGCATATCGAGGTGAAGAAGATGCGCGAGGCCGGCCTCGAGATCGTGATGATCGGCCATGCCGGCCACCCGGAAGTGGAAGGCACGATGGGCCAGGCCGATGGCGGCATGTACCTGGTCGAAACTGTCGCCGATGTGGCGACGCTGGCGGTCAACGACCCGGAGAAGCTCTCCTACGTCAGCCAGACCACCTTGTCGGTCGACGAGACCCGCGAGATCGTCGACGCGCTGCGTGCGCGCTTCCCGGCGATCCACGGCCCGAAGAAGGACGACATCTGCTACGCCACCCAGAACCGCCAGGACGCGGTGAAGGCGCTGTCGGACGACTGCGACATCGTCGTGGTGGTCGGCTCGCCGAACAGTTCCAACTCCAACCGGCTGCGCGAAGTGGCGGCGCTGAAGGGCGTCGACGCCTATATGGTCGACAACGCCGATCTGCTCGATGCAGCCTGGTTCGACGGCAAGCAGAAGGTCGGCGTGACCGCCGGCGCGTCGGCGCCCGAGGTGCTGGTGCAGGCGGTGATCGCCCGGATCCAGAGCTTCGGCGCCGAGACGGTCGAGGAACTGCCGGGGGTGGCGGAGAAGACCACCTTCTCGCTGCCGCCGGGGCTGCGCGTCACCGCGGCCTGACAGGTCGACTTGGTATGAAAAGCCCCGCAACCGCGGGGCTTTTCTGTTGCCGCATCGAGCAGCAAGGTTGGCCGAAGCGGGCGTTCGGCCAACCTTGTGCCGGATCAGGGGCGGTTGGCCAGCACACCGGCGGCCAGCCGCGCCATCTCGCCTTCCTCGTCGGTCGGGATCACCCAGGCCGAGCGCGGGCTGTCGGCGTGGCTGATCCGGCGGGCGTTGGCGTCGTTGGCCGTCTCGTCGAGACGGAAGCCGAGCCAGCCGAGCTGGTTCAGGATCGCGGCGCGCACCGCCGGCGCGTGCTCGCCGATGCCGGCGCTGAACACCACCGCGTCGAGGCCCTGCATCGCGGCGGCGAGCCGGCCGATCTCGGTCGCGACCCGGTAGCAGAACAGCGCGACCGCCTCGTGCGCGGCCGGGCTGTGGCTGGTGAGCAGGGTACGGATGTCGGCCGACAGCCCGGACACCCCGAGCAGGCCCGAATGCGTATACAGCTCGTCGCGCACCTCGGCGATGGTCAGGCCGGCCTGTTCCTGCCAGTACAGCACCACCTCGGCGTCGAGCGTGCCGGGACGGCTGCCCATCATCAGCCCGTCGAGCGCCGAGAAGCCCATGCTGCTGGCGACGCTCTGGCCGGCCAATAGCGCGCAGGCGCTGGCGCCGCTGCCGAGGTGGCAGACCACCACGCGCTGTTCTTCCAGGCCGAACTCCGGCAGCCGCCGCGCGATCGCCGCGTACGACAGGCCGTGAAAGCCGTAGCGACGCACGCCGGCGTCGTGCCAGCGGCGGGCGATCGCGAAGCGTTGCGCCAGCTCCGGCATGCCGGCGTGAAACGCGGTGTCGAAGCAGGCGATCTGCGGCAGCGCCGGGTCGATCGCGCTGACTATGTCGATCGCCGCCAGGCTGACCGGCTGGTGCAGCGGCGCGAGAGGCGCCAGTTCGGCGAGCGCGGCGCGGCTCGCCGCGTCGAGCCGGACCGGCGCGGTGAAGCGGCTGCCGCCGTGCACCACCCGGTGTGCGACCGCGAGCGGGCTCAGGCCGTGTTCGGCCAAGGTCGCCAGCGCGGCGGCGAGCTGTTCGGCACGGCTATTGCCGGTCAGGCGGCGCTCCCGCGGCGCGGTATCGGACGGTGCCTGCAGCACCAGCTTGGCGCCTTCGGCGCCGAAGTGGTCGATCTGGCCGGACAGTAGTCGCTCCTGGTCGTCGGGGCTGAATGCGGCGAACTTCAGCGTGCTCGAGCCGGCGTTGAGGGTGAACAGCGCCGCGCTCATCGCACGACCTCCTGACGGCGCCGGCGGTGCGCGAGCAGGCTGGCGATCGCGGTCGAGGCGAGTCGGCCGTCGGCGTCGTCGGCGCGGCTGGTCAGCACGATCGGCACCTTGGCGCCCATCACCACGCCGGCCGAGGCGGCGGCCGCGAGATAGCTGAGCTGCTTGGCGAGCATATTGCCCGACTCGAGGTCGGGCACCAGCAGGATGTCCGGGTCGCCGGCGACGAGCGAGACGATGCCCTTGGTGTCGGCCGCCTCGCGCGAGATCGCGTTATCGAACGCCAGCGGGCCGTCGAGCAGCGCGCCGCGGATCTGGCCGCGGTCGGCCATCTTGCACAGCGCGGCGGCGTCGAGCGTCGACGGCATCTTCGGGTTGACCGTCTCGACCGCGGCGAGGATCGCCAGCTTCGGCCGCTCGATACCGAGTGCGTGGGTCAGGTCGATGGCGTTTTGCGCGATGTCCTGCTTGGTGGCGAGGTCGGGCGCGATATTGATCGCCGCGTCGGTGATGAACAGGTAACGCGGATAGCTCTCCACCTTCATGATGAACACGTGCGACAGCCGCCGGTCGGTGCGGATGCCGGCGGCCTTGTCGAGCACCGCCGCCATGAATTCGTCGGTGTGCAGGCTGCCCTTCATCAGCAGGTCGGCGTGGCCGGCGCGCACCAGCTCGACCGCGCGCTCGGCGGCGGCATGGCTGTGCGGCACGTCGATGTGCTCGTAGCGGGACAGATCCAGTTCCAGCTCGTCGGCGAGCCGGGCGAGCTTGGCCTTCGGGCTGATCAGGATCGGCGTGGCGATGCCGCGCTCGGCCGCCTCGACGGCGCCGCGCAGCGACTCGCGGCTGGCCGGGTGGGCCACCGCCAGCGGCAGCGGGCCGTGCTCGGCAGCGGCGGTGATGAAGTCGGAAAACGCGTGGTCGTCGCGGGTCATCGGAAACTCCGGTAAGGGTTGGCCGAACGGCGGGGCCGGCATTCACGCCATGATGTGGTAGCCGCCGTCGACGTACAGGGTCTCGCCGGTCAGCGCACGCGCCGCGTCCGACACCAGGAAGGCGACGGTCTGGCCGACCTCGTCGATGTCGACCAGGCGGTTCTGCGGGGCGCGCTCGATCGCGTCGTCGATCAGCTTGTCGAAATGGGCGATGCCGCTGGCGGCGCGGGTCTTCAGCGGGCCGGGCGACACCGCGTGGACGCGGATGCCCTGCGTGCCGAGCTCGCTGGCCAGATAGCGCGCGGTGCTCTCCAGCGCCGCCTTGACCGGGCCCATGATGTTGTAGTGCTCGACCACCTTGTCGGCGCCTTGGTAGCTCATCGTCACCAGCGTGCCGCCGTTGGTCATCAAGGGTTCGGCCAACCGCGCCATCTCGATGAACGAGTAGCACGACACCCGCATCGCCTGGCTGAAGCCGGCCAGCGAGCAGTCGGTGACGCGGCCGTGCAGGTCGTCGATCGGGCAGTAGGCGATCGAGTGGATCACGAAGTCGAGCCCGCCCCATTGCTCGCCGATCGCGGCGAACACCGCCTCGAGCTGGCCGGGCTGCTCGACGTCGAGCGGCAGTGTCAGCGTGGCGTCGAGCTGTTCGGCCAACGGTCGCACGTACGGTTCGGCCTTGGCGTTCAGGTAGGTGACCGCCAGCTCGGCGCCCAACTCGTGCGCGGCGCGGGCGCAGCCGTAGGCGATGCTGTGCTGGTTGGCGATGCCGACGATCAGGCCTTTCTTGCCGGCCAACGGCAGATACTGGGTCATGCGGGCTCTCCCGGTGCGCCGACGCAGCAGGGACTGCGCCGTTTATTCCTAATGGATAGTACGCCGCCTTTGTTGCACTGCACGACAAGCCGGGCGGGCGCTGGGCCGCGCTGTGGCGAGAAAGCTGCAACGCTTTTGGTGCAGCGCCTGCGTCGGCTATAATCGCAAGTTTGCGGTGCGGGCTTGATCCGCCGCGTTTTCGACCCTATCTGTCTCGACGTAATGTCACGTTGTCGACCGGAGATTGCCATGCCGATTTACGAATACCACTGCGATGCCTGCGGCGTGAACAAGGAACACCTGCAGAAGATGAGCGATGCGCCGGTCGCGGCCTGCCCGGCCTGCGGCAGCCACGACTACAAGAAGTGCGTGACCGCCGCCGGTTTCCAGCTGAAGGGCTCGGGCTGGTACGCCACCGACTTCAAGAACAGCGGCGGCGGCAGCGCTCCGGCCTGCGGCAGCGGCAACTGCGGCCACAGCCACTGACATGACCCAAATCAAGATGACGCTGAAGGGCTATCTGGTCACCGGTCTGCTATTGTGGCTGCCGGTGGCGGTGACCTTCTGGGTGTTGAACCTGATCGTCGGCACGCTCGACCAGACGCTCAACCTGGTGCCGCGCAGCCTGCGCCCCGAGGCGCTGTTCGGCTTCGCGATCCCGGGGCTGGGCGTGGTGTTGGCGGTGCTGATCCTGGTCGGCACCGGCATGCTGACGGCCAATGTGCTCGGCCAGCGGCTGCTCGACCTCTGGGATGCCTTGTTGTCGCGCATTCCGGTGGTCAAGACCATTTACAGCAGCGTCAAGCAGGTTAGCGACACGCTGTTGTCGGACAACGGCCAGGCGTTCAAGACGCCGATCCTGGTGCAGTTTCCGCACCAGGGCATGTGGACCGTCGCGTTCCAGACCGGCCCGCTGCCGGCCCCCGTCAACAAGGAACTGGGCGACGACTATATCGGCGTCTACGTGCCGACCATTCCGAACCCGACCTCCGGCTACTACGTGATGGTCGCCCGTGCCGACACCAAGCCGCTCGATATGAGCGTCGACGAGGCACTGAAATACGCGATCTCGATGGGCATGGTGGCCCCGGCTCCGAAAGCCGGCTAAGCTGTTCCCAGACCCATCCGACTCTATTTAAAACTTCCATACAGCAGAACATCATGCGAACCGACTACAGCGGACTCATTGACACCAAATACCTCGGCCAGACCGTCACGGTTAAGGGCTGGGTGCACCGCCGCCGTGACCATGGCGGGGTGATCTTCATCGACCTGCGCGACCGCGAAGGCCTGGTGCAGGTGGTGTTCGACCCGGATACCCCGGAAGCCTTCGCGACCGCCGACAGCTGCCGCGGCGAATATGTGGTGTCGATCACCGGCCTGGTGCGCGCCCGCCCGGACGGCACCGCCAACGCCAACCTGACCTCCGGCGCGATCGAGATTCTCGGCAAACAGATCGAGATCCTCAACACCGCGCTGACCCCGCCGTTCCAGATCGACGACGAGAACCTGTCGGAAAACGTCCGGCTGACCCACCGCGTGATCGATCTGCGCCGCCCGCAGATGCAGAAGAACCTGCGACTGCGCTACCGCGTGGCGATGGGCGTGCGCCACTACCTCGACAAGCAGGGCTTCATCGACATCGAAACCCCGATGCTGACCCGCTCGACGCCGGAAGGCGCGCGCGACTACCTGGTGCCGAGCCGCGTGCACCCGGGCGAGTTCTTCGCGCTGCCGCAAAGCCCGCAGCTGTTCAAGCAGCTGTTGATGGTGGCCGGCTTCGACCGCTACTACCAGATCACCAAGTGCTTCCGCGACGAAGACCTGCGCGCCGACCGCCAGCCGGAATTCACCCAGATCGACTTGGAAACCTCGTTCCTGAACGAGGACGAGATCATGGACATCACCGAGGGCATGACGCGCGAGATCTTCCGCGACGTGATGGGGGTGGAGCTCGGCGATTTTCCGCGCATGAGCTACGACCATGCGATGTTCAACTACGGCTCGGACAAGCCGGACCTGCGCGTCAGCCTGAAATTCACCGAACTGACCGATCTGATGAAGACCGAGGAGTTCAAGGTGTTCCGCGGCGCCGCCGACCTGCACAACGGCCGCGTCGTTGCGCTGCGCGTGCCGGGCGGCGCCAGCATCAGCCGCAAGGAGATCGACGAGTACACCCAGTTCGTCGGCATCTACGGCGCCAAGGGCCTCGCGTACATCAAGGTCAACGACAAGACCAAGATCACCAACGACGAGACGAGCGGCCTGCAGTCGCCGATCGTGAAGTTCCTGTCTGTTGCCGCGCTGACCGAAATCATCGCGCGTACCGAAGCCGAGGACGGCGACATCATCTTCTTCGGCGCCGACAAGGCCAAGGTCGTCAACGAGGCGATCGGCGCGCTGCGCATCAAGATCGGCCACGAGAAGGGCGAAGCCGGCGGCTACTTCGTCAAGGAATGGCGCCCGCTGTGGGTGGTCGACTTCCCGATGTTCGAGTACGACGACGTCGAGGAGCGCTGGTTCGCCTGCCACCACCCGTTCACCAGCCCGAAACCGGGCCACGAGGACATGCTGGCGACCAACCCCCACGCCGCGCGCGCGCGCGCTTACGACATGGTGCTCAACGGCTGGGAAATCGGCGGCGGTTCGGTGCGTATCCACCGCGCCGACATCCAGGAGAAGGTGTTCGCCGCGCTGAAGATCTCGCCGGAAGAGCAGCAGAACAAGTTCGGCTTCCTGCTGGAGAACCTGAAGTTCGGCGCGCCGCCGCACGGTGGTCTGGCATTCGGCCTGGACCGTCTGGTGACGCTGATGGCCGGTGCCGAGTCGATCCGCGACGTGATCGCCTTCCCGAAGACCCAGCGCGCCCAGTGCCTGTTGACCAACGCGCCGAACGCGGTCGACGACAAGCAGCTGCGCGAACTGAACCTGCGCCTGCACAAGAAGGCGGAAACCGCCAACTGATCGTCATCTGACGCCGGGACACTCGACGGGCAACCCTACGGTTGCCCGTTTTTTCATGGCGGCGTCGGCGGGGCAATAGCCTCGTGCGCTTGAAATGCGCCGTGCCGCCCGCATTGTGAAGAAGGGCGACGCGCCACCCGCATAGCGGGGGGCAATCGTCGCTATATGGATTTCCAATTGGTCGCGCCTGGCGGTTCTGTTTTATAACCTCGGCGATATCCGCGCCGGTGCCGCCTGTGGTGGCCGGTTGTCTGTGAAACGCATTACTTAGGAGCATTCCATGGCCGTACTCGTAGGCAAGCAAGCCCCGTTCTTTGATTCCGCTGAGAAGACCTTCGCCGCCGTCAAAGGCAATGGCGAGATCGTCGAGAACTTCAGCTTCAAGCAGGAAACCGAAGGCAAGTACGCGGTGGTGTTCTTCTACCCGCTGGACTTCACCTTTGTGTGCCCGTCCGAGCTGATCGCTTTCGACAACCGTCTGGAGGAGTTCAAGCAGCGCAATGTGGAAGTGATCGGCGTGTCGATCGATAGCCACTTCACCCACGCCGCATGGCGCAACACCCCGGTGGAAAAAGGCGGCATCGGTCAAGTGGGCTACAGCCTGGTCGCCGACATCCAGCACGACATCGCCAAGGCCTATGACGTGGAGTCGGACGGTGGCGTGGCGTACCGTGGTTCGTTCCTGATCGACAAGTCGGGCGTGGTGCAGCACCAGGTGGTGAACAACCTGCCGCTGGGCCGCAACATCGACGAAATGATCCGCATGATCGACGCGCTGCAGTTCACCGAAGAGCACGGCGAAGTGTGCCCGGCCGGCTGGAACAAGGGTAAGAAGGGCATGAAGGCCGACGCGGCCGGCGTGGCTTCCTACCTGGCCGAGAACGCCCAGAGCCTGTAATCCGGTTTCCGGTTACGGTTCACGAAAAACCCCGCTGCGCGCAGCGGGGTTTTTTCATGCCTGTTCGGCCAACGTTGGCCGAATCGCTTACTTCCTGACGGCCAGGATCACGCTGGACGCCTTGAACAGCGCGGTAGCCTGCTTGCCGGCGGTCAGTTGCAGGTCGTCGACGGCGTCGTTGGTGATCACCGCGGCGAGGGTCAGGCCGCCGTCGAGCGAGAGCAGCACTTCGCTGTTGACCGCGCCCTTGATCACTGCGCTGACGGTGCCGGTCAGCTGGTTGCGCGCCGAGAACTGCAGGTCGCTGGCGCCGGTAGCGAGCACGATCCACGGTGCCTTGACCAGCGCGATCACTTCCTTGCCGACCGCGAGGCCGAGCGACTCGCTGCTGTCGCGGGTGACCACGGCGGCGAGCTTGGTGCCGCCGGCCAGGGTCAGTTCGACCTCGTCGTTGACGGCGCCCTGGCGCAGCTTGGAAATGGTGCCGTTGAACTGGTTACGGGCCGAAGTTTTCATCTGGGTCTCCTTATGTCTGTTTTGACGTGACGACGGCATTGTCTTCACGTTAAGAAAGTATTGCAATATGTAGATTTATACATAACGCATGACTGCTCATCGTCATCGGTTCACTATAGCGATCCGGAAAGCCGCCCGGTCGGGGTGATTTCTGCTAGCTTTTCAGTAAGGTGCGCAGCTGGCGGTACACCGTCTGCATCATCTGCGGCTGCGCGGCGGCGACCGGATGGATGCCGTCGGCCTGGAAGCGCCGGCGGTCGGTCTCGAAGCCGGCGATCAGCAGCGGCACGTAGGCGGTGCGGTGCTCGCGGGCCAGCGCGTCGTACACCGCGTGGAACTGATCGGTGTAGGGACGGCCATAGTTAGGGGGCAGCGCCATGCCGATCAGCAGCACCCGGGCGCCGGTGGCCTGGCTGGCGCGGATCATCGTGTCGAGGTTGGCCTGCATTTCCGCGAGCGGCAGGCCGCGCAGACCGTCGTTGCCGCCCAGCTCGAGGATCACCACCTGCGGCTTGTGCGCCTTCAGCGCCTGCGGCAGCCGGGAGAGCCCGCCGGCGGTGGTCTCGCCCGACTGGCTGGCGTTGATCACCTTGTGTGCGCCGCCCAGTTGCTGCTGCAACAGGCTGACCCAACCCTGACCGGGCGGCAGGCCATAACCGGCCGACAGGCTGTCGCCGAACACCAGTACCGTGGCCGCCGGCACCGGCAGGGCCAGACACCATAACAAGAGGATGCGTAGCGCCTTGGACATGTCGACTCCCTTATCGTCTGCCGCCATTCTCGCGGCCAGCGAGCTTGGCAAGCAAGTCAGTTTCAACGGTGAGACCCTAACCATTCTGCGAAGTGCCACGCTGTCCCTGTTCGAGGGCGAGAGCGTGGCGATCGTCGGCACCTCGGGCTCGGGCAAATCGACGCTGCTGTCGCTGTTGGCCGGGCTCGACTACCCGAGTCACGGCGAGATCGCCTTGTTCGGCCAACGGCTGTCCGGCCTGTCCGAGGACCAGCGCGCGGTGCTGCGCCGCGACAAGGTCGGCTTCGTATTTCAGAACTTCCAGCTGATGCCGCAATTGACCGCGCTCGAGAACGTGCTGTTGCCGCTCGAGCTGGCCGGCCGGCTCGACGCGCGCGAGGCGGCGCGCAGCATGCTCGAGCGGGTCGGCCTCGGCCACCGGCTGAAGCATTACCCCAAACACCTGTCCGGCGGCGAGCAGCAGCGCGTCGCGTTGGCGCGCGCCTTCGTGATCCAGCCCAAGCTGCTGTTCGCCGACGAACCGACTGGCAACCTCGACCCGACCACCGGCCGGCAGATCATCGACCTGTTGTTCACGCTGAACGAGGAGGAGGGCACCGCGCTGGTGCTGGTCACCCACGACAACGAGTTGGCCAGCCGCTGCGACGCGATCTACCGGCTGATCGACGGCAAGCTGTCCGGAGCCGGGCGATGAAGGGTTGGCGTCGGCTGGTGTTTGCCTGGCGCTTCGCGCGTCGCGAACTGGTCGCCGGCGAGCTGACCGTGCTGGCGCTGGCGCTGATGGTCGCGGTGGTAGCGATGGCGAGCGTGGCGTTCTTCTCCGACCGGGTCGAGCGCTCGCTGACCCAGCAGGCCAGCCAGTTGCTCGCCGCCGACCTGGTGTACAGCAGCGACGCGCCGGCCGACGCCGGCGTGCGCCAGCAGGCGGCGCGGCAGCGCCTGAACTCGGCCGAAAGCGCCATCTTCCCGTCGATGGTGTTCGCCGCCGGCCAGGCGCAGCTGGCCACCTACAAGGCGGTGTCGTCCGCTTACCCGCTGCGCGGCGAGGTGACGATCCGCCGCGCCGACGGATCGATCGCCAGCGGCCGGCTGTCCCCGGTCCAGGGCGAGGCCTGGGCCGACGCGCGGCTGATCGGCCGGCTGAAGTTGAAGCTCGGCGACACGCTGCAGGTCGGCAAGCTTAGCCTGCGCCTCGCCGGCGAGATCGTCCGCGAACCGGACGGTGCGCTCGATCTCTACAACTTCGTGCCGCGGCTGATGTTCAACCTAGCCGACCTGCCGGCCACCGGTCTCGTGCAGGAGGGCAGCCGGATTCGCTGGCGGCTGATGCTGGCCGGCGACGCCGACCGGGTCGAGGCGATGCGCGGCTGGCTCGTGCCGCGGCTGGCGCGCGGCGCCCGACTGGAAAACATCGAGGACGCGCGCCCCGAGATCAAGAGCGCGCTGGAGCGGGCGCGGCGCTTCCTCGGCCTGACCGCGATGCTGACGGTGGCGCTGGCCGCCGCCGCGGTGGCGCTGGCGGTGCGCCGCTATCTCGCGCGCCACTGGCAGCCGGTGGCGGTGCTGCGTAGCCTCGGCCTGACTTCCGGCGAGGTGTGGTGGCTGTTCGCCAGCATCTTCCTGCTGGTGGGCCTGGCGGCCGGTACGGTCGGCACCGTGGCCGGCTATGCGGTGCAGCAGCTGTTGCTGAGGCTGGCGGGCAGCCTGCTCGGCAACGGCCTGCCGGAGCCGGGCTGGTTCGCCTGGGTGATGGGGCCGACCGCCGCGCTGGTGCTGCTGGCCGGGCTGGCCTTGCCTCCGCTGGCGGCGATCCGCAAGGTGCCGGCGCTGGCGGTGCTGCGCGTCGAGCTGCCGACCACCCGGCAGGGCGTCGCCGCGCCGCTGTTGGCGGTGGCGGCCCTGCTCGGGCTGACCGCCTGGCAGGTCGGCGACGCCCGGCTCGCCGCGGTCTGGCTCGGCGGACTGGCGGCGTTCCTGGCGGCGGTCGGGCTGGTCGCCGGTGCCGTGGTGTGGCTGGCGCGGCGGCTGCCGGTCGGCGGCCGGGTCGGCTGGCATCACGGGGTGGCGAGCCTGGGGCGCCGGCCGTGGCTGGCGGTGATCCAGATCGTCGCGCTGTCGGTCGGGCTGATGGCGCTGTTGACGCTGACCGTGGTGCGTGCCGACCTGCTCGGCGCCTGGCAGCGCAGCCTCCCGCCCGATGCGCCGAACCGTTTCGTGATCAATATCCAGGCCCAGCAGCGCGCCGGCGTCGCCGACCAGCTGGCGCAGTCCGGGTTGACGCCGCCGGTGCTCTCGCCGATGGTGCGGGCGCGGCTGATCGAGATCAACGGCAACGCGGTGCAGCCGAGCCGTTACGAGTCGGAACAGGCCAGAAGGTTGGCCGAACGCGAATTCAACCTGTCGTGGAGCGACAGCCTGCCGGCCGGCAACCGGCTGAGCGGCGGTGCCTGGTGGCCTTCGACGCGCGCCAAGCCGCAGTTCTCGGTCGAGCAGGGCCTGGCGAAGACGCTCGGCATCAAGCTCGGCGACGTGCTGACCTTCGACATCGCCGGCATCCCTTACGAGGCGCGGGTGACCAGCCTGCGCGAGGTCGCCTGGGACAGCTTCCGGGTGAATTTCTTCGTGATCGCGCCGGCGAGCTGGCTGGCCGATCAGCCGGCCAGCTACATCACCAGCTTCCACCTGCCACCGAATAGCGAAGACACGGTCAATGCGCTGGTTCAGCGCTTCCCCAACCTGACGGTGGTCGACGTCACCGCGATCATCGACGAGGTGCGCGCGGTGGTCGATAAGCTGGCGCGCGCGGTCGAGGCGCTGTTCGTGCTGGCGCTGGCGGCGGGGCTGTTGGTGCTGTGGGCGGCGCTGGCGGCGACCCGCGACGAGCGGCTGTTCGATGCCGGGCTGATGCGCGCGCTCGGCGCGTCGCGCCAGCAGGTGCGCGGCGTGGTGCTGTCGGAGCTCGCCTGGCTCGGCGCATTGGCCGGGCTGCTCGCCGGCGTCGGCGCGATGGCGCTCGGCTCGGTCGCGGCGACCCAGTTGTTCAACCTGCCGTTGACGGTCAACCCGTGGCTGCCGCTGTTGGGGATGAGCGCCGGCGTGCTGGTGGTGACGTTGTCCGGCTGGCCGCTGGTGCGCACCGTGGTGAAGACGCCGCCGTCGGCGGTGCTGCGTGCGGGTTAAGAGCCGCTAACCTCCTGGCGTTTGCCGTACTGCTTGTACTGTAGCTACGCAGAAACTTCGGCTACGCCTTGTTTTAGCTTCGCTGAAGCTCGGTAAACCTCGCTTTCTGCGGCAGCGCGACGAGCAAGACCGCTACGCTGGGTTTTAGCTGCGCAGAAACTCGGCGAAGCCTCGTTTTGTTAGCGGCTCTTAAGGAGAGAATGATGGACGCAATGGTCTTGGCGGCGATGGCGAAATGGCCGAACGTGCCGGCGGTGTACGGCTGGCTGCGCTTCGACGCGCGCGGCCAGTGGTGGCTGGACGGCAGCCGGGTCGAGCACGCCGGCCTGCTCGATTTCCTGCAGCGCAACTACGCGCGCGACGCGCAGGGCCGCTACTACGTGCAGAATGGCCCGCAGCAGGTCTACGTCGACCTCGACGCCGCCCCGTTCGTGGCGCGCCACGCGCCGGCCGGCTGGTCGCTGACGCCGCCGTGTGAGGAGGTGGTGCCGCGCGCCGCCTTCCTGACCGACGACGGCGACCTGTACCTGGAGATGGCCGGAGAGCTGGCGCGGCTCGACGACCGCGACTGGGCGACGTTGGCCGAAAGCCTGGTCGACGGCCAGGGCCGGCCTGCCGGCGACGCCGAGCTGGCTGGGTTTCTGGCCGGGCAGCAGCGTCTGTCGCTGCAACTGCCGGAAGGGGCGCTGCCGCTCGAGCGTACCGAGCTGGCGGCGCTGATCGCGCGCTACGGCGTCGACTGTGCGCCGCAGCCGCCCGCCGGCGCCTGCGTGCCGGCCACCGGGCCTGAAGACGGCCACTGAGCGGCGGCCGGCTTCGCGCCAGCCGGGGCGCAGGGTATCATGCGGGCTTTGCTGACCGTCGGCCCGCTGCCGGCGGCCTCCCCCTGAGCACCGAATTGCATGAGTAAACTTTTTGTCCGACTGGTCGCCGCGATCCTGGCGTCGGCCGTCCTGTGGCTGGCCTGGGTGGTCGCGGTGCCGGTACCGCTGCCGCAGTCGCCGTACAACGTGATCGTGGGGCCGAACCGCACCCTGCGCCAGGTCGCGAACAGCCTGGAAAGAGACGGCCTGATCCGCAACCGCTGGGTGATGGTCGCGCTGGCGCGGATCGGCGGCACCGACCGCAAGATCAAGGCCGGCCTGTACGAATTCAGCTCGCCGGTGGCGATGTGGCAGCTGCTCAAGCGCTTTGCCGAGGGCAGTCCGGACCAGGCGAGCGTGACGGTGATCGAAGGCTGGAGCTTCCGCCAGTTCCGCGCCGCGGTCGACCGTGAACCGGATCTGAGGCACGACAGCCGCGACCTGAGCGAAGAGGCGCTGCTGGCCGCGATCGGCGCCACCGAGCCGCGCGCCGAGGGGCTGTTCTTCCCCAGCACCTATTACTTCGTGCCCGGCTCGAGCGACCTCGACCTGTACCGCCGCGCCTACCGCACCATGCAGCAGCAGCTCGCCGGCGTCTGGGCGCAGCGTAGCGTCAGGCTGCCGTACAGCAACCCGTACGAGCTGTTGACGATGGCGAGCCTGATCGAGAAGGAAACCTCGCACGACGCCGATCGGCCGAACATCGCCGCGGTGTTTGCCAACCGCCTGAGCATCGGGATGCGGCTGCAGACCGACCCGTCGGTGATCTACGGCATGGGGGCGGCCTACCATGGCAACATCAGCCGCGCCGACCTGCGCCGCGACACCCCGTACAATACCTACACCCGCCTCGGCCTGACGCCGACGCCGATCGCGCTGCCGGGCCGCGCCGCGTTGGAAGCGGCCGCCCACCCGGCCGACACCCGCGCGCTGTATTTCGTCGCGCGCGGCGACGGCAGCTCGCAGTTCTCCGAGACGCTCGACGAGCACAACGCGGCGGTGCGCAAATACATCCTGAAGAAAGGCGGCTGAGATGGCCCGTGGACGTTTCATCACGCTGGAGGGCATCGACGGCGCCGGCAAGAGCACGCACCTGGCGTTCATCCGCGACTGGTTGGCCGAACAGCGCGTCGACACCGTGTTCACCCGCGAACCGGGCGGCACGCCGCTGGGCGAGAAGCTGCGCGCACTGCTGCTCGACGTCGACACCGAGGCGACGCTCGACACCGAAACGCTGTTGATGTTCGCCGGCCGGATGGAGCATATCGCGCAGGTCATCGAACCGGCGTTGGCCGCCGGCCGCTGGCTGGTGTCCGACCGCTTCACCGACGCCACCTTCGCCTATCAGGGCGGCGGGCGCGGCGTGGCGTTCGAGCGCATCCGCGTGCTGGAAGACTGGGTGCAGCAGGGCCTGCAGCCCGACCTGACGCTGCTGCTCGACGTGCCGCTGGACGTGTCGCAGGCGCGGATGGCCGCCAGCCGCACCCTCGACCGTTTCGAGCAGGAGGCGGCCGATTTCCACGAGCGAGTGCGCGCGGCGTATTTGGCGCGTGCCGCCGCCGAGCCGGCGCGCTTCGTGGTGATCGACGCCAGCCGCGACATCGCCGCGGTCCAGCGTGACATCGCCGTACGCTTGGCCGAACTGAAGGGGCGCGCATGAGCCGGCTGCCGTGGCAGGCCGACGCCTGGCGGCAGATCCGCCGCGAGTTCGGCCAGCTGCCGAACGCCTGGCTGTTCACCGGCCCGGCCGGCATCGGCAAGCGCGCGTTCGCCGAGTCGGTGGCGCGCGCCTTGCTGTGCGAGGCGCCGACCGCCGAGCAGGACGCCTGTGGCCAGTGCCCGGCCTGCCACTGGTTCGACGCCGGCAGTCACCCGGACTTCCGGCTGCTGAGCCCGGCCGGCGACGAGGAGGGTGAGACCAAGACCACCACCCGCAAGCTGCCGCAGATCAAGGTGGAAGCGGTGCGCGAGGTGATCGACTTCGCCCACCTGACCGCACACCGTGCCGGGCGCCGGGTAGTGCTGGTCGAGCCGGCCGAGGCGATGAACCTGCAGGCGGCCAACGCGCTGTTGAAGATCCTCGAGGAGCCGCCGGCCAATGTCGTGTTCCTGCTGGTCAGCCACGCGCACGCGCGGCTCTTGCCGACGATCAAGAGCCGCTGCCGGCAGTTTCCGCTCGCTGCGCCGGACCAGGCCACCGCGCTCGCCTGGTTGACCGAGCGCGGCGTCGCCAACGCCGAGGCGGAGCTCGCGCAGCACGGCGGCAGCCCCTTGTTCGAGCACGACCCGGCCGAGACGATGCTGCGTCGCGACTTCGTCGCCGCGCTGGCCACGCCGAGTCTCGCCGCCGCGCTGACGATTGCCGAGCAGATCGACAAGCAGAAGCAGCCGCTGGCGGTGCCGCTGACCTGGCTGGCCAAGTGGCTGAGCGACCTGGCCGGTTTGAGACTCGCCGGGCATATCCGCTATTATCCGGATCAGCAGGCGGTGCTGCAGGGCTTGGCCGAACGGGTCGACCCGGCGGCGCTGTTGGCCTGCTACGACCGGGTGCTGGCGCTGACGCCGTTCGGCCACCATACGCTGAACGTGCGGCTGCAGCTCGAAGCGCTGCTGATGGACTATCTCAAGCTGTTTGCCGCGCGCCGCGCCGGCTGAGCAGGGGGCGATACCGATGGAACTGAGCCTGGTCGACACCGACATCGACACCGAGACCGCGCGGCCGGAGGTGCTGTCGCTGCACATCCAGGAGAAGGGCGCGCTGTACGCGGCCTACATGCCGTTCCTGCGCCACGGCGGGCTGTTCGTGCCGACCCAGCGCGAACTGCGGCTCGGCCAGGAGGTCTTCCTGTTACTGACGCTGCTCGACAGCCTCGACAAGCTCGTGCTGCCGGCGCGGGTGGTGTGGCTGACCCCGGCGCGCGCCGGCGACAACCGCGTGCAGGGCGTCGGCGTCGAGTTCGTGCCGGGCGAGCCGGCACGCCAGGCGCGCCACCGCATCGAGGGCCTGCTCGGCGGTGTGCTCAACTCCAGCCGGCCGACCCACACCCTTTAATCTTCTTTGCCGGTGTCCGCCCAGGCGGCGGGCAGCGGTGGCCGTAACGACATGCTTGTTGATTCGCACTGCCATCTGAACTTTCCCGACCTGAGCGCACGGCTGCCCGAGGTGCTGGCGCGCATGCAGGAAAACCGCGTCGAGCTCGCGCTGGTGATCGGCGTCAGCCGCCCCGACTACCCGTCGGTGCTGAGCCTCGCCGAGGCGCACCCGCACCTCTACGCCACCGTCGGCATCCATCCGGACGACAAGGACGCCGCCGAGTTCAGCGAGGACGAGCTGGTCGCGCACGCCGCGCACCCGAAGGTGGTCGGCATCGGCGAGACCGGCCTCGACTACCACTGGTGCAAGGGCGATCTGGCCTGGCAGCACGAGCGCTTCCGCGTCCACATCCGCGCCGCGCGCCGCACGGGCCTGCCGCTGATCATCCACACTCGCGAGTCGGCGGCCGACACCTTGCGCATCATGCGCGAGAGCGGCGCCGAGCGCGGCGTGATGCACTGTTTCACCGAAGACCGCGAGGTGGCGAAGGCCGCGCTCGACCTGGGCTTCTACATCTCGTTTTCCGGCATCGTCACCTTCAAGAGCGCGCAGGAGCTCAAGGAGGTGGCCAAGATGGTGCCGCTCGACCGCATCCTGGTCGAGACCGATTCGCCGTATCTCGCGCCGGTGCCGTTCCGCGGCAAGCAGAACGAACCGGGCTTCGTCCGCCACGTCGCCGAGCACGTCGCCGAGCTGCGCGGCATGCCGTTCGAGGCGCTGGCCGAGGCGACCACCGACAATTTCTACACCCTGTTCAGCAAGGTGCCGCGCCTGTCCGGCCCCGCTTGAGGTAAGCATCGTGACCCAGACCGTCGACCTGACCATACTCGGCTGCGGCTCCAGCTCCGGCACCCCGGCCATCGGCTGCGACTGCCCGACCTGCTCCTCGCCCGACCCGCGGAACCGCCGCACCCGCTGCTCGGCGTACCTGAAGGTGAACGGCTTGGGCGTGCTGATCGACACCGGGCCGGACCTGCGCCAGCAGGCGCTGCGCGAGGGCATCACCCGGGTCGACCTGGTGCTCTACACCCACCCGCACGCCGACCACCTGAACGGCATCGACGACCTCAGGGCGTTCTGTTACGTGAAGAAGGGCGCGATCCACCTGTTCGGCAACGAGTTCACGATGAACAACATCACCGAACGGTTCGGCTACACGCTGTCGACGCCGACGCCGCAGTGGGACAAGCCGGTGCTGTTGGCCGAAACCATCAGCGGGCCGTTCGAGTTCGGCGGCATCACGTTCACGCCGATCCCGCTCGAACACGGCAGCTGGCCGTGCGCCGGCTGGCGGGTCGGCAACGTCGCCTGGCTGACCGACCTGTCGGCGATCCCGGACGCGAGCCTCGCGCTGCTCGACGGGCTCGACGTGCTGTTCCTCGACTGCCTGCGCAACTCGCCGTACAAGTCGCACCTGGGCGTCGAGCAGTCGTTCGACTGGGCGGCCAGGATCGGCGCGAAGCGCACCGTGCTGATCCACATGACGCACGGCCTCGAGTACCACGAGTTGTCCGGCCGCTGCCCGCCGGGGATCGAGGTCGGCTACGACGGGCTGACGGTCAGCGTGCCCGGCTGATCGTGCTCCGGCCAGGAGCAACGAGGCCCGCCTGGCGTTAGCCGGCGGGCCTCGTCGTCGTTACGGCAGCGCTCAGAAGTAGGTCAGCCCCATCGCACTCTTCACTTCGGCCAAGGTCTTGGCCGCCACCTCGCGCGCCTGGCGGGTGCCGTCCTTCAGGATGTCCATCACCGCCTGCGGGTCGCGCGCCAGCTGTTCGCGGCGGGTGCGGATCGGCTCGAGCAGCGCCTGCAGCCGTTCTTCCAGCTGTTTCTTGATCACCGTGTCGCCGAGGCCGCCCTGGCGGTAGCGCGCCTTCAGGTCGGCCACCAGCGCGCCGTCCGGCTCGAACGCGTCGAGGTAGGTGAACACCACATTGCCCTCGACCTGGCCCGGGTCGCTGACCTTCAGGTGGTTCGGGTCGGTGTACATCATCTTCACCGCCTGGCGGATTTCGTCGGGGCTCGCCGACAGCGCCAGCGCGTTGCCGAGCGACTTGGACATCTTCGCCTTGCCGTCGATGCCCGGCAGCCGCGCGCCGGCCTCCGGCACCACCGCGCGCGCCTCGATCAGGATCTCCTGGTTCACGCTGGCGTTGAAGCGGCGCACGATCTCGTTGGTCTGCTCGATCATCGGCACCTGGTCGGCGCCGACCGGCACCACGGTGGCCTTGAACGCGGTGATGTCGGCCGCCTGCGCCGCCGGGTAGGTGAGGAAGCCGGCCGGGATGTCGCGCTCGTAGCCGCGCTGCTTGATCTCGTCCTTGATCGTCGGGTTGCGCTCGAGCCGCGCCACCGTCACCAGGTTAAGGTAGTAGGACGCCAGCTCCGACAGCTCCGGCACCAGGCTCTGGATGAAGATGGTGCTCTTGTTCGGGTCGATGCCGACCGCCAGGTAGTCGAGCGCCACCTGCAGCACGTTGTCGCGCACCTTCAGGTAGTTGCCCATATTGTCGGTGAGCGCCTGCGCGTCGGCGAGCAGCAGGAACTGCTGGCAGCGCTCCTGCAGCAGCACCCGGTTGCGCAGCGAGCCGACGTAGTGGCCCAGATGCAGCTGGCCGGTGGTGCGGTCGCCGGTCAGGATGATGTCGGTCGGGGATACGTAAAAATGGCTCATGTCGTCTCCTGTCAGGTTCGGGAGAGTCTGCCGGTGGAGCGGGGAAGGAACAAAAAACCCGGAGCGCCTGGCCGGCAGGCTCCGGGTGTTTTAGATACGCAACCGCGGTGCCGCCTCTGTCAGAAGCGCCACCACCAGGAAGGGGATGCGGTGCGTACGTGTGTCATGCGTGCCAGTCTGCCCCCGGCGGCGGCGTTGGGTCAAGCCAGAGTTGCTAACAAAATCCAGCGTAGTGATCCTGGCTAGGTGCTCTGCCGCAGACAGTACAAGTAGTACGGCAAGGCAGAGCAACAACGCCGGGATGGTTTTAGCTGCGCAGAAACTCGTCGTGGCCTCGTTTTGTTAGCGACTCTGTTAGAAGCGCCGCTTCAGGTTGGCCTTGTGCAGAATATTGGTGGCGATCTCCTCGATCGACTTGTGCGTGGTGCTGATGAACGCCACGCCGTGGTGGCGGAACATCGATTCGGCCTCGTTCACCTCGAAGCGGCAGTTGTCCATGCTGGCGTACTTCGAGTCAGGGCGGCGCTCGGTGCGGATATTGTGCAGGCGTACCGGGTCGATGGTCAGGCCGAACAGCTTGTGGCGGAACGGCAGCAGCATCTTCGGCAGCGTCGGCGAGTCGAGGTCTTCCGGGGTCAGCGGGTAGTTGGCGGCGCGGATGCCGTACTGCAGCGCCAGGTACAGACAGGTCGGCGTCTTGCCCGAGCGCGACACGCCGACCAGGATCACGTCGGCTTCGTCGAGGTCCTTCAGTTTCACGCCGTCGTCGTGGGTGAGCGAGAAGTTCACCGCCTCGATCCGGCTGTCGTACTTCTCCTCGTTGATCATGCCGTGGGCGCGGCCGACGGTCAGCGAGGCGCGCTGGACCAGCTCGCCCTCGATCTGGCCGATGAAGGCCTCGAAGAAGTCGATGCACAGTGCGCCCTCTACCTTCACCGCCGCGCGCACTTCCGGGTTGACGATGCTGGAGAACACCAGCGGCCGGTGCTGGTCGCTGTCGGCACTGTTCATGATGCGGGCCGCCACTTCCTGCGCCTTTTCCACCGTGTCGACGAAGGGGATGGTCTCGCGCTTGAATTCGAGCGTGTCGAACTGGGTGAGCAGCGTGCTGCCGAGCGACTCGGCGGTGATGCCGGTGCGGTCGGAAATGAAGAAGGCGGAGCGGCGATGTGGCATGAAAGCACCTCGGTAGGACGATTCGACGAGCGGCGGGTTGCGCCGCGACCAGACGGAAAACAGGCGTTTTATAACGCCGGGGCGGGGTTTGCCGGGCGTTTCTCTTCGGGATGGAGTGCCTCGCTATTATAAACAGGCGACACGAACTGTCGTGAGCTTAATCGGCAAGGCCTGTCGGGCATTGTGCAATGCGGCACGGGTTGGGCCTGCATGGCCGGATTGGGATAGAATGCCGGTTCGATCGTCCCCCATTCCCCCAAAACAGGAAGTTTAGTGATGGCAGAGAACTTCGTAATCTGGTTTGACAAGCTGCGCATGACCGACGTCGAAAGCGTCGGTGGCAAGAACGCTTCGCTTGGCGAAATGATCTCCCAGCTTGCCAATTCCGGCGTACGCGTGCCGGGCGGCTTCGCCACTACCGCCGAAGCCTACCGCGCGTTTCTTGCACACGAAGGCCTGGCAGACCGCATTCAGGCGGCGCTGTCCAACCTCGATATCGATGACGTGACCGAGCTTGCCCGTATCGGCAAGCAGATTCGCCAATGGATCGTCGATACCCCGTTCCCGGCCCAGCTCGAAGACGAGATCAAGACGGCCTGGGAACAAATGGTTGCCGAAGGCGGCGCCGATATTTCGGTGGCCGTACGTTCCTCTGCCACTGCCGAAGACCTGCCGGACGCGTCGTTCGCCGGCCAGCAGGAATCCTTCCTGAACATCCGCGGCCTCGACAACGTCAAGGACGCGATGAAGCATGTGTTCGCGTCGCTGTACAACGACCGCGCCATCTCCTACCGCGTGCACAAGGGCTTCGCCCACGAAGAGGTCGCGCTGTCGGCCGGCGTGCAGCGCATGGTGCGTTCGGACTCCGGCGCCGCCGGCGTGATGTTCACCATCGACACCGAGTCGGGCTTCCAGGACGTGGTGTTCATCACCGCCTCGTACGGCCTCGGCGAGACCGTGGTGCAAGGCGCGGTGAACCCGGACGAATTCTACGTCCACAAGCCGACCCTGAAGGCCGGCCGCCCGGCGGTGCTGCGCAAGAACCTCGGCTCCAAGCTGATCAAGATGGAGTTCACCGACGCCGCCCAGGCGGGCCGTTCGGTCAAGACCATCGACGTCGAGCCGGCGCTGCGCAAGCAGTTCTCGATCACTGACGCCGAGGTGGAAGAGCTCGCCCAGTACGCGCTGATCATCGAGAAGCACTACGGCCGCCCGATGGACATCGAGTGGGGCCGCGACGGTCAGGACGGCAAGCTGTACATCCTGCAGGCCCGTCCTGAGACGGTGAAGTCGCAGGAAGGCCGCGTCGAGACGCTGCGCCGCTACCGCATCAACACCAAGTCCGCCGTGTTGGCCGAAGGCCGCGCGATCGGCCAGAAGGTCGGCCAGGGCGTGGTGCGCCTGGTGCGCGACGCGTCGGAGATGGACAGCGTCAAGCCGGGCGACGTGCTCGTCACCGACATGACCGACCCGGACTGGGAACCGGTGATGAAGCGCGCCGCCGCGATCGTCACCAACCGTGGCGGCCGCACCTGCCACGCGGCGATCATCGCGCGCGAACTGGGCATCCCGGCCGTGGTCGGCTGCGGCGACGCCACCGCCGTGCTGCGTGAGGGCATGGAAGTGACCGTGTCGTGTGCCGAGGGCGACACCGGCCTGATCTACGACGGCCTGCTGAATGTCGAGATCATCGATCTCGCGCTCGACAAGATGCCGAAGGCCCCGGTCAAGCTGATGATGAACGTCGGCAACCCGGAACTGGCGTTCGACTTCGCCCAACTGCCGAACGAAGGCGTGGGCCTGGCGCGGATGGAGTTCGTGATCAACCGCCAGATCGGCATCCACCCGAAGGCGCTGCTCGAGTTCGACAAGCTGCCGGCCGACCTGCAGGCGACCATCCGCGACCGCATCGCCGGCTACGCCAGCCCGGTCGACTTCTACGTCGATAAGCTGGCCGAAGGCATCTCCACGCTGGCCGCGGCGTTCTACCCGAAGAAGGTGATCGTTCGCATGTCCGACTTCAAGTCGAACGAGTACGCCAACCTGATCGGCGGCCAGCTGTACGAACCGCACGAAGAGAACCCGATGATCGGCTTCCGCGGCGCGGCGCGCTACGTGGCGCCGGCGTTCCGCGACTGCTTCGAGCTGGAATGCCGCGCGATGAAGAAGGTGCGCGACGTGATGGGCCTGACCAACGTCGAGGTGATGATCCCGTTCGTGCGTACCCTGGCCGAAGCCGAGAAAGTGGTCGAGATCCTCGCCGAGAACGGCCTGAAGCGCGGCGAGAACGGCCTGCGCCTGATCATGATGTGCGAGCTGCCGACCAACGCGGTGCTGGCCGACAAGTTCCTGCAGCACTTCGACGGTTTCTCGATCGGCTCGAACGACATGACCCAGCTGACCCTCGGCGTCGACCGCGACAGCGGCGGCCCGATCGCGTCGACCTTCGACGAGCGTAACGAGGCGGTCAAGGCGATGCTGTCGATGGCGATCAAGGCCTGCCGCGCGCAGGGCAAGTACGTCGGCATCTGCGGCCAGGGCC
This sequence comes from Crenobacter sp. CS_VA4, assembly GCF_055597485.1. Classification (NCBI taxonomy): domain Bacteria; kingdom Pseudomonadati; phylum Pseudomonadota; class Betaproteobacteria; order Neisseriales; family Neisseriaceae; genus Crenobacter; species Crenobacter sp. CS_VA4. Next base: position 122,451 of record NZ_JBVMAE010000008.1, read on the forward strand.
CGTCCGACCATCCGGACTTCGCCAAGTGGCTGGTGGAAGAGGGCATCGAGACCGTGTCGCTGAATCCGGACACCGTGGTCGAGACCTGGCTCTACCTCGCCAAGGAACTGAACGCGTAATCGCCCGCCGCTTCGGCCAACGTTGGCCGAAGGCGACGAGAAACCGCCCGCTTAGCCGGGCGGTTTTTTTATTGGCGGCGAGCGGGTTTGTCGTGCTCCGGCGACAGCGCAGTGCGTGCGATATCAAGGGGTTCCGGCAGACCGGGGCGACGAGCGGTCGATTGTCGCCGTGCGGCGACAAAAATCGTGGCGTTTGACGGACGGAAATCGGTGAACGCCTGATTTTACGGGCTTCAGTCGGGCTGGCACGGTGCTTGCTGGACCTAGACCGAAGTGCCGCCGCGAGGAACCGGCACAGCGCCGGGCCCTCTGCCGGACGACACTTCGTGAAACTACCCGATAAGGAGGCGACCATGAAACCGACTTTTACCCGTAGCCTGATCGCTCTGATCATCGTGTCGACCTTTGCCGCCAGCGGTGCCGTCTACGCGGCCAACGCCGTCGACCAGGCGGTTGCCGGAATCGACAGCGCCGCGCAGCAGGCCGGCCGCTACGTCGACGATGCCACTATCACCACCAAGGTGAAGGCCGCACTGCTGGGCGACGAGCAGATCAAGAGCGTGCCGATCTCGGTGGAAACCCACAAGGGCGTGGTACAGCTGAGCGGCTTCGTGGCCAACCAGCAGCAGGCGTGGCGCGCCAGCGAGGCGACCGCCGCGGTCGCCGGCGTGAAGGTCGTCAACAACGACCTGCGCCTGAAAGGCCAGGGCGGCTCGGCGGTCGGCTATTTCAGCGACGCCGCGATCACCAGCAAGGTGAAGGCCGCGCTATTGGAGGACAAACAGGTCAAGTCGATGCCGATCGGCGTCAAGACCGACAGCGGTGTGGTGCAGCTGACCGGCTTCGTGAAGAGCAAGGGCCAGATCGTCCGTGCCGGGAGGGTCGCCGCCGGGGTGAAGGACGTGAAGAGCGTGCAGAACGAGCTGCACCTGCAGTAAGCGGCCGGATCCGACCGACAACAGGAGAATGAGCGATGATCAACTGGGCACTGACTTTTTTCATCGTGGCGCTGGTCGCCGGCCTGTTGGGCTTCGGCGCGCTGGCCGGCAGCGCCGCCACGGTCGCCAAGATCGTGTTCGGGGTTGGCCTCTTGCTGTTGCTGGCGAACCTGGTCACCGATAGGCCTCGAGCCATTGCCAGAACGTTACGGCCGCAGCAAGGACGAGGCCGAGCGTGAGCTCAGGGACTGCCTGAGTGAACCGTAATCGTCCTACCGGCGCCTAAACGCCATCGGTCCGCACGCCGCCCTTCACCGGGCAGCTTTTTCGTGCGCGCCCGGCAAGTCGGTCAGCCCCGCCAGCGCCGCCGACAGCTCCAGACTGTTCGCCAGCCGCGGCAGGATGAACTCGATGAACGCCTGGTACTTCTTCGGCTGCGGCTGGCGGTAGGGGTAGACCAGATAGATCGGCCACTGCGCGCCGCTCCATTCCGGCAGTACCCGCACCAGCTCGCCGCGCGCCATGTACGGGGCCGAGCAGTACTGCGGCAGCAAGGCGATGCCCTGGCCGGCCACCGCGGCGCCGGCCAGTACCGCACCGTGATTGCAGGACAGCACCGCACTGAGCGCGGCGTTGCAGGTTTCGCCCTGGCGGGTCAGCCGCCAGTGGGCGTTGCGCTGGTCGACCTCGTCGTCGATCAGCGTGCGGTGGCAGACCAGGTCGCACAGCGACTCGGGCGTGCCGTGGCGGGCCAGATAGCTCGGCGCGGCGTACAGTGCCTCGCCGGCAAAGCCGATCGAGCGCGCCACCAGCGCGTCGTCGTGGACGCGACGGGCGCGCAGGCAGAAGTCGATGCCGTCGGTGACCGGGTCCTGCAGGCGGTTCTCTACCTCCAGACGGATTTCCAGCTGCGGGTGCAGGCTGGCCAGTTCGGCCAACAACGGCGGCAGCAGGAACTGCGACAGCGAGGAGGTCGCGCTGATCAGCAGGGGGCCGCTGACGCAGTCCTGCGCCGCCTCGACGTCGGGGCGGGCGCGCTCCAGCGTCTCGCGCAGCACCCGGGCGTGGCGCGCCAGCCGCTCGCCGGCCTCGGTCAGCGCCACGCGCCGGGTGGTGCGCAGCACCAGCACCGCACCGAGTTCCCGCTCCAGTTCGCGCACCAGCACGCTGACGCGGCTCTTGGCGCAGCCTAGGCTGTCGGCGGCGGCGGTGAAGCTGCCGAACCGGGCCAGCGCATCGAAGGCGAGCAGCGCCTCGGGGGAGAGCAGTGAGTTTGTTTCCATATCAGAACAGTGTGTTGAGTTTAGGCCGGTTTATCCGCGCATTTGGCATAGCTAAGATGAGCTTACCGTTTTTCAACAAACAATGGAGGCTCAAATGGAAGCACTACTCAGACTCTGGCCCTGCGCCTGGCAGCGCCCGTTCGCCGGCAGCCGGCGTTACACCGACCGGGCGTTGCGCCGGATCGGCGGCTGGTGGTGGGAAGGCATCTGCGCGCAGGGGCGGCGCTGCCGCGACGAGAGCGAGGCACTCGACCGCATCCGTACCCGACATACCTGGCTCTGAGCCATGGCTTGTCGTGAATGGCGGTGGCAAGAAGCTTGGCCGAACGGTGCGTGCCCGCACCGTCCGGCCAGTTTTTTTGCCAAGCGCGCGCGGTGCTTACTGTAGCTCGCGCAGCAACTCCTTCACCCGCACCACCCGCATCGCCACGTCCGGCACGTGGCTCTCCACCCGCAGCTTGTCCTGGCCGGCCAGCTTGTAGTGCTTCTTGGTCTGGATCAGCCCGATGATCTTCATCGGATCAATCGGCGGGTTCTTCACGAAGGTGATCTGCATCGCCACTTCGCTGGCGTCGAGCTTCTGGATGCCGAGCGGCTTGGCCGACAGGCGCAGCCGGTGGCTGTCGATCAGCGTCTTGACCGTCTGCGGCGGCAGGCCGAAGCGGTCGATCAGCTCCTCGTGGATGGTGTCGATCTCGGCGTCGCTCTCGCAGGTGGCCAGACGCTTGTACAGCACCAGCCGCTCATGCACGTCCGGGCAGTATTCGTCCGGCAGCAGCGCCGGCGCGTGCAGATTGATCTCGGTGGTGACGCCGAGCGGCGCGTCGAGGTCCGGCTCGCGGCCCTTCTTCAGGTCCTTCACCGCCTGCTTGAGCATCTCGGTGAACAGCGAGAAGCCGACCTCCTGCATCTCGCCCGACTGGCCCTCGCCGAGCACCTCGCCGGCGCCGCGAATCTCCAGGTCGTGCATCGCCAGATAGAAGCCCGAGCCGAGCTCCTCGGACATCTGGATCGCCTCGAGACGCTTCTGCGCGTCGCGGGTCATCCCTTCCGGCGTCAGCAGGTAGGCGTACGCCTGGTGGTGACTGCGGCCGACCCGGCCGCGCAGCTGGTGCAGCTGGGCGATGCCGAACTTGTCGGCGCGGTGGATCAGGATGGTGTTGGCGTTCGGGATGTCGATGCCGGTCTCGATGATGGTCGAGCAGAGCAGCATGTTATAGCGCTGCTGCAGGAAGTCGCGCATCACCTGCTCGAGCTCGCGCTCCCTGAGCTGGCCGTGCGCGACGCCGATCCGCGCCTCGGGGATCAGTTCGGCCAACCTCTCGCGCTGGTTCTCGATGGTGTCGACCTCGTTGTGCAGGTAGAACACCTGGCCGCCGCGCTTGAGTTCGCGCAGCACCGCCTCGCGGATGATGCCGTTCGACACCGGGCTGACGAAGGTCTTCACCGCCAGGCGCCGGCTCGGCGCGGTGGTGATCGCCGAGAAGTCGCGCAGGCCTTCGAGCGCCATCGACAGCGTGCGCGGGATCGGCGTCGCGGTCAGCGTCAGCACGTCGACGTTGGCACGCAAGCGCTTCAGCTGTTCCTTCTGGCGTACGCCGAAGCGGTGCTCCTCGTCGATCAGTACCAGGCCGAGGTTCTTGAATTCGACGTCCGGCTGCACCAACTTGTGCGTGCCGATCACGATGTCGACGCTGCCGTCGGCGAGGCCGGCCAGCGCCGCCTTGGTTTCCTTGCCGCTGCGGAAACGCGACAGCTCGGCGATCTTCACCGGCCAGTCGGCGAAGCGGTCGGAGAAGTTCTGGAAGTGCTGTTCGGCGAGCAGGGTGGTCGGCACCAGCACCGCCACCTGCTTGCCGCCCATCACCGCGACGAAGGCGGCGCGCAGCGCCACCTCGGTCTTGCCGAAGCCGACGTCGCCGCACACTAAGCGGTCCATCGGCTTGCCCGAGCACATGTCTTCGATCACCGCCTCGATCGCGGTGGCCTGGTCGGGGGTCTCCTCGAAGGCGAAGCCGGCGGCGAACGCCTCGTAGTCGTGCGGCGACAGCGTGAAGGTGTGGCCCTCGCGCGCGGCGCGTTGCGCGTACAGGTTCAAGAGTTCGGCCGCGGTGTCGCGCGCCTTCTCGGCGGCGCGCTTCTTGGCCTTTTCCCAGGCCGGGTTGCCGAGCTTGTGCAGCGGCGCCTGCTCGGCGGCGTGGCCGGCGTAGCGGCTGATCAGGTGCAGCTGCGACACCGGCACGTAGAGGCGCGCCTCGTCGGCGTATTCGAGCAGCATCAGCTCGGTCGCGCCTTCGCCCAGGTCCATCGACACCAGGCCCTGGTAGCGGCCGATGCCGTGCTGCTCGTGCACCACCGGGTCGCCGATCTTCACCTCGGCCAGGTCGCGCAGCATCGCGTCCGAGTTGCTGCGCGCGCGCTTCTGGCGGCTGCCGCTGCGCGCCACATGCTGGTAGAGCTCGGACTCGGTGACGACGGCGATGTCCTGTTCGGCCAACATAAAGCCGCGATACAGCGGCGCCACGGTCAGCACGAAGCGGGCATTGCCGGTGCGGAAGTCCTGCCAGTGCTCGGCGGTGGCCGGCTTCAGGCCGTGCTCGTGCAGGAACTGCTGCATCGTCTCGCGCCGGCCCAGGCTCTCGGCGACCAAGAGCACCCGGCCGGCAAAGCCTTGCACGAAGTCGGCGAGCCGCTGCAGCGGGTTGTCGGCGCGGCGCTCGACCGCCAGGTTGGGCAGGCCGCTGTCGGCGCTTTCCGGCGCCGGCAGCTCGAAACGCGGGTAGGGCTTGACGCCTGCCATCAGCTCGTCGGGCGACAGGTACAGCGTCTTCGGCGGCAGCACCGGCCGCTCCGGGTCGCCGCCGGCCATCGCGTAGCGGCTGGCGATGTCCTTCCACATCGCCTCGGCGGCGGCCTGCACGTCGTGGTGCAGCACCAGGGTGGCGCGCTCGCCGAGGTAGTCGAACAGCGTCGCGGTGTGCTCGAAGAACAGCGGCAGGTAGTACTCGATGCCGGCCGGGAACAGCTTGGCCGACACGTCCCTATAGATGCGACTCTTCGAGGGATCGCCCTCGATCCGTTCGCGGTAGCGCTGGCGGAAGGTGGTGACGCCGGCCTCGTCGGTCGGGTACTCGCGAGCCGGCAGCAGGCGGATCTCCGGCACCGGGTACAGCGTGCGCTGGGTGTCCGGGTCGAAGGTGCGCAGCGTATCGATCTCTTCGTCGAACAGGTCGATCCGGTACGGCAGTGTCGAGCCCATCGGGAACAGGTCGACCAGGCCACCGCGGATCGAGAATTCGCCCGGCGCGACCACCTGCGTCACATGCTGGTAGCCGGCGATCACGAGATCGCCCCGCAGCGCCTCGACGTCGAGCGTCTGGCCGGTCTTCAGGAAGAAGGTGCGGCCGACCAGGTAGTCGACCGGGGTGAGCCGGGCCATCGCGGTGGTCACCGGCACGATCACCACGTCGGCCTGGTGTTGGCGTATCTGCCACAGTGTCGCCAGCCGCTCCGACACCAAATCACCGTGCGGCGAGAAATGATCGTAGGGTAGCGTTTCCCAGTCGGGCAGCAGCGCGACGCGGGCGTCGGCCGCGAAGAACGGCAGCTCGGCCTTCAGTCGCTGCGCCGCCTGGGCGTCGGCCGTCACGATCACCAGTGGCGTGCCGGGGACGATCTGGCGCGCCAGCAGCGCGGCATCGAGCGATTCTGGCATCGGGGAGAGCCGGGTCTTCTGACCGGGCGGCGGAGTCGGGATGGCGTGGTCGGGCATGGTGGCGTTCACAAACGAAACTGACCGCATTATACGCCGCCGGAATTGCCTTACAGTTTCCTGCTTGCAGCCGATAAGAAACGAAGCGGCAGCGAGTGCCCAGGTGCTTGCCCGCCGACCGCGACAACAATGATGCCGCCGGCACCGACCGGCGACCAGGCAGGGATGCAATCTTGAATTCAGTCACGCGCTCGGGCCATCCCGGGCTGGTCTTCGCGCTCTTTCTCGGCGGGATAATGTTCTGGCCGGTCGACGCCATCACCGGCTTTGCCGTTCCATCGTTTTTTGCCCACGGCGTGCTCGCCTACTGGGGTGCCTGTGCCGGCTACGCCGCGGTGCCGTGGTGGCCGCTGATCGGCGCCGTGCCGCTGGCGCTGCTCTATGGTCCCTTGCCGGCGCTGACCTTCTCGCTGACCTGTTACGTCCCGATGCTGCTCTACCGGGGCCTGCCCTGGCTGCGCTGCCAAGCGCCCGGCCAGTCGGTGCGCCGGCTGTTCAGGTTGCTGTCGATGCTGGCGCTGTGTCCGGCACCGGCAATCGTGCTGCTCGAGATGATATTGCGCCTCAAGGCGCCGGGCGGAGCGGTCCCCTTGTCGCAGGTGCTGGCGATCTGGGGTGAGTGCGTGCTGGCGCTGACGCTCGGCGTGACCTTGGCGCTGGCGCCGCCGCTGTCGCCGCGCCGCCGGCTCGAGCTGCTGCTGATCTGCGGTGGGACGCTGCTCCTGTGGGGGCTCGGCAATAGCTACCGGCCGCTGTGGTGGGCCTTGCCCAGCCAGCTGCTGTTCTTCCCGGCGCTGATCGTCGCGGCGTTCCGCTGCGACCTGGCCGGCGCGGCGGTGGTCGGCATCCTGATGACGCTGCTGCCGGCGCTGGCGCAGCAGTTTCCCGGCTGGTGGGGAAGCCCCCCGGTGATCGGCCAGCTGTATTCGGACGTGGCGATCACGCTGGTGCTGTGCGTCAGCGGCCTGATCGTGGCGGTGCTGGCGGCGGGCTTTCGCCGCAACGAGGACCGGCTTCGCGAGCTCCAGCACCGCTTCGAGTTGCTGCTGGAGCACAGCCCGAGCTATTTGACGGTGACGGACCTGGCCGGCCGCTACCAGCTGGTCAACCGCGCGTTCGCCGAGCTGGCGGGGCGCACCCCGGCCGAGATGGTCGGCCTGCAGGCCGACACGCTGTTCCCGGCCGAGCAGCTGAGCGAACAGCTGGAGCACGACCGCCAGGTGATAAGCCGGATGGAGCCGATGCAGTTCGAGGAGACGCTGACGATGGGCGGTCGCACCATCGAGCTGCTGTCGTCGCGTTTTCCGCTGCTCGACGCCGACGGCGAGCCGGTCGGCATCGGCTGCGTGTCGGCCGACATCAGCCGCATCATGGAAGAACAGCACAAGCGCCAGGAGGCGGAGCAGAAGTACCGGGCGCTGGTCGAGCAGGCGCTGATGGGCATCTTCATCGTGCAGGACGAGCGCTATGTGTACGTCAATCCGCGCATGGCCGAAATGGTCGGCACCAGCCAGGATGCGCTGCTCGGCGAGTCGATCGACCGGGTGCTGGCACCGCAGGAGCTCGACCGGGTGCGCGCGCAGATCGCGTGGCGCTACCGCGACAATATCGAGGAGATGCAGTACAGCACCCAGATCCGGCGCACCAACGGCGAGCTGGTCGACGTAGAGGTGCACAGCCGGCTGTTCGAGTACCAGGGCCGGCGCGCGATCATCGGCGCGGTGATGGACGTGTCCGAGCGCCTCGCCGCCAACGCCGAGCTGCGCCTGGCGGCCAAGGTGTTCGAGAACTCGGCCGAAGGAATCATGGTCACCGACGCCGAGGCGCGTATCATCGCGGTCAATGCGGCGTTCAGCCGGATCACCGGCTATGCACCGGAAGTGGCGCTGGGGCGGCCGTCACGGCTGTTCCGGCCCGGCTCGCCGCTCGACACCCGCGAGCTGCTCGAGGCGCTGGAGCGGCACGGCCACTGGCAGGGCGAGCTGACCGACTGGCGCCGCGACGGCGAATCGTACCCGACCGAGCTGTCGATCTCGGCGGTGCGCGACCCGAACGGCACGCTGAGCAACTACGTCGGGGTGTTCTCCGACATCACCTTGAGGAAACAGGCCGAGGAGCGGCTGCAGTTCCTCGCCAACCACGATCCGCTCACCCGGCTGTCCAACCGCAACAGCCTGATCAGCCGGCTCGAAGGCCTGCTCGCCCGCGCGCAGGCCGGTCACCGTCACGCGCTGATGTTCATCGACCTGGACCGTTTCAAGCTGATCAACGACTCGTTCGGGCACGCCGCCGGCGACGAGCTGCTGCGCGAGATCGCCGCGCGGCTGAACCTGGTGGTCGGCGCGCGCGGGCTGCTGTCGCGGCTCGGTGGTGACGAGTTCACCCTGCTGGTCGAGCAGTGCGGCGAGCAGGCGGAGCTCGGCGAGTTGGCCGAAGCGATCCTGGTCGCGCTGGCCCGCCCGCTGTTCATCCGTGAGCACGAGGTGGTGGTCAGCGGTAGCATCGGCATCAGCGTGTCGCCGGGCGACGGCCACGACGCGATGACGCTGTTGAAGAACGCCGACGTGGCGATGTACCGCGCCAAGGACGCCGGCAAGAACACCTTCCGTTTCTTCGCCGCCGAGATGGACAGCCAGACCTTCGAGCGGCTGCGGCTGGAAAACGGCCTGCGCCAGGCCTTGGAGCGCCGCGAGTTCGAGCTGCACTACCAGCCGCAGGTCAGCGCGCTGACGCATACCTTCGAGGCGGTCGAGGTGCTGATCCGCTGGCGCCACCCGCAACTGGGCCTGGTGCCGCCCTTGAAGTTCATTCCGCTCGCCGAGGAGACCGGGCTGATCCGGCCGATCGGGGTGTGGATCCTCAACGAGGCATGCCACCAGCTCACCGCCTGGGACGCGGCCGGCATCGACGTGCCGCGGGTGGCGGTCAACCTGTCGGCGCGCCAGTTCACCTCGGACCTGGTGCCTCAGGTGGCGGCGGCGCTGGCCGCGTCGTGCCTCGACGCCGCGCGGCTGGAGCTGGAGATCACCGAGAGCCTGCTGATGCAGAACCCGCTCGAGGCGGTCGAGATCCTCAACCAGCTGAAGGGGCTCGGGGTGCAGATCGCGATCGACGACTTCGGCACCGGCTACTCGTCGCTGTCGTACCTGAAACGCTTCCCACTCGACGCGCTGAAGATCGACCGCTCCTTCGTCGACGGCCTGCCGCTCGACGAGGACAACGCGGCGATCGCCGAGGCGATCCTGGCGATGGCGAAGAAGCTGCGCTTCACCGTGGTGGCCGAGGGGGTCGAGACGCTGGAGCAGAGCCAGTTCCTGCAGACCAAGGGCTGTGCGCTGTTGCAGGGCTACTATTTCGCCAAGCCGATGCCGGCTACCGAGTTGGCCGGCTGGGCGGCCGAGCGCGGCGTGGCTGGAGTCCGGCTGGCCGAAACCGGGGCCGAGCTGGTCTGCGTGTAGCGGCCGGCGCTGCTACAATGGCCGCATTTTGCAGCGAAAGGCTCCCTACAGTGAGCAATAAACGCCTGATCCACGGCTTTCACGCGATCAACGCCCGGCTGTGGCAGAACCCGAAGAGCGTCATCGACATCTACCTGACCAACGGCCGCCAGGATGCGCGCGCGCGCGCGGTGCTGGAAAAGGCCGAGTTGGAGCGGGTGCGCGTCCACCTGGTCGATAACGAGCGGCTCGACACGATGACCGGCAAGGCGCGCCATCAGGGCGTGGTGGCGCAGATCGACGCCAGTCACAACTACGTCAGCCTCGACGACGTGCTGGAACACCTGAACGAACCGCCGCTGCTGTTGATCCTCGACGGCGTCACCGACCCGCATAATCTCGGCGCCTGCCTGCGCGTCGCCGACGCGATGGGCGCGCACGCGGTGCTGGCGCCGAAGGACCGTTCGGCGGGCCTGAACGCCACCGTCTCCAAGGTCGCCTGCGGCGCCGCCGAGGTGGTGCCGTACATCACCGTCACCAATCTGGCGCGCACCTTGCGCGAGCTGAAGGACCTGGGCATCTGGATCGCCGGCACCGACATGGAAACCGACACCGACCTCTACCACGTCGAGGCCAGCGGCGCGCTCGCCTGGGTGATGGGCTCGGAGGGCGAGGGGATGCGCCGGCTGACCCGCGAGCACTGCGACGTGCTGGTGTCGATCCCGATGTTCGGCTCGGTGGAGAGCCTGAACGTGTCGGTGTCGGCCGGCATGGTGTTGGCCGAAAGCCGCCGCCAGCGCGTGCTGAAGGCGGAAGGCAAGGGCTGAGCCGTTCGGCCAACGTCGGTCGGCCTGTTCCGATAATCGACGCCACAGAGAAGCGATCCATCCGGGTCGCTTTTTTTCGCTTGGCGCAGGTAACCCCATGGGGGTATTATCGGTTTGGTGTTTTATATACCTGCATGGGGTATAGTAAAACGATCAAGGAGACCCCGATGAATCGCCGCCAGTTTCTGTTGTCCGCCAGTTCCACCGCCGTGTTGGCCGCACTCGGCCGCCAGGCGTGGGCCGGTTCCATGCATGCCGGCCACGACATGGCCGCGATGCCCGGCATGACGATGGACACCCCAAGCAACCCGTCGCCGTCGCTCAAGCGGCTGACCTTGCCGAGCGGCCGGCCGCTCGCCGCGGTACCGCGCTTGGCCAACCACGGCGGGGCGGGGCGCTTCGTCGGGTCGCTCGCCGCCGCGCCGGTGACGCTGGGCTTGGCCGAACGCGGCGTGAAGACCACGTTCTGGGCGTACAACGGCCAGGTGCCCGGCCCGGCTATCGTGGCGTGCGAGGGCGACACGGTCGAGATCGCGTTCACCAACCGGCTGAACCAGCCGACCACGATCCACTGGCACGGCCTGCCGGTGCCGGCCGAGCAGGACGGCAACCCGCACGACCCGGCTCAGCCTGACGACACGCGCAACTACCGCTTCACCCTGCCGAAAGGTTCGGCCGGCAGCTACTGGTACCACCCGCATCCGCACGGCCACACCGCCGAGCAGGTGTTTCGCGGCCTCGCCGGCGTGTTCGTGGTCGAGGCGGCCGACGACCCGTTGCGCCATCTGCCGGAAGACTGGCTGGTGCTGTCCGACCTGCGCCTGAGCGACGACGGCAGCATTCCGGCCAGTACCCCGGCCGACTGGCACGACGGCCGCGAGGGCCAGTTCCTACTGGTCAACGGCGCGCTGCGCCCGGTGATCGCACTGGGGCAGGGCGAGCGGCGGCGCTGGCGGCTGTGGAACGCGAGCAGCGCGCGGATCCTGAAACTCGCCTTGCCGGGGCTCGACTGGCAGCTGGTCGGCAGCGACGGCGGCCTGCTCGGCGCGCCGCAGGCACTTACCGAGCTGATGCTGGCGCCGGGCGAGCGCGCCGAGCTGGTGGTGACCGGCACCAAGCCCGCCGGCGAGACCGTCGCGCTGCAAGCGCTGCCGTACACCCGCGGCCGGGCGATGACCGCCGAGCAGAGCGAGCCGCTCACCGTCGCGACGGTCAAGGTTGGCCGAACGGTCGCGACCGCCGCGCTGCCCGCCGCCCTGCGGCCGATCGCGGCATTGCCGGCGGCCGCGGTGCAGCGCACCCTGACCTTCAGCGAAAACATGGCCGACCCGGCGAGCATGTTCCGGATCAACGGCAAGAGCTTCGACATGAAACGTATCGATTTCACCGGCCGGGTGGGCGACGTCGAGGAGTGGGACATCGTCAGCGAGGCGCATATGGACCACCCCTTCCACCTGCACGGCACCCAGTTCCAGGTGGTCGCGCGCAACGACGGCAGCGGCTGGGTGGACGAGCCGTACCTCGCCTGGCGCGACGTGGTCAACGTGCCGCTGCGCGAGTCGGTGCGGATCCGCTTCCGGCAGGAGCTGCCGGGGATTCGGATGTACCACTGCCACATTCTCGAACACGAGGATCAGGGCATGATGGGGCAGTATCAGGTCCGCGCTTGAGGGGCTTCGGGCACAATGCGGGCAGTTTCCAGATGAGGTGCGGACGATGAGCGAATGCTGTCACGACAACAGCGACAAGAGCGTGGTGCAGCCGAACAAGGCGGCACTCTTGAAGCGGCTGGCGCGGGTCGAGGGCCAGGTGCGCGGCATCAACGGCATGATCGAGGGCGATCGCTACTGCGTCGATGTGCTGATCCAGATCGCCGCGGTGAAGTCGGCGCTCGACGCGGTGGCGATGCAGCTGCTGGAAAACCATATGAACGGCTGCGTCAGCCGCGCGGTGCGCGAGGGCAACGCCGAGGACATGGTCGCCGAGCTGCTCGACGTGGTGAAGAAGATCCGTTAGCGGCAGAACGCCCGATGTTCTCCAGCGAGGAGGGCGCAACGATGCGTGTTTGCAAGCTTGGCCGAATCCTGTTGCTGGCGCTGCTGCCCAGCCTAGCGGTCGCGGCGGCGATGCCGTTCGAACAGTACATCAAGCTGTCGCGCGGCATGAAGGAGAGCGACGTGCTGGCGATCAGCGGCCGGCCCGACTACGTCGGCAACCAGAAGTCGTTCAGTCGTTATCGCAACGGCGTCATCATCTACAGCAACGGCTATGACCTGGTGTGGCTGGCCGACGACGACACGCCGTACACCACCACGGTGACGATACGCGACGGCGTGGTAGTCGATGTCGAGCGCGACAAACGGTTTTGAGTGAGCGGCGCCGGCAGGCGCTGTACCAGACGAAAGGAAGCACGATGAGCCAGTTGGAACTGAAAGTGGACGGCATGACCTGCGGCGGCTGCGCCGCCAGCGTGAAGAAGGCACTCGGCACGGTGCAGGGCGTGCAGGCGGTCGAGGTCGACCTGGAAAGCGGTCGCGTCGCGGTCGAAGGCGAGGCGCTCGACGAGCAGGCGCTCGGCGCCGCGATCGAGGCGGCCGGCTTCGATGTGGTAAGCTGATCCGGTCATGCTGGGGCCCGCGAATAGTGGGGGCAATCCCCGGCCGACTGGGACGGGCGCGTGCCGGTCTGCGATTTGCCTGTACTGGGGAAATCGCGTAAAATCATGCGCTTTCGTAAACCTTGCCTTTCGCACAACGCATGGCGAAAGGATTTATAGCCACAAGGAGTCAACATGCGTCATTACGAAATCGTATTTATCGTCCACCCGGACCAGAGCGAGCAGGTTCCGGCCATGATCGAGCGCTACAAAGGCATGGTTGTTGCCGCTGAAGGCAAGATCCATCGTCTGGAAGACTGGGGCCGTCGTCAACTGGCTTACCCGATCCAGAAGGTTCACAAAGCACACTACGTGCTGATGAACGTGGAATGCGGCGCCGAGGTGGTGGAAGAAATCGAACACGCCTTCAAGTTCAACGATGCTGTGCTGCGTCACCTGACCATCAAGCTGAACCGCGCCGTGACCGAAGCGTCCCCGATGCTGAAGGACGAGAAGGCCAAAAACCTGCTCGACACTTCTGCTCCGGCCGCTGAGACCGAAGTGGCTGCTGCCTAAGGCAGACGTTGCACAATCGCCTGCAACTAACCGCGAGCGTCGACCGCGAAAGCGATTTGCGCTATACCCCGGCCGGGATTCCCGTGCTGGAGATGTGGCTGAAACATCAGTCACGACAGCAGCAAGCCGGTCTTGAGCGCGACGTCAGCTGCGAGATACAGGCGGTGCTGATCGGCCACGATGCCCCCCGTTGGGCGGGCAAACTGGCAGGACACAGCATCGAGGTATCTGGGTTTCTGACCCAGCGCAGTCTGCGCAACCCGCGGTTGGTACTGCACATCGAACACGTTGAATTGATTAAAGGTTAAGAGACAAATGGCTCGTCAACTCTTCAAGCGCAAGAAATTCTGCCGCTTCACGGCAGAAGGCATCAAAGAAGTCGATTACAAAGCAACCGACCTGCTGAAAGACTTCGTTGCCGAAAACGGCAAGATCATCCCGGCTCGTATCACCGGCACCAAAGCCCGCTTCCAGCGTCAGCTGTCGACCGCGATCAAACGCGCTCGCTTCCTGGCCCTGATGCCGTACACCGACCAGCACTGAGCCTAAGGAGACCACAAGATGCAAATCATTCTGCTCGAAAAAGTGGCCAACCTGGGCCAACTGGGTGACGTGGTGAACGTGAAGAACGGCTACGCCCGTAACTTCCTGATCCCGCAAGGCAAAGCCAAGCGCGCTAACGCTGCCAACCTGGAAGCGTTCGAAGCTCGCCGCGCCGAACTGGAAGCCAAGCAAGCCGAAATTCTGGCCGATGCTCAGGCTCGCAACGAAAAACTGAACGGTGCTACCGTGACCATCGAACAGAAAGCCGGCGTTGACGGCCGTCTGTTCGGCTCGGTGACCAGCGCCGACATCGCCGACGCGATCGTTGCTAGCGGCGTGGAAGTGAAGCGTTCCGACGTACGCCTGCCGAACGGCCCGCTGAAGGCCATCGGCGAGTACGAGCTGGAAATCGCCCTGCACCACGACGTGGTTGCCGCGATCAAGGTTGTCGTTACTGCTCTTGCCTAAGCAGAGCTAACGCCCTTCGCAAAAAGCCGACGGTTCGCCGTCGGCTTTTTTGTTTTGTATTCGGGGTTTTGATGGAGCAGCGGATCCGTGTAAAACCCCTTTAGCCACAGAATCCACAGAAGAACACAGAAAAAAACCTGGCCGACTTCTGTCGAGGTAAGCGAAAGCTGGTCTGTGTTCTTCCTGGATTCCGTGGCGAAAAAATATTCACTTCAGCGTGCGCTGAACGTTGATCATCACCAGGAACAGCGCACACAGCGCCACCATCACCAGAAACTGCTCACGGGCGGCTTCGAACAGCGTCATGCCCATATCGCTGACCCGGTGCTGGATCGGCACCGCCGCCGCTGTGATCGCCAGGCTCGCCGCCACCTTGCCCATGATCAGCCGGGTGCGGTAGCCGTGGCTGTAGAACGAGCCGGTGAAGTCGCGCAGCATGTGGATCGACAGCGGGATGATCACGAACACCGCGAAGCCCGACTGCAGCGCCAAGGGCAGCAGGTACCAGACATAGTGCTTGGCCGGCGCGAACGCGTACATCAAGAGACAGCCTATCCCCATGCCGGTGGCGCCGATCGAGGTCCAGGCGCGGGTCGAGGTCAGGCGGAGCTTGGTGCGGCTGTAGAGCTGGAAGCAGCCGTAGGCGCACAGATTGAACAGCGTGATCAGCCCGCCGGCTTGTTGCCAGGACAGCCCCTGCGAGATCGCGAATACCGGCATCAGGTAGTGGAACTGCACGATCAGCAGATAGAACATGAAGGTCAAGAGGCCGCCGACCAGGAAGGCGCGGCTGTTGATCACCTCCGGGTCCAGCCATTTTACCCGGTCGCGCTGCGCGTACAGGAAGCCGAGCGCGCCAAATACGATCATCACCAGCACCAGTGCGTGCAGCCAGCGCGGCTGCGCGGCGAGCCAGCCGTATTCCTGGATGGTGAACTCGAGCGCGAACACCGCGCAGGCGAACGCCAGCGCCGCGACCGGCGAGTGGCCGCGGCTCAGGTCGGTGGGGCGGTAGCGCTTGAGCGCCAGCGGCGCCAGCAGCATCGCCGGCAGCGCCAACAGCGCGACCAGGTAGAACATGCCCTGCCAGCCGAGCAGCGACACAGTCCAGCCAGTCGCCAGCGGCGCCAGCACCGGCACCAGCAGGATGCCGTGCGACATCCACTTGATGCCGGTGAAGAAGTCCTGCTCGTCGAGCAGCACGTTGATCATCAGCCGCGACGACAGGAACAGCGCGCCGCCGCCCAGGCCCTGGAAGAAGCGCGCGATGCCTAGCGACACCAACCCGACCGCCTGCGCGCTGGCGAGCGTGGCGATCAGGTAGAGCAGCAGGCTGTAGAGCAGGAACTTGCGGTAGCCGAAGCGCTCGGTCAGCCACTGCTGCTGGAAGATCGCCAGGATGCAGGCGACCGTGTAGACGGTGGAGACCAGCGCGAACTGGGTGCGCGACAGGCCAAGCCCGGTCATGATCGCCTGCGAGGCGAAGGCGTAGGCCTGCACGCCGAAAAACTCGATGCCGGCGCACAGCATGATCAGGGTCAGCGTCAGCAGGCGGTGTTTGTATTTGTTCATCGGACTCTGCTGGGGGTGTCAGGCTCGAGCCGTAGCTTAACGTGGAACCGCCCGACGCGCCTGCTCCATGCAGTAGTGCTATACCGGTGGTGTCGCCCGGCGTTCGCTGCGACCCCCGACCGATTTCCACGGAGAGACACTGCATGGCTACAGCCAAGCGCAAGATCGCGATCGCCTGCCAGGGTGGCGGCAGCCAGACCGCCTTCACTGCCGGCGTCTTTAAGGCGTTGTTCGAGCGGGACCTGACCCGCCATTTTAGTCTGGTGAGTTTGAGCGGCACCTCGGGTGGCGCGCTGTGCGCGATGCTGGTCTGGTACGCGCTGTTCAAGGGCGACGACTATGTGCCGAGCCGGCTGCTGGAATTCTGGGTCGACAACAGCGCGCAGACCGACGCCGAGCGCCAGTTCAACCACTATCTGGTCGAATCGCTGCGCGCCACCAACAAGGGCCAGCTGCCGCAGTTCAACGTCAGCCCGTACTCGCCGATGCTGCAGGCGATGGTGAGCCTGTCGAACTCGCAGCTGCGGCCGACCTTCACCGACCTGCGTACGCTGCTGCAGAAGCATATCGACTTCGACGAGCTGGCCGCCGCCGGCGCGCAGCCCGAACTGCCGGCGCTGTTGCTCGGCGCCGCCGAGATCCTGACCGGCCGGATGGTGAAATTCAACTCGCGCGAGCAGGCGATCCGGCTTGAGCACCTGTTGTCCTCGTGCGCGGTACCGAGCCTGTTTCCGGCGGTGGAGTTCGACGGCCAGGCGTACTGGGACGGCCTGTTCTCGGACAACCCGCCGGTCGACGAGCTGATCAAGGCCGTCTACGTCGGCGCCGAGAACCTGCCGCAGGAGGTCTGGGTGATCAAGATCAACCCGACCGGTTGCCAGCGGGTGCCGCAGGCGCCCGAGGAGATCATCGACCGCCGCAACGAGATGGTCGGCAATATGTCGCTGTTCCACCAACTGGACGGCGTCGGCTTTCTCAACGACCTGCTGCTGCGCGGTGCGTTTAGCCCGGACTTCCTCGCCCAGTTTCACATCACCGAGCCAGTGCTGATCCCGAAGTGCTTTGCCGACGACCCGGACCGGCCCTACCACATCCCGTTCATCGAGATGTCCGAGCCGCTGCAGCAAGCGCTCGATTACGAGAGCAAGCTCGACCGCAGCCCGGAAAACCTGCAACGGCTGCTCGACGACGGCGAGCAGCAGGCGGCGGCGTTTCTCGATGGGAGGCTGGCGGCGTTGGGGCTGAATTAGAAGAAGGACGCACTGGCGGAAGGCAACAGGAGTCGAACCTGCCCGGGACCGCTGGCGGCCCCCACCGGGTTTGAAGCCCGGCCGCCCCACCGGGAGCGACTGCCTTCCGTGCACCACTCGTCGAGTATAGCGACGCGATTCAGGCTTGGCGATGCAGGTGTAATACCGTTTTCACCCGTGTTTCGTGTCTCGAATCATTAGCTATATTTATATATCGTAAAATCAATTAGCTGTATTGGTTTTGTCGCGCCGGCTAAGCTGGGTCTTTGCCGAACCCCTGGAGGCCGCGATGAAACTGTCCCTGTCCGACGCGCTGTTGGCGTCGTTTCCCGAGCTGTCGGTGTACGGCCTGCTGGTCCGCGACTGCCCGGTGGCTGCGCTGGCCGACTTCTCGCTTACTGCCGCCTTGCCCGAGCTCGACCCGCTGGCCGCACAGGCGGCGGTGGAAGGCTGGCAGGCGGTGTACCGCCAGTTTCCCGCCGACAGGCGAGCGCGCAGTTCGATCGCCTACCTCACCAGCGCCGCCGCCCGTGGTAAGCTGCGCCCGATCAGCCCGCTGGTCGACCTGTACAACGTCGCGTCCTTGCTGAGCCTCGCGCCGTTCGGCGGCGAGGACGTCGACACGCTGCGCGGTGCGCTGCAGCTGACGCTGGCGCGTGACGACGAGTCGTTCGTGCCGCTCGGCCGTGACGCGGCCGAGTGCCCGCTCGCCGGCGATGTGGTGTGGCTCGACGGTGGGGACCGGGTGGTGTGTCGGGCGATGAACTGGCTGGAGTCCGATCGGCACAAGCTGACCGACGCGACCCGCCACGCGGTGTTCGTCAGCGAGCGCGCCCATGCCGACCTGCCGTCGCCACAGCCGGGCATCGATTACCTGCTGTTTCAGCTGGCCGAAGCCGGCGTCGGTAGCGTGCAGCCGTTCCGGCTCGATGCCGGCACGCCCGGCGTGGCGCTGGGCTAGAACAGGCCGAGATCGCGCAATAGATGTCGGTCGCCCAGCCGCCGCGTATAGCCGCTGCGATTGAAGAACTCCAGGATCTGGATCGCCAGTTTGCGGCCGACGCCGATCGCATCGCGAAACGCCGCGGCGTCGACTTGGCCGTGCTCCTTCGCGAGTCGGTGCAGTTCGGCGGCGAGCCGCTCCACCGTCGCCTGCGGGAAGTAGCGGTCGGGAACGATCGCCTGCACATGGCCGAGCCGGGCCGCCTTTTTCAATAGCTGGCGCACCGTCTCCTCGTCCTCGCCGGCGTCGCGCGCCAGGTCGCGCACCCAACAGGGCTCGTTGCCGTCGCCGAGCAGCGGCGCGACTTGCTGCCAGCGCCGCTCTTCCTTGTCGTCGAACGCCAGTACGTGGCCGGGACGGTGCAGCCAGCCGCGGCTGTTGACCAGCTCGCCGCGGGCCACCAGTTCGTCGATCAGCGCATGTGCCGCGCCGTCCGGCTCCTTGGGTAGCGCCAGCCGCTTTAAGCGGGCCCGGCCGGCGCCGAGCGAACCGGGCTCGGCCAGGTGCAAGGCGTCGAGCCGCGTGAGCAGACTGTCGGCCAGCGCCTGCCAGCGCCGCGGCGAATAGGCGAGCGCGTCGCTACCGTGGCCGACCCGGCGCAGCTGCGCCAGCGTCGGCAGGCTGGCCAAGACCGAATCGCTCAACTGGCGCGCCCAGCCGAAGTCGGCGAGCGGCACCGCCGCCTGTTCGGCCAAGGTGGTCAGCGCCGCGTCGTGGTCGGCGCCGGCCGCGGCGAGGCACTCGAGCAGCGCCAGCCGCTCCGGCCTGCGCTTGGCGCGGCCTGGCGTCGAGAGTGTCAGCACGGTGGCGCCGGCCAGCGTCGCGCGCGCGCCGATGTCGCGCAGGATCAGCCGGTCGCCGTCGGCGAGGTGGAGCGGCGCATCGAGCGCCAGCTCGGCGAGCGCCGTCTCGCCGGCGTCGAGCGTGCTGCCGGTTAGCAGCACCAGCCGGCCGGTGACGTGGCTGGCGGCGTGATGCACGTGCAGCGGCTGCCAGTGCTGCAGCGGCCTCTCCAGCGCCGCCGAAACCCGCACCGCCACCCGCGCCGCCGGTGCGGGCGGGGGCTGTTCCAGCAGCCAATCGCCGCGTTGGATTTGGTGCTTGTCGACGTCGCCGACCAGGTTCAGCGCCAGGCGCTGGCCGGCGCCGCCCCGTTCGGCCGGGCGGTTCTGCGCGTGCAGGCCGCGCACCCGAACCGGCACGTCGCGGCCGGTCAGCCACAGCGTGTCGCCGACCCGCACCGTGCCGCCGTAGGTGCTGCCGGTGACGACCAGCCCCGCGCCTTGCAAGGTGAACGCGCGGTCGATCGCCAGCCGGAAGCGCCGGGCATCCGGTTGGTGTTCGGAGCAGGGAATCAGCGCGTCGCGCAGCGCGGCGATGCCTGCGCCGCTGACGCTCGACACCGCCAGCGGTGCGCTGCCGGCGAAGCGGGTCGGCGCCAGCAGCGCGGCGACCTCGGCGTGCGCCGCGGCGAGCCGGGCGGCGTCGGCCAGGTCGCACTTGGTCAGTGCTACGGTCAGTCGCTCGACGCCGAGCAGCTGCAGGATCGCCAGGTGTTCGCGGGTCTGCGGCATCACGCCGTCGTCGGCGGCGACGACCAGTAACGCGTGGTCGATGCGGCCGACGCCGGCCAGCATTGTGGCGAGAAAGCGTTCGTGGCCGGGCACGTCGATGAAGCCGAGCACGCGGCCGTCGGGCAAGGGCAGGTAGGCGTAGCCGAGCTCGATGGTCATGCCGCGGCGCTTCTCTTCCGGCAGGCGGTCGGTGTCGACGCCGGTGAGGCGGGCGAGCAGGGCGGTCTTGCCGTGGTCGACGTGGCCGGCGGTGGCGATGATCATGGGGGCGGTCCGCGAAAACGCCGGCAGGTAGAATGCCGCTTTGCCTGCCAGGAAGTGTTGATGAATCTCGTGTTCAAGGCGGCGATCGGCGCCGTGGTGGTGCTGATCGCGCTGCTGTCGAAGACCCGCAACTACTACATCGCCGGCCTGGTGCCGCTGTTTCCGACCTTTGCGCTGATCGCGCACTACATCGTCGGTTCGGAGCGTTCGGTCGCGGCGCTGAAGACCACCATCGTGTTCGGGCTGTGGGCGATCCTGCCGTACGCGGCGTATCTGCTGTCGCTGTACTGGCTGGCCGACCGGCTGCCGCTGGTGCCGGCACTGGTATCGGCCGCGCTGTGCTGGACGGTCGCCGCGGCGATGCTAATCCTAGCCTGGACCCGTCTGCACGCCTAAGAGCCGCTAACAAAACCCTCCTGGCGTTGTTGCCCTGCCTTGTCGTACTACTTGTACTGCCTGCGGCAGGGCGCCTAGCCAGGATCGCTACGCTGAGTTTTGTTAGCGGCTCTAAACAGTCAGCTGCGCGGCAAAGCCCGCCTCGTCCTCCAGACAGCGCAGATCGAGCCATAGCTTGCCGTCCTTCAGCCGGCCGATCACCGGCGTCGGCAGCGCCCGCAGCCGTTCGGCCAACGTTTCCAGCGTGCCGCCGCGGCCATCATGAGGGGACAAGGTCAGCGCCATGCTCGGCAGCCTATCGACCGGCAGCGAGCCGCTGCCGATCTGCGACAGGCACGGCTCGATCGCGACGTCGGCCGTATCGCCCGCCTACGCGGCCAGCGCCGGCAGTAGCCGTTCGGCGAGCGCGCGGCTGTGCTGCGTGCTTCGGCTCAGCTTTCTCAGCGTCGGCAGCCGTTCGGCCAGGCGCTCCGGCTCCAGGTACAGCCGCAGCGTCGCCTCCAGCGCCGCCAGCGTCATCTTGTCGCAACGCAGCGCACGCTTGAGCGGGTGCTGCTGGATGCGGTCGATCCAGGTCTTCTTGCCGATGATCAGCCCGGCCTGTGGGCCGCCGAGCAGCTTGTCGCCGGAGAAGCTCACCAGCTCGACGCCGGCGGCGATCATCTGCTGCGGCATCGGCTCGGCCGGCAGAAGATCGACCAGCGCGCCGGAGCCGAGGTCGGTCGCCACCGGCAGGCCGTGCTCGCGCGCTAGCTCCACCAGCTCCGCCTCGGCGACGCTGCTGGTGAAGCCCTCGATCGCATAGTTGCTGGTGTGCACCTTCATCAGTAGCGCGGTGTCCGGGCCGATCGCGTTGCGGTAGTCCTTCGCGTGGGTGCGGTTGGTCGCGCCGACCTCGACCAGCCGGCAGCCGGCCTGGCGCATCACGTCGGGCATGCGGAACGCGCCGCCGATCTCGACCAGCTCGCCGCGCGACACGATCACCTCGCGCCCGGCGGCGACGCTGGACAGCAGGATCAGCACTGCCGCGGCGTTGTTGTTGACCACGCAGGCTGCCTCGGCGCCGGTCAGCTCGCGCAAGAGCTCGCCGACCACCCGGTCGCGATGGCCGCGTCCGGCGCCGTCGAGGTCGTACTCGAGCGCCACCGGCTCGCGCATCGCGGCGGCGACTGCCGCCACCGCCTCTTCGGCCAAGGTGGCGCGGCCCAGATTGGTGTGCAGCACCGTGCCTGTCAGGTTGTAGACCGGCGCGAGCGACACCCGGCGGCGCGCGGCGAGTTCGGCGTCGACCCGCTCGGCGAGCCGCTCCGGCTGCTCTAGCCAGTCGGGCAGGCGGGCGCTACTGCGGATCAGCGCCCGCGCTGTGTCGAGCAGGCGGCGCAGCGCGTCGGCCAGCGCCTGCTGGCCGTGGCGGGCGTGGCTGGCCTGTAGTTCGGGCAGGGCCAGCAGGCGGTCGATCGAGGGCAGTCGGGCAAATAGTTCGCGTCCTTCCATCTTTACCTTCCCCCTTTGCCGTCGATGACGGGTCACCGGATCGGCACCACATTGATCTGAGGTTGGCCGAAGCGGGGTGCAAAGGCAAGCCGGGCTTCGTCGCCTCGACGTTCTATAACGCAAGGGCCGGCCGGTGCGTGCGTATTTATTTTATCGGTATGTTTTTTTGTGTTATGCGAACAATATCAAAGCAGTATCATTGCTATCCAATAACTATCTTAATAGCTGTTTGACATTGTTTCGGATGGGCTTGGCTGGTTGGGCCGATGTGGCTCGGTTCGCCGTTCTCTGACCAGCGTTAACTTGCTGATATTGATCGGAAACCCAGCCGATAGCGGACGTGTCGGCAAAATTTGTCCATTGCCGGAACTCTGCAACGGTTTTACCGGTCGTTTTTATATCGAGTTTGTTTAATCTATGTCGTCGGAAAATTAATGCTTTTGGTATGACATTCCGGTCGACGTAGGTTTTCACCCTATTACCGATTACCGGAATCAATGCCTATGCCCCATCACACCCCGCTGATCGCCACCATCGTCGGAGGCCTGGTCCTGGCCTTCATCTTCGGCACGCTGGCGCACCGGCTGCGCCTGCCGCCCCTGATCGGCTACCTGCTCGCCGGCATCTGCGCCGGCCCGTTCACCCCCGGCTTCGTCGCCGACCAGAGCCTGGCGCCGGAGCTGGCCGAGATCGGTGTGATCCTGCTGATGTTTGGCGTCGGCCTGCACTTCTCACTGAAAGACCTACTGTCGGTGAAGATGATCGCCATCCCCGGCGCCCTGGTGCAGATTGCGGTGGCGACGCTGTTGGGGATGGGGCTCGCTTGGGCGATGGGCTGGGGTGTCGGCGGCGGGCTGATCTTCGGCTTGGCGCTGTCGGTGGCGAGCACGGTGGTGCTGCTCACCGCCCTGCAGGAGCGCCGGCTGGTCGAGACCGGGCGCGGCAAGATCGCGGTCGGCTGGCTGATCGTCGAGGACATCGCGATGGTGCTGGCGCTGGTGTTGATCCCGGCGCTCGGCGGCGTGCTCGGCGCCAGCGGTGCGGCGGCAGGCGAGGGCAGCCTGGTCACCACGCTCGCGATCACCATCGGCAAGGTGGTGGCGTTCGTTGCGCTGATGCTGGTGGTCGGCAAGCGCTTCATTCCGTGGCTGTTGGCGCGGATCGCCGACACCGGCTCGCGCGAGCTGTTTCGCCTCGCGGTGCTGGCGATCGCGCTCGGCTTCGCCTTCGGCGCGACGCTGGTGTTCGGCGTGTCGTTCGCGCTCGGCGCGTTCTTCGCCGGCATGATCCTCAGCGAGTCCGAACTGGCGCACCGCGCCGCCGAGGAGTCGCTGCCGCTTAGGGACGCGTTCGCGGTGCTGTTCTTCGTCTCGGTCGGCATGCTGTTCGACCCGGCTATCCTGCTGCGCGAACCGCTGGCGCTGCTCGCCACTGTGCTGATCATCGTGCTCGGCAAGTCGGTGGCGGCGTTCCTGATCGTGCGCGCGTTCGGCCATCCGCGCGACACCGCGTTGACCATCGCGGCCAGCCTTGCGCAGATCGGCGAGTTCTCGTTCATCCTCGCCTCGCTCGGCATAACGATGAAGCTGCTGCCGGCCACCGGCCGCGACCTGATCCTGGCCGGCGCGATCCTGTCTATCCTGATCAACCCGCTGCTGTTTACGCTGCTCGACCGCTACGCCAGCCGTCTGGCCGAGGCCAAGCCGCTGCCGGACGAGCTGGAGCAGGGCGACGAGGCGCGGCTTGCGGCGGCGACGCTGTCCGGCCACACCGTGCTGGTCGGCTACGGCCGGGTCGGCAGCCTGATCGGCGCCGAGCTCGCCGCCGCCGGCCGGCCGTTCGTGGTGATCGAGGACCATGCCGACTGCAGCCAGTTGGCCGAAAGCCACGGTGCGCCGGTGCTGCACGGCAACGCAGTCGCCGACCAGCTGCTCGCCGCCGCCGGCATCGCGCGCGCCAGCTGGCTGGTGGTGGCGATCCCGAACGCGTTCGAGGCGGGCCAGATCGTCGCGCACGCGCGGGCGTTGAACCCGGCGCTGCAGGTGGTGGCGCGCGCGCATTCGGACGCCGAGGCCGCGCACCTGACCGAGCTCGGCGCCGGCCATGCGGTGGTCGGCGAGCACGAGCTGGCGCGCGGCATCAGCGCGCGGGTGCTGGCGCCGGCGCACTGAGTCGCAGCGCGGCGTTCGGCACGAAAAAAGCCCGGCTCTCGCCGGGCTTTTTCATGGCCGAGAGCTTCGCGCTCAGAGCCTGAAGCGGGCGGCCGAACGGTGCAGCTGCTGCGCCAGTTCTTCGATCCGGCCAACCTGCTCGTGCGCCTGGCGCAGCGACGCGTCCGACTCCTCCATCATCTGCGCGATCCGCTCGATATTGCCGGCGATATTGTTGCCGGCCTCGCTCTGCTCCTTGGTCGCCATCGCCACCTCGCGGATCTTGGCGAGCGTCAGCTCGGCGCTGCCGCTGATCTCGCGCAACGCCGACGCTGCCTGGCCGGCCAGTGCCACGCCGGTGCCGACCTGGCTGCGCACCTGGTTCATCCGCGCCACCACCTGGTCGGTATCGCTCTGCACCGTCTCTATGGTGCGGGTGATGTCCTGAGTGGCGCTGGCGGTGCGTTCGGCCAACTTGCGCACCTCGTCGGCCACCACCGCGAAGCCGCGCCCCTGCTCGCCGGCGCGCGCCGCCTCGATCGCGGCGTTCAGCGCCAAGAGATTGGTCTGGTCGGCGATGTCGCGGATCACCGCCGCCACGCCGCCGATCTCGCGCGAGCGCTCGACCAGGCCGCCGACCAGCTCGGTCGCGTCGCCGACGTCGTGCGACACCCGTTCGATCTCGCCGGCCGCGTCGGTGGCGAGCCGTTCGCCGTCGGCGGCCAGCGCCACCGCCTGGTGCGAGTTCTGCTCGGTGTCGCGCGCGCTGCTCGACACGTGGTCGACGCTGACCGCCATCTGCTCGATCGCCGCGGCGGTGGCGGCGGTCGATTCGGACGACTGGCGCGCGCCGTCGCTGATCTGCGCCATCTCCTCGGTCAGCGCGCCGGCCGCCTCGGCCAGCTGCGCGGCGGCCTGGTTGAACTGGCCGACCATGCCGCGCAGCTCGCCCTGCATCCACTGCATCGCGCCGATCAGGCTGTCGGCCGGGGCGGGCGCGATCTGGTGGCTCAGGTCGCCCTCGGCGATCGCGCCGGCGATTTCCGCCGCGTAGGCCGGGTCGCCGCCCAGCTGCTGCTGGATCCGGCGCGACATCTGCAGCGCCAGCGCTGCCACCAGCGCGATCAGCAGCGCGCCGACCGCGACGAAGGTGCCGGCGTGGCGCCAGTACTGCGCGTCGATGTCGTCGGTGAAGAAGCCGACGCCAATCATCCATTGCCACGGCTCGAAGTTGAGCACGCCGTTGAGTTTGGGCAGCTGCTCGGTGCCGCCGGGACGGGCGGTGAGGATCTCGACGTAGCCGAGGTGAGCGTGCGCGAGCGCGTCGGCGTACGCCTCCGAGGTGTAGCGGCCGTCCGGCAGTCGGGTTCCCTTGTCCTCCTTGCCGATCCGCTCCGGTTTGGGGTGCACCAAGAGGCGGTTGTCGCGCGAGCGCACGAACAGGTAGTTGTCGCCGGCGCGGAACGCGCCGAGTGCTTCCTTGGCCTGGCGCTGCGCCTCGTCGTGCGACAGCTTGCCGCTGGCCTCGAGGTCGGCGTAGTGCTTGGCCACCCCTTCGGCCATCGTCAGCATCGTTTCGATCTGCGCGCGCCGCTCGTCCTGCATGCTGGCGCGCAGCGTGTGCAGCGCCAGCGTCGCGATCACCACCAGCCCGAGCAGGGCCGCTCCAATCAATAGCCAGACTCTGGCGCGAAGTGTCATCGTAGGTCCCCGGGAGAGAAAGACGCGCCGCCCCCGCCTTATCACTGGCGGGGTACGACGCGGATGGAAGATAGCTGTGTGGCCGATTCTATAAGCGGCCGGCATGGCCGGCTGTACGCGTTTTCCCCAATCCAGTCGGGTCGGCGGCGGCCGATAGAGGAAGGTTTGACCGGACGGCGCCGGCGCGGATCGCCCGATCGCCGCCGGCTATCCGTTTCTTTAATAAAATCAACTGCCTTTCAGCGGCTCGGCCGTCTAGGCTAGGGTAAGAGTCGCCGGCAGGACGCCGTCGGCCCATCCGGGCGTGGGTTCTCTTCGCCCGGGCCGACTCTGCGGCGACTTCGGGTGTTCGACGACGCCCCTGTCCATCTGCCAAGCGAGGTGAAAGCCATGAGTCTGAAAGGCAGCAAAACCGAACAAAACCTGAAGGATGCCTTCGCCGGCGAGTCGCAGGCCAACCGGCGTTATCTCTACTTTGCCGGCAAGGCCGACGTCGAAGGCTATAACGACGTTTCGGCGCTGTTCCGCTCCACCGCCGAAGGCGAGACCGGCCACGGCTTCGGCCACCTGGAATACCTGGAACAATGCAGCGACCCGGCCACCGGCCTGCCGTTCGGTCGTACCGTCGACAATCTGAAGAGCGCCATCGCCGGCGAAACCCACGAGTACACCGACATGTACCCCGGCATGGCCAAGGTGGCCCGCGAGGAAGGCTTCGACGAAGTCGCGGACTGGTTCGAAACCCTCGCCAAGGCCGAACGCTCGCACGCCAACCGCTACACCAAGGCGCTGAGCGAGCTGCAAGACCTGTGAGCGACAGCCGCCCGGCCACGGCCGGGCCGGGCGCCTCCCCCTACTAGGAGGGGAACCATGGCCACCGACAAGCGCGAAGGCAACCTCGACGCGCCGACCCGTCATCCGCTCGGTCAGGACGACCCGGCGTTCTACGACGAGACCGCGCTGCTCGCCGAGATGGAACGGGTGTTCAACATCTGCCACGGCTGTCGCCGCTGCGTCAGCCTGTGCCATGCGTTTCCGACGCTGTTCGACCTGGTCGACGCGTCGAGCACGATGGAGATCGACGGCGTCGCCAAGTCCGACTTCGCCCGTGTGGTCGACCACTGCTACCTGTGCGACCTCTGCTACATGACCAAGTGTCCGTACGTGCCGCCGCACCCGTGGAACGTCGACTTCCCGCACCTGATGCTGCGCGCCAAGGCGATCAAATACCGGCAGGGCAACGTCCGGCTGCGCGACCGCATCCTGACCAGCACCGACGCGGTCGGCACGCTCGCCGGCATCCCGGTGGTGGCCGAGATCGTCAACGCCGCCAACCGCTACCGGCCGGCGCGCAAGGCGCTCGAGCGGGTGCTCGGCGTGCACGCCGACGCCCGGCTGCCGAAGTACCACAGCCGCACGCTGCAGAAACGGATGCGCGGCCATCACACCGTCGAATCGGCGGTGCCGACCGACAAGACCCGCGGCCGGGTCGCGCTGTTCGCCACCTGCTATATGAACCGCAACGAGCCGGGGCCGGGCGAGGACTTCTTCGCCGTGTTCGAGCACAACGGCATCCCGGTGATGCTGGCTGGCCAGGAGCGCTGCTGCGGCATGCCGCGGCTCGAGCTCGGCGACCTCGATTCGGTGCGGCGCGCCAAGGAGCACAACGTGCCGATGTTGGCCGAACTGGTCGACCAGGGCTGGGACCTGACCGCGCTGATCCCATCGTGCGTGCTGATGTTCAAGAACGAGCTGCCGATGATGTTCCCGGACGATGCGCAGGTGCGGAAGGTACGCGACGCGTTCTACGACCCGTTCGAATACCTGATGCTGCGCCACAAGGCTGGCCTGCTGCGCACCGACTTTGCCGCCGCGCTCGGCAAGATCGCCTACCACGCCGCCTGCCACCAGCGGGTGCAGAACATCGGCCACAAGACCTTCGACCTGCTGTCGCTGGTGCCGGGCACCGAGGTCGAGCTGATCGAGCGCTGTTCCGGCCACGACGGCACCTACGCGGTGAAGACGGAGACGTTCCCGCACGCGATGCAGATCGTCAAACCGGTGGCCGAGCGGGTGAAGCGCGCCGAGCCCGACCACTACGGCAGCGACTGCGTGATGGCCGGCCACCACATCGAGCACGCCGTCGCCGACGGTCGCGAGGCGGAACACCCGATCACGCTGCTGCGCCGTGCCTACGGCCTGTGATGGCCAGAAGGGAAGAAAGATGACCGCACTGACCCATCAGGACCTGTACAGCCTGGAAGAGTACGCGCGCGTTCGGCCGACCTTTCGCGCGCGGGTGATCGAGCACAAACAGCAGCGCCGCCTGGCGCTCGGCCCACACCTCACGCTGCTCTTCGAGGACGCGCTGACCATGCAGTACCAGGTGCAGGAGATGCTGCGGCTCGAACGCATCTACGAGCCGGCGCTGATCCAGGACGAGCTCGACGTCTACAATCCGCTGATCCCGGACGGGCGCAACTGGAAGGCGACGCTGATGATCGAGTACGACGACGTCGCCGAGCGGCGCGCGGCGCTGGCCCGGCTGATCGGCGTCGAGCGCGCGGTGTGGCTGCAGGTGGCCGGCTACGAGCGAGTCACGCCGATCGCCAACGAGGACCTGCAGCGCGAAACGCCGGACAAGACCGCCGCGGTGCACTTCCTGCGCTTCGAATTGACCGCGGCGATGGCCGCCGCCGCGCAGGCCGGCACGGCGCTGGCCGCCGGCGTCGACCACCCGCACTACCGGGCCGAATGCGATCCGCTGCCGGACGCGCTCCGCGCCGCGCTGGTCGCCGACTTGACCGCGGCCTGACCCCCGACCGGTCATCAGGCCAACGGGCCGGCATCCCTCTGGACCGGCCCTCTTTGTGCCGACCGGTTCGGCCAACCTTGCGCAGCGGGCCTGTACGCGACATGTTTACCTGTATGTTTACGGAGTCTCTTTTGTCATGGAGCATTGTGTGGTAAGCACGCCAGCGTGGTTTTAGCCGAAGCAAACGACTGCCGACGCTTTTTTTTACGTCTTTTAGGATGCCTAATCTTGGTTATGGAGCGGTAGCCGACCATCTGGCGTTGGCCTAAGGTCAGTTTGTTGAAACTCATTCAATAGTCCACGCAGGTAGAGGAGGATTGAAATGTCATACGTTGACGGGTTTGTCGTCGCCGTGCCCACGGCAAATAAAGAAATCTACAAGCAACATGCGGAGGCAGCGGCTGCCGTCTTCAAGGAGCATGGAGCACTAAAGTTAGTCGAGTGCTGGGGCGACGATGTGCCTGAGGGCAAAGTCACTTCCTTTCCCATGGCGGTTAAATGCAAACCTGATGAAACCGTTGTTTTTTCCTGGATCATCTGGCCTTCGCGCAAAGTACGTGACCATGGCATGGAGAAGGCCATGGCTGATCCACGATTGCAGCCAGATAATAATCCGATGCCGTTTGACGGTAAGCGTTTGATCTATGGCGGCTTCGAAATGATCGTAGATCTATGAGCGCTAACACTTTCAAATGATGTTTCGTTCTACTAGGCCGCTCCATAACAATTCATTCAAGCCGACGCCGCTAAGCGGCGTGGCTTAATTCAGACATAAGGCCGAGTTTTTGTCATATCGAGGTCGAAAGGAGAACCAATCATGCCGAAGTTCATGAGCAGTCACACGATGCCTGCCGGAGCGCTTCAGCGCGAGCAGGTCAACCAACTGGCCCAGGCCGCACAGAATGACCCGACGGTGCGGCCATACCGGAGCTTCCTCAACCTGTCCGAAGGCAAAGTCTTCTGCATCATGGAAGCCCCCGACGAGCAGGCGTTGGCCGCCTGGTTCGAGAAGATGAACATGCCTTGTGACTACATCACGCCCGTGGAACTGGAAGGCGAGCGGGGCGTGGTCAAGGAGGCCTGAGCACGCATGTCGCCGAAACGCAGGTGTTTGGCCTAACCAGTCGCAGCAGCAGACGGCCGCCGCGCCGTTGGTTTTCGGGAACGCCTTGCTCCGTGGCGCGGCGGCCGCTACTGAGCTTGGTCGTTAGGCGTCAAAGGTATTGTCTGGAGGAATGCACATGAGCGAGAACGATCTGCGGCCTCCGGTCTGGGTGGGACACGTGGCCCTAGAGACAGATCGACTGGACGAATCTGCTCAGTTCATGCGCACGATCGGCATGCGGCCCGTGTATCAGGGACCGGAAGTGGCCATCTTTGAGCTGCGTGGAGGAACGCATCTAATCCTTATGCTCAAGAGCAAGGTAGTTCCAGGCAATGCCCCATTCGACTTAATGGTTGATGATATTCGTCTGGCTCACCAACTCTTTACATCGCAGGGGCTCGCCCCCACGCCAATCGAGGCCATGCCGTCCATCGATCACGAGATCTTCCGGGTCCGTGAGCCGGCCGGGCATGTCATAACCATCTTCTCAAGTCATGTATCAGGCAGGCCCGTGTGAGCACAGCGTTGGCGCCTAACAATCGGTTCAAGCGGACATGCCCGCTTCGCGGGCACGCCGCTTAACCTAGGCGTTGGGCATGCAAGAATCTAGGAGATTTCGCGCCGGAGTTGATCCTGGCCAAAGCCTGCACTCCGTATCTTGTCTTCGTGCAAACCACCCAAGGAGGTGCATCATGAGCAACGGAAAAACTTACAAAGGCAGCTGCTTTTGCGGCGCGGTTCAGTTCACGGTCAGCGGTGAGCCAGCCGGAATGGGTTATTGCCATTGCGAGTCGTGCCGAAGCTGGTCGGCGGGGCCTGTCAACGCCTTCACTTTATGGAAACCCGAAGCGGTGCAGATCACGCAGGGAGCAGACAGCATCGGCACTTACAACAAGACGCCGCACAGTTATCGAAAATGGTGCAAAACATGTGGAGGCCACCTCTTCACTGAGCATCCCGGCATGGGGCTCACCGATGTGTATGCGGCTGTTATTCCAGACTTCCCATACCACGCCGGCGTCCATGTCCACTATCAGGAGACGAAGCTGCGAATCAAGGACGGGTTGCCGAAGATGAAGGACCTCCCGAAGGAGATGGGTGGCTCGGGCGTCAGCGTAGCGGAATAACACATTGGGCTCTTCCGGCTCCACTATCCCAGGCGCCCAACAAGGCGCTCAGCCGACCGTCTTGCCTTCGCTTCGCTGCGGGCAAAACGGTGGCTGAACTCGTGCGTTGGGCGTCACTTGCAACCCGACACCAGCCCCTTCAAGAACAGGAGAGCACGATGACCGTTCATCTTGATCACCTTATGGTGCCGTCCCGCAACAAAGTGGCTTCGGCGAAGCGGTTAGCCGAACTAGGCCTTCGTGCGTCGTTGGTGCATAAGCACACGTTCAACCGGACCGAATGCGATCCGCGCCGCGCCGCGCTGGTCGCCGACTTGTCCGCGGCCTGACCCCGACCGGTCGGTCGGGCCGAAGGGCCGGCTCCCTGGCGGGGACCGGCCCTCTTTGTGTCTGGGGGCGATTCGGCCAACCTTTCGAAGCGGGTGTGTATGCTATATGTTTATATGCGTGTTTATGTTGTCTCTTATGTCATAGATCGTTGTGTGGCATGCTTTCCGGCGTGGTTGGAGCCGAAGCAGATGGCTGCCGACGCGTTGTTTTACGTCTTTTAGAACGTCTAATTTTAGTTAGCAAATTGAAGCCGGTCTGTGTAACTTTATATGTAAAAGAAGCATTATGGGTAAACCGGACGTGTCCAAAATATTCGGCAAGATAAAGTTGGTGGATAGTTTTCCAGACTACAAGGTAAAGGTTGTGGATAGTTTTCCTGATCTAAAAGTGAAAATTGTGAATAGTCTACTAAATAGACCTGGTGAATGGCAGGTTGTAGACAGTTTCCCCGATTTTAAGGTCAAGATCGTAGATAGTTTTCCTGATTTCACAATTAAATATGTTGATAGCTTCCCTGGGGGCAAATGAAATCGTTTAAAGACTTAATTGGCTAACAATTAGTTGAAGCCGCGCCATTCGGGCGCTGGGACGCGCCACGCGTGGCGCGCCCCTTAACTCAGGCGTTAGGCATCACAACGCAAGGAAAGGCGAAGGAATTATGGTTACGAACACAATTCGGCTTCATCGCGTGCTCAGAGCAACACCGGAAAGAGTTTATCGAGCGTTCCTCGATGCCGACGCAATGGTCAAATGGCTTCCCCCAAATGGTTTCACGGGCAAGGTTCACCATATCGACGCCAAAGTCGGCGGCACTTACAAGATGTCGTTCATGAACTTCACCACGGGAAACATTCATTCCTTCGGCGGAGAGTATCTGGAGTTGGTGCCCAACGAGCGAATTCGGCATACAGATAAATTCGACGACCCGAACTTGCCGGGGGAAATGCAAACGACAGTGTCTTTGAAAAAAGTGTCTTGCGGTACTGAAGTAAACATAGTGCAAGAAGGGATACCTGAGGCTATTCCGCCCGAGGCTTGTTATCTCGGTTGGCAAGAATCGCTTACCCTTCTTGCTCAATTGGTCGAGGCTGAGATCCCTGAGTAATGAGCGGGGGTGATGCCTAACAATTCCATCAACCGGACACCTCAAAGCCTACGGCTTTGGGGTTCCCTCCGTGCTGCGCACTCCGGTGCCGGTTATGTAAAGCGTTAGGGCGTGCAATGAAGCATTTGCCAACCGGTAATGATTTGCTCCAAAAGTGTCAGGCGCTTGGTGTTGATGTTTCTGCGCCGCCTATATCTCATAGCGTTTCTCGCAGTGGCAAACCAGCAGATGAGTATGAGTTGCAGCGCAGGCTTATCGAGGCAGAACGGTCTCAAAGAGAAAACAAGCTGTGGATAATCGCAGTGATTTCAGCTGTCGCATCCGTGGTCAGTGCAGCTACTGCATTGGTGGCCGTACTTGTCGGAAAATGAATCGCCCCAACAAGGCGCTCAACCGGACGCGCAAACGCCGCGTGCCGGTTAGCTGATTCGTTAGGCATTTATGACCTTCGACCTCCGTTCCGCGCTGCCATTTTTTTTACCCAAATCGATTGCTTGGGCGGAGCAATGTGCCGCTGAAATTGCGCCTTCAGGTACGCCGCTCGATGAGATGGGACTCTCTCTCGCACGGCGGGTTGGTGTTGCGCATCCTGAACTCATCCGCGTTTTATTGGTGAGTCAGCTGCCAATGCCGTCTGATCCGCAACTTCAACAAGCAGCATTGGCCACCGGCCTGCTTGGCCTCGACATGGTCGGACTTACTCTCGGCTATGGTATATACATTTGTTATGGTTACGACAACGCGCGTCTGCTGTCGCATGAATGTCGTCACGTCTATCAGTATGAGCAAGCAGGTTCCATAGCCACCTACCTGCCTGTTTACCTTCAACAGATTGACCACTTTGGGTACGAGAATGCACCATTTGAGATCGATGCTCGCAGCTATGAAATCAATGCCTAGCCCCTTTTTGTACAAGTTTGAAGGGTTAGGCTGGCGGTGATACTGGCTGTAGATGTTCATTACGAAAAGGGTGGCGGCACCGCTGCAGCCGTCCTCTTTGAAGAATGGGGAGCAGGCAGCCCCGAAAGAATATGTGTCAGCAGAATTGCTGCTGTTGATGAGTATGTTCCGGGTCAGTTCTTTAAACGAGAGCTTCCATGCATTCTGCGCCTGCTCCAAGAGCATAGTTTGACCCCTAGTTACATGGTTATTGACGGGTATGTGTATTTGGACGGGTATTCGAAGCCCGGCTTAGGAAGGCATCTCTATGATGCATTGCACGGCAAGACCAAAGTAATTGGTGTGGCAAAAACACCGTTCCCAGAAATAGGGCCGGAATTTGAGATATTCAGAGGTGGCAGCAAGAGACCGCTATACATTACAAGTGTTGGTGATGACCTTGCGACAGCAAAGGCCAACATATTGGCCATGCACGGGAGCAATAGGATTCCGACGCTACTAAAGAAAGTCGACCAACTGTGCAGGAAAAGAGGCTAACAATTCCATCAACCGGACGCCAAAAAGCTACGCTTTTGCGTTCCCTCCGCTGCGCTTCGGCGCCGGTTATGTCCAACGTTAGGCGACGGAGGTATCACTCATTGAGCCGCGCTCGGCTGATGCCACGATGGCGCTGGCGGTGGTCGGGTCGCTGTTGGTAACGACAGTTGGCGTCTACGTGTTTATCTCCAGATAAGGAAGCTGGCTGTACGATCAAAGCCTTGAGTTGCTGCGGTTCCTGGCAACTTCTAAGCTTCATGGTTAGCGCAGCATTCAACAAAGGAGAGCCAAATGTCAGAAATCCTTGAACACTACCGTGTCAACCTGTATTCAATCGGAGGCAAGCAAGAAGGAAAAATCGTTCTCCATTGCGGCAACGGGCATACCCTCAATCTGGTTTTCGTCGATTCGACGGGCGCCCTGCCGCCCAACACCTTCGATGTCAGTTCAAAAACCGGTACCGCCCATGCGTCGTTTGTCATGTACCAGCATTATCTCGATCTCGTGCGCAACGAAGGTCCCTGCAGGGTATCCTTTATCGGTGGCGCAGTTTCACCGAGTTTTCGCGTACAAAGCAAGCTGGAGGATCCGGGAGAAGGGCAGCTCTAAGGAAGGTTTGCAAGAAACTGGGGGCAGTCTCGATTAACAGCAGTGTTGCCTAACACGGCGCTGGAGAGGGACGCCGCAAAAAGCGCGGCGCCCCTCAGCTTTGACGTTAGGCGCTAAAACCAAAGAGGTTCGGCCAACCTTAGCGTTTTGGCGGTTTCAGCAGGTTGGCCGAAGGCGTCAGTTATTTGTTTTGGTGCTCTTCGTCGGAGCCCTCCGTTTTCCCCACCGGGTAAGCGGGTCAGGCGTTGAACGGTTTGCTCCGGTGGGGCAAGCCGGCGGGGTTTCAAGGTTCTGACGGTTTCTGGTTGTTTGACGTAAAAGCGCGGTTTCAGGTGTTGTTGGGCATCAGGTCGTAGGAATGGTTTGTGCCTAACTGTTCGTTCAAGCGGGGCCGCCAAAAGCTGGCGCTTTTGTCGGCCCCTTAACTCAGGCGTTAGAGCGCACGATATCGCCCGACCGTATGGGGCATCACGCTGTAAGGTTCTTGAAGGAGCGAATACATAGACCAGTACGCTCATCCAGCATTTCCGCAGCCGAGGAGACGATAAATGGGGTCGGACGCGATTTGTTTGTTAGTCGGGATCAAGATCAATGGAGTCTGACCCCATTTTTCGGCGCAGGCCATGGAAGCCTTGCTAAAAATGTTGACCGTGGGCGGCGCGGCATATGCCGTGCTGTTGGCCATCGTATTCGTGCTGCAGGGGCACCTCATCTACTTCCCCGACGAGGGGCGGCAGATTCTGCTGACGCCCAAGGACGCCGGGCTCGACTACGAGGCGGTATGGTTGACGACGGAAGACAGGGTCCGGATCGAGGCCTGGTATGTCCCCGCGCCGGCGGCGCGCGGGGCCGCGCTCCTCGCCCACGGCAACGCCGGCAACATCTCCCACCGGGTGGACTACGCCCTCATGTTCCACCGCCTCGGCTACTCGGTTCTGCTCCTCGAATACCGCGGCTACGGCCGCAGCGAAGGCAAGCCGAGCGAGGAGGGCACCTACGCCGATGCTCGCGCCGCCTGGCGCCACCTCGTGGCGGAGCGGGGATTCCCGCCCGAGCGCATCGTGTTGGTGGGCGAGTCCCTCGGCGGCGCCGTCGTCGCCCGGCTCGCCGCAGCCGAGCGCCCCGGAGCGCTGGTGCTCGCCTCGAGCTTCGTCTCGGTGCCGGAGCTAGCGGCGGAGCTCTATCCCTGGCTGCCGGCGCGGTGGCTCGCGCGCTACCGCTACGACGCGCTGGAGTTCCTCGGGCACGTCTCGAGCCCGGTGCTCATTGCCCACAGCCGCCAGGACGAGATCGTGCCGTTTCGCCACGGCGAGCGGCTGTTTGCCGCCGTCAAGGGGCCGAAAGCGTTTTTGGAGCTGGCCGGCGGTCATAACGACGGCTTTCTGTTCACGCGTGAGGCATGGCGCGAGGCGCTGGGGTGCTTCCTGGCGCAGCACCTCCCGGCGGGCCCCATGAGTCCTGTTCCACGGTAAAAAGTTCGGGTCCAGTATTCTTACTCGGGTTACCGCTATCAGGCTTTGGGGGGTTACATCGCGCATCATTTGCTTTCGTTCAGGGGCAAGCCCCAGTCGCGCTTTCTAACACGGCGCTTGAGAGGGACGCGCCTGGCGGCGCGCCCCTCAGCTTTGCGTTAGCCCCTCACTTCCCACCCTCCCGCTGCTGCACCATCCGCTCGACCACCAGCGTCGCCTCGCGGGTGCGTTCGGCCAACTTGCGCACTTCGTCGGCGACCACGGCGAAGCCGCGACCGGCCTCGCCGGCACGCGCCGCTTCAATCGCGGCGTTCAGCGCCAGCAGGTTGGTCTGGTTGGCGATCTGCTGGATGGTCACGACGATGCCGGCGATCTCGCTCAGGCTCTTTTCCAGCTGCAGGTGCTGCAGCTTGACCTCGTTGTTTTCGGCGACGCTCTTCTCGGCGTGGATGTCGATCAGCGCGCCGACCACGCGCTGCGGTGCGCCGTCGTCGCTGCGGCGGGTCTGGCCGACGGCGCGGAACCAGCGGTACTGCTCGTCCTTGCACTTCAACCGGTATTCGACGTCGTACGGGGTGTTGCCGCTGCGGTCGGTCAGGTGTGCCTCGAAGGCCTTGAGGGTGGCGTCCTTGTCGTCGGGGTGCAGGCGCGAGGCCCAGCTGTCGAGTACGTCGGGGAAGTCGGACTGGTTGGTAAAGCCGATTAGCTGGCGGAACTGGCGCGACCACCAGAAGGCGTTCTTCGGGTTGACCGGGTCGCCGGCGACCACCTCCATGTCCCATAGCCCCTCGACCAGCAGTTCGCGCGCCAGCTCGAAGCGGGTCAGCGTCTTGTCGAGCTCGGCGTCGCGTCCGCGCTGTTCGGTGATGTCGGCGAGCGAGCCGGCCACGCGCAGCGGCACGCCGCCGGCGTCGCGCCGGGTGGCACCGCGGGCGCGGAACCAGCGGTATTCGCCGCCCTTCAGCTGCAGGCGGTAAATCACGTCGTACGGGGTACGGCCGCTGCGGTCGTTCAGGTGGGCGGCGAAGGCGGTGAGGGTGCGTTCGCGGTCTTCAGGGTGCAGCCGGTTGGCCCAGCTGCCGAGCACGTTCGGGAAGTCGCGCTCGTCCTGGAAGCCGAGCATCTGCCGGAACTGCGGCGACCACCAGAACGCGTTGGCGGCGTTGACCGGGTCGCCGGCCACCACGGTCATGTCCCACAGCCCTTCGCTGGACGCGGCGTTGACCAGATCGAAGCGCAGCTGCAGCTCGGCGATGGCCTGTTGCTGCGCGGCCAGCTGCTCCCGCGTCTGCGCCTCGCTGGCGCTGAGCGTGCCGGTCTGGGCACGCGCCTCGTCGATGGCGGCGGTCAGGGTGTCCCAATGGCGGCGCTGGGCCTGCAGCAGCGTATTTTCGCGGGCATGGCGCGGCACCGGCCAGAGCGGCGGGGCGTCGGCCTTGGCGTTCAAGATGGCATCGGAGAGGGCGTCGAGGAAAGAGCGGCGGACGAACCAGGCCATGGAAAACCCCTTCATTGAGTAAGCGGCGGAGCACTGCTGATCAACCTACCATAGCAAATGCATCAAGCTAATGACATAGGCGTTGTTGGTCATGGCGTTAGGGTGGGGGTTGCGGCGTGAAGATAGGCGGGTTGCCGCGCGCCTCTGCTGTTGCATTGCCGCGGCTGGGGCGGGTCAGCTGGTGTGCAACAGCGCCGGCAGCAGCGGCCGGTTCAACCGCGCTCGCCACCACTCGAGCGCCGCGCCGTTGTCGCCGGGGCGCCAGGCGAGCCAGAACGACTCCTGCGGCTTCGCCTCCGCGACGGTCAGTTCGAGTAGCGCCCCTTCGGCCAACTCCCGTTCCACCAGCGCCCGCGGCAGGAAGCCGTGGCCGAGGCCGGCCGCCTGCAACGCGATCTTGGTGCGGATGTCGCCGACGGTCAGGCGGGGTTGGCCGGACAACAGGCCGATGGTGCGCGAGGGCAGGCTGCGCGCGCTGTCGGCGACGACGATCGCGGTGTGGCGCAGCAGCTCCTCGCGGGCGAGCGGCTGGTTGGCGCCGGCGAGCGGGTGGCCGGGCGCGACGCAGAACGCAAAATCGATGGTACCGACCGGCAGTGCCTGGTAGCCGCCGCCGCTCGGCCCCTCGCCGGCGGCGATGATCAGGTCGGCGCGGCCGTCCTTCAGCGCCTCCCAGCTGCCGGTCATCGTCTCGGTCGCCAGGCGCAGCCGGGTTCCGCACTGCAGCGCTTCGAACGCGGCGATGTCCGGGATCAGCGCGGCGCCCGGGATCGCCGCGTCGTAGACCAGCCGCAGCTCGGCCTCGAAGCCCATCGCCACCCGGCGCAGCCGGCTTTCCAGGTCGCCTGCCGCCTGCACCAGCCAGCGGCCCTCGTTCAGCAGCTCCTCGCCGACTCGGGTCAACGCTACCCCCTGGCCGAGCCGCTCGAACAGCCGCATGCCGAGCTGCTCTTCCAGCTTGGCGACGGTGTACGAAATCGTCGATGGCACCTTGTGCAGCTGCTCGGCGGCGGCCGAGAACGAGCCGTGGCGGGCGATCGCGTCGATGGTCTGGATCGCGTCGAGCGTGAGTCTCAACATGGCACTGATACCTTTCGATATTTTCGATCAGTGTAGTGCAAAACACTCGCGGCGGACCGGGCCGAAAAGCCGAATAATAACGCCATGAACCATGATTCCTGCCGTGGCGACGCGACAACAAGGTCGTGTGGCCTGTCGATGATTTCGAATCGAGTGCGGCGGGACCGACAAGGAGGACACCATGCTGGAACTTCGCAAGGCGCAGGATCGCGGCATTTCGCGGATCGGCTGGCTCGACTCGCACCACAGCTTCTCGTTCAGCCACTACTACGACCCGCAGCAGCTGGGATTCTCCGACCTGCTGGTGATCAACGACGATAAGGTCGCGCCGGGCATGGGCTTCGGCACCCATCCGCACCGCGACATGGAGATCTTCTCCTACGTGCTGGACGGCGCGCTGGCGCATAAGGACTCGATGGGCACCGGCTCGGAAATCCGCCCGGGCGACGTGCAGATGATGAGCGCCGGCACCGGCATCCGCCACAGCGAGTTCAATCCGTCGGACAACGAGCCGGTGCACTTCCTGCAGATCTGGATCGTGCCGAACCGGCAGGGCGTCGCGCCGCGCTACCAGCAGGTGCATTTCAGCGAGGCGGACAAGCGCGGCCGGCTGCGGCTGATCATCTCGCCGGACGGAGCGGACGGCTCGCTGTCGGTGTACCAGGACGCGCGCGTCTGGGCCGGCTGTTTCGACGGCGCGGAGTCGGCCACGCTGACGTTGAGCCCGCAGCGTTACGCCTACGTGCAGGTGGCGCGCGGCAGCATCGAGGTGAACGGCACGCGTCTGAACGAGGGTGACGGGGTGCGGGTGCGCCATGAAGACGCGCTGAGCTTCGCCAACGGCGAGGCGGCCGAGGTGCTGGTGTTCGAGCTGCGGCCGAACGAGCTGCCGCAGAGGTAAGGCGAGCGGCCGAGTAGAGAGCGGGCCACCCTTGTCGGGTGGCCCGTTGTCGTTGGGCGGCGAAGTTGGCCGCTGGTATGCACCTTGCTCATCTCTGGCAGGAACGCCGCTCCGACCGGGAGCCGGCGCTGTGGGCGGCCCTGATCCGGGGCCGACCTGGATTGCCTTGCTGGAGACCCCGCCATGTCCTCGACGACCACCGTGCCCGTCACCCTGTTGATCACCCGCCGCGTCGCGCCGTCGCGCTACACCGATTTCACCGCCTGGACCGAGCGTGGCGGCGCCTCGCGGCCGGCTTTACCGGTTATCTGGGCGCCTATCAGATCCTGTTCCGCTTCGCCGACGAGGCGAGCCTCGCGCGCTGGGTCGACTCCCCGCAACGGCGCGCGTGGTTGGCCGAAGGCGCCGCGCTGTTGCGCCGTTGTCCCACTCTGCTTCTGTTGTTATCGGAATGCAGTTCCGTTTTGTCTTCTTCCTTGTTCCGCTAGGGTCTTGCCGGACATGCCGCGCTGTTCTACTGATGATTGCCACAGTTGGCGTTGCACGAAATCTTATCTCTTTAAAAAAATTCTTAAAATGGAATTGACATCCATAATGCGGAATAGTGAAGATGGTCACAAGTAGCGCCAATGACAACCTTGAGTCGGGGAACACCGGCCGAGACTAGGAGAAACCAGAATGGAACAGTTGCTCTTCAAAGTGGAGGATCGTCCTCCGACACTAACCACCATCCTGCTTGCAGCCCAGCACCTGCTGGCGGCCTTGGGTGGCATCATCGCGGTGCCCCTGGTGGTCGGCGGGGCGCTGAAGCTCCCGGCAGATCAGGTGGTAGCACTCGTCAACGCGGCCCTGCTGGGCTCGGGCATCGTGACGATCATCCAGTGCAAGGGGGTGGGGCCGATCGGTATCCGCCTGCCCTGTGTGATGGGTACCAGCTTTGCCTTTGTCGGTGCTGGGATTAGCGTCGGTCTCGAGCATGGCGTTCCAGGGATTCTGGGCTCATCGCTGGTGGCCTCGCTGGTGATGATCATCGGCAGCTTCTTCATGCCGACGATTCGCAAGCTGTTTCCACATGCCGTGACCGGCGTGGTGGTGACCATGATCGGCCTGTCGTTGACGCCGGTGGCGATCGACTGGGCGGCGGGCGGCTTCGGCAGCAGCCACTACGGCGAGCCGGGCAACCTGGCGATTGCCGGCTTCGTGCTGTTGTTGGTCATTGCGCTGGTGCAGTGGGGCAAGGGCATCATTTCCGCATCGGCGGTCGTGATCGGTATCGTGATCGGCTATCTGGTGTGCCTGTCGCTGGGCATGATCGACTTCACCCAGTTCCATAACGCGCCGATCTTTGCCGTGCCGCAGCCGATGCACTTCGGGCTGAGCTTCCCGATCTCGGGCATCGTCGCCATGTCGATCGCTTTCCTGGTGACCATCGTCGAGACCACCGGCACCTTCATGGCGTTGGGCGCCGCGACACAAACCTCGATGCCGGGCAAGAAGCTGGCGCGCGGCATCCTGTGTGACGGCGTGGGCTCGGCGTTCGCCGCGCTGATGTCCAGCCCGCCGGTGTCGACCTTTGCGCAGAACGTCGGCGTGGTGTCGCTGACCGGCGTGGCCAGCCGCCATGTGGTGGCGCTGACCGGCGTCATGCTGTTGCTGGCCGGCCTGTTTCCGGTGCTGGGCGCGCTGATCGTGACGATTCCGCAGCCTGTACTCGGCGGCGCTGGGCTGATGATGTTCGCGATGATCGTGTCGGCCGGCATCCAGATGCTCGGCAAGGTCGAACACACCAAGCGCAACGGTCTGATTATCGCCGTGTCGATCGGTTGCGGCCTGGCGGTGACGGTCCGTCCGGAGCTGCTCTCCAAACTGCCGGCCTTCGTGAAGGAAGTGTTCGGCTCGGGCATCACCGTCGGCGCGCTGGTGGCGGTCACGCTGAATCTGATCCTGCCGGATCGTCCGGTCGAAGTCGTCGACGAGGAAGACGGCGAGTTCATCGGTGAGATCGCCCGCGAAGTGCTCTGAACTCATCGAGTCGTGTCGCAAGCCAACGCCCACCAGAACGGTGGGCGTTTTGCATTGCATGGTCGCAGGGAGGCGGCAAAGGAGGGCGGATGGGGGCGAGTGGAGAGCCCTGCAGCAAGGTTGGCCGAATAGTTTGGTATGCCGATTGCTTGTCTTGGTCAGGACGCCGCGCCCCGACCGGGGGCCGGCGCGTTGGATGGGCCCCCATACCGGGTTTGCCACCGCCCCCATTCCGGAGATCCCCGACATGGATACGACCACCGTGCCCGTCACCC
The DNA here is from genome assembly GCF_055597485.1 of Crenobacter sp. CS_VA4. NCBI lineage: Bacteria > Pseudomonadati > Pseudomonadota > Betaproteobacteria > Neisseriales > Neisseriaceae > Crenobacter > Crenobacter sp. CS_VA4. The sequence goes on from NZ_JBVMAE010000008.1 coordinate 164,190, forward strand.
TGCTGATCATCCGCCGCGTCGCGCCGTCGCGCTACGCCGATTTCACCGCCTGGACCGAGCGTGGCGAGCGTCTCGCGGCCGGCTTTGCCGGCTATCTGGGCGCCGGGGTGTTTGCGCCGCCGCCGGGCGGCGACGCCTATCAGATCCTGTTCCGCTTCGCCGACGAGGCGAGCCTCGCGCGCTGGGCCGGCTCCCCACAACGACGCGCCTGGTTGGCCGAAGGCACCGCCCTGGTGCGGCACAGCCGCGTGCACTGCGCGCGCGGCCTCGACCACTGGTTCGGCGTGACGCCGCCACCGCGCTGGAAGCAGGCGGTGACGATCTGGCTGGTGTTCTTCCCGGTGTCGCTGTGTTTCAGCCTGCTGCTGGGCGAGAAGCTGGCCAGCCTGCCGGTGTTCTGGCGGGTGCTGCTGAGCACGCTGATGATGACGCCGGTGATGGTATTCGTGTTCATCCCGCTGAGCAGCCGGCTGCTGCATCGCTGGTTGCAGCCGGTTGCTGCGCGGCCGCTGGAGCGCTCGCTCTAACGTCTCCCTCTCTCAAAACGGCTGCGGCCAAACGGTCGCTTACCGGCACGGCAACGGCGACACGGTCTGGCTGTGCCGCCACAGGCAGTACAAGTCGTACGGCGAGGCAGGGCAACAACGCCGGGAGGGGGTTAGCTGCGCAGAAACTCGGTGAAGCTCATTGTTGTTACATGGCTCTTATTGCAGGCAGCAGGTGCGGTTGCGGCCCTGATGCTTGGCATCGTAGAGCGCCCGGTCGGCGCGGGCGAACAGGTCGGCCAGGTCGCGATCGGACGCCTTCAGTGCGGCCACCCCCAGGCTGATCGTCATCAGCATATGGCCCGACGGCAGCGCGACGTCGATGGCTTCGGCGCGCTGCCGCAGCCGTTCGGCGATCAACATCGCGCTGGGCAGCGCCGTGTCCGGCAGCAGCGCGGCAAACTCCTCGCCGCCGAGCCGGCCGCTGATATCGGCCTCGCGCAACACGTCGCGCAGCGCGTCGGCGAGTCGGCGGATCGCCTGGTCACCGGCGGGGTGGCCGTAGCTGTCGTTGATCTGCTTGAAATGGTCGATGTCGAGCACGATCAGCGAATACGCGACACCCTGCTGCAGCGCCTTCTGGACCAATGGTTCGGCCTCGGCCAGGAAGGCGCGCCGGTTGCGCAGCTCGGTCAGCGGGTCGGTGGTGGCGAGGCGGCGCAATTCGTTCTCGAGTTGCTGGCGGCGCGAGTTGTCATAGACCCAGATCAGGCTGGCCGCCTCGCCGTTGATCGCCAGCGGCTGCACGGTGAGCAGGCTGGGGAAGGGGCCGTCGACGCCGCGCAGCAGCGCTTCGCAGTCGCGCAGCTCGCGTTCGCGGCGGTAACGCCGGTAGAGTTCGTAATAACGCGCAGGGTTCACCAGCAGCGCCGGCAAGGGCACGCGGTCGGCCGAATCGGCCAGCCCCAGCCGTTCGGCCAACGGCCGGTTGATGAACAGCGGCTGGCCGTCGCGATCGCGGATCAGGCCGACCCCGATCGGGCTGGCCGCCAGGATCAGGCGCAGGCGCTCCTCGCTGTCGTGCAGCGCGCGGGTGCGCTGCTCGACCTGCTGCTCCAGCGTGCTGTTGAGCCCGGCCAGGTGGTGCGACAGCTTGCGGGTGCGCGACAGCAGCACGACGAGAAACGCCAGCATCGCCAGCACGCTGATGCCGAGCCCGGTGAGCGCCTGCGCCAGCGTGGTGAAATTGGCCTTGGTGCCGATCCGGTCGTTGTCCACCGCCTGGGTCATGTCCAGATGCACCTCGAGCGTCATCTGGTGGATCGCGGGGAGCTGGCTGTCCAGCTCGGTCTCGATCGCCTGCACCTGGCGGCGCGCCAGCTCCGGCTTGCTCGGCAATTGCGCCAGGCGGCGGCTCCAGTCGTCCAGCCGGACCCGCAGCGCGGCCATCTGTTGCCAGGTCGCGGCCGACATGTGCTGGTCGGTGTCGTATTCCTTGAGCACCCCGAAGCGGCTGGCCAGCAAGTCGAGGCGCAAGCGCAGATCGTCGACCGGGTCGCGGCCGAGCAGGTAGCCGTCCAGGGCCTGATGAAAGCGGTACGCCTCGAGCTGCAGCTGGGTCACCACCCAGAGGTTGTTCTTCAGCGTCGGGATCGCCAGGCGGCTCACCTGGCTCTCGGCAATCTGCAGCGCCGAAAAGGACAGCGTCGCCATCGACAGGGCCAGGGTGCACAGCAAGCCGGAAAACCACAGCGAGCGGCTGCGCCAGCGGGCGGGCGGGGTCGGCGTGCCGCTCTTCATCGGACGGTGATGCGGTTGACCTGCCATACCGCCTGGTTGTGATAGAACTGCACGTTCAGCGCCGGCTGCTCGTCGTAGGGGTAAATCACCACCAGCGGGCCTTTTTCACGCACCGGCATGTAGTGGCCGTCTAGCTTGTAGGCCAGGATCGGGTCGTATTTGATGACGTCGGCGACCGCGATGTCGACGGCGTAGTCGTTCAGCGCCGACACATGCAGGACTGTGCCGGTGGCGCCGACCTTCCCCAGCACCGCCTTGAGCGACACGCCTTCCCACTGCTGCCGGCCCGGGTGCCATTGGGTCGAGGTGGTAATCCGGCGCACCGACAAGGCGGCGAGCTGGCGCAGCGAGAAGCTGAACGGCTGGGCGATCCGCCCCGACACGGCCAAGACCGGTTTGTCGAGATCCACCGGCAGCTCGGCGGCACAGGCCTGTCCGGCGCTGAGTACGGCGAGCAGGGCGGGTCCCGACCAGGGTCGTAGAGAGAGAGGCGTCATCGGGGCTCCTGCACGGCGGTCAAAGCGGAAAAACACGTCAACGGGATGGCGGTCTTGTCGTTTTACCTGATGGCGGCGCAGGCGTCGACCGGAATGCCTGCATCGCCGTCACCTGATTTTGCTTGTCATTGTTCTTGCATTTTTAAATGCAAATGCCATTTTTTGAGGGGGCGCTTTTTTCGTGCGGTGGGGAGACGGTGACCGTGTGACGGGCAGGGAGGGGGATGGTGACGAACGGCGGCGCTGATTCAATCGCTGGAGAGGGTAGGGCTGAAAAGGAATCGGGCCGGTGTGACCGGCCCTGATCGTTCATTCATCCAATGCGTACTCTTCAAGTTTCTGGCGCGACATGTCATCACGAAGTGACAGACGGTAGGCTTCGTCTTCGGCCATCGCATGTAGCGGATACGGTCCGGCCCGACGTTTCCCCTGAGCCTCGACGACGGCCCAGCCCACAAACCCGCCCTTCGGATCGAGTTCCCGTTCGACGCGGTAATTCGACATGGTGACCTCCGGTTGTCTGGTGGAGCTCTCATTCTGAATCCAGTTTGGGAAACATCAAGTTAGATTTTTTGTATGTGGCATGTTGCGTCGGCCGCTCGGCGGGTGTATTCGTTCTCCGGAACCGTCGCCAGCGTCCCCCGACGCGGTCGCGGCGCCACAGCGAAGCGCATTGCGCATTGCGCAAAAGCGACAGCGACGTACATAAGCCCGCGGCCTCGCCGAGCGTGTATGGCGAAAAAATCCGGCGTTATTTTTTTGTAACGCATTGAAAATAAAGTGTTTTCTTGTGGTTTGGTTTCGGTTTTTGCGCCGCGTCATTGAGGGCGATCCCGGGTTATCGGTGATTGTCTGACCGGCCAATTACTGAAACTATCGGCGCTCAGTGTTTCAGGACTTTCGACGGCATCATCAAGAATGACCTCCCTGATGCACGAAGGGCCCCACAAAAAAATGGCCACTGGGGGCGGCGTCCTGCCCGCCCTGGACAGATGGCTGTCACGCATGTCATGGAGAAAGTATGAAGAAGCTCACCATCGCGGTTGTACTCGGCCTGGCCTCCACCGGCGCGTTCGCCAAAGACTGGACCACCATTCGTTTCGGCGTCGACGCTAGCTACGCCCCGTTCGAATCGAAGGCACCGGACGGCAAGCTGGTCGGTTTCGACATCGACCTGGGCAATGCCATCTGTGCAAAGCTCAAGGCCAAGTGCGTCTGGGTCGAGAACGACTTTGACGGCATGATCCCGGCGCTGAAGGCGAAGAAGTTCGACGGCGTGCTGTCGTCGCTGTCGGTGACCGAGAAGCGCCAGGAGCAGATCGCCTTCTCCGACAAGCTGTTCAACGCGCCGGTGCGGATGGTCGCCAAGAAGGGCGCCAACCTGCTGCCGACCGTCGAGTCGCTCAAGGGCAAGCGCATCGGTGTCGAGCAGGGCACCACGCAGGAAACCTACGCCAAGACCTACTGGGAGCCGAAGGGCGTATCGGTCGTGCCGTACCAGAACCAGGACCTGGTGCTGGCTGACCTCGCCTCCGGTCGCCTCGACGCGGCGCTGCAGGACGCCGTCCAGGCCGACATCGGCTTCCTGAAGAGCCCGCGTGGCCAGGGCTTCGCGTTCGCCGGCCCGGAACTGAAGGACCCGAAGACCCTGGGTACCGGCACCGCCATCGGCCTGCGTAAGGAAGACGAGGACCTGCGTAAGCAGATCAACAAGGCCATCGTCGAGATCCACAAGGACGGCACCTACCAGCGCCTCTCCAAGAAATACTTCTCCTTCGACATCTACAACTGATCGGTCGACCGCAGGCGGCCCTGTAATTGGGGCCGTCTGAAGGAGGCTCGCGGCACGTCGCACCCGGCTAGGGGCGGCGTGCCGGGGCGCCTCCGGTGTCGTGGCGGCTGGGCGCAGGCCTCCGCCCGTCGAAGTGCGCCTATCGTCCCGCCCACGCTGCGCGACGTGACGGCGCTCAGAAGGAGTGAATCATGTTTTTGGAAGGCTATGGGCCGCTGATCCTCACCGGTACCTGGGCGACGATCAAGCTGGCCGTGTTGTCGCTGCTGGCCTCGGTGCTGATCGGTCTGATCGGCGCCAGCTCCAAGCTGTCGAGCAATCGGCTGTTGCGCAGCGTCGCGACCGGTTACACCACGCTGATCCGCAGTATTCCCGACCTGGTGATCATGCTGTTGCTGTTCTACAGCCTGCAGCTGCTGCTGAACCAGGTCACCGACTGGCTGAAGATCGACCAGATCGACATCGACCCGTTTCTCGCCGGGGTCGTGACCCTGGCGTTCATTTACGGTGCCTATTTCACCGAGACCTTCCGCGGCGCGTTCCAATCGGTGCCGCGCGGCCAGATCGAGGCCGCCGTGTCATACGGCATGGCCCCCTGGAAGGTGTTCCACCGCATCCTGTTCCCGCAGATGATGCGCTTCGCGCTGCCGGGCATCGGCAACAACTGGCAGGTGCTGATCAAGGCGACTGCGCTGGTGTCGATCATCGGCCTGTCCGACATCGTCAAGGCCACGCAGGACGCCGGCAAGAGCTCGATGCAGCTGTTCTATTTCACCGTGATCGGCGCCTTTATCTATCTCGCGATCACCACCGTGTCGAACGGGGTGCTGATCTGGCTGGAGCAGCGCTATTCCGTCGGGGTTAGAAAGGCCGAGCTATGAACGCAATCATTCACGACTACTGGAAGGCCTATCTGTGGACCGACGGCCTGCACCTGACCGGCCTGGCGATGACGATGTGGCTGTTGGTGCTGTCGATCGCGATCGGCTTCGTGATGGCGGTGCCGCTGGCGGTGGCGCGGGTGTCGAGCAACCCGGCCATCCGCGGCCCGGTGTGGTTCTTCACCTATGTGTTCCGCGGCACGCCGCTCTACATCCAGCTCTTGCTGTTCTACACCGGGGTGTACAGCCTGAGCGTGGTGCGCGATCACGCCTTCCTCGACATGTTCTTCCGCGAGGGCTTCAACTGCACGGTGCTGGCGTTCGCGCTCAACACCTGCGCGTACACCACCGAGATCTTCGCCGGTGCGATCAAATCGGTGCCGTACGGCGAGGTCGAGGCGGCGCGCGCCTACGGTATGTCGAAGTTCACCCTGTACCGCCGCATCATCCTGCCCTCGGCGCTGCGCCGTGCGCTGCCGTACTACAGCAACGAGGTGATCCTGATGCTGCACGCGACCACGGTGGCGTTCACCGCGACGGTGCCCGACATCCTGAAGATCGCCCGCGACGTGAACTCGGCGACCTACGCGTCGTTCGAGGCGTTCGGCATCGCCGCGCTGCTGTACGCGGTGATCGCGCTGTTGCTGGTCTGGCTGTTCCGCCGCGGCGAAGCCCGCTGGCTGGCCTTCCTGAAACCCCAGGCCGCCTGATGGCCGTCCAAGAGAGTCATGACCATGTACAAGCTGACTGTTGACGATCTGTACAAGAAATACGGCAACCACGAGGTGCTCAAGGGCGTCTCGCTGAAGGCTAAGGCCGGCGATGTGATCAGCATCATCGGTTCCTCCGGCTCGGGCAAGAGCACCTTCCTGCGCTGCATCAACTTCCTCGAACAGCCGTGCGCCGGGCGCATCAGCGTCAACGCCGAGGAGATCCGCACCGCCAAGGACAAGAAGGGCGCGCTGCGCGTCGCCGACCAGAAGCAGCTGCAGAGCATGCGCACCAAGCTGTCGATGGTGTTCCAGCACTTCAACCTGTGGGCGCACATGACGGTGCTCGAGAACATCATCGAGTCGCCGATGCACGTGCTCGGCATCAGCCGCGACGAGGCGGTGGCGCGGGCGCGCAAGTACCTCGCCAAGGTCGGCCTGCCGGCCAGCGTCGAGGAGAAGTACCCGTCGCACCTGTCCGGCGGCCAGCAGCAGCGCGTGGCGATCGCCCGGGCTCTCGCGATGGAACCGGAGGTGATGCTGTTCGACGAGCCGACCTCGGCGCTCGACCCGGAGCTGGTCGGCGAGGTGCTGAAGGTGATGCAGGCCTTGGCCGAAGAGGGCCGCACCATGGTGGTGGTGACGCACGAGATGGGCTTCGCCCGCGAGGTGTCCAACCACGTGATCTTCCTGCACCAGGGCAAGATCGAGGAAGAGGGCCACCCGGACCAGCTGTTCAAGAACGCTAAGAGCGAACGTCTCCAGCAGTTCCTGAATGGCAGCCTCAAGTAAGTCGCGCTTGGACTGGACGGGGACGCGCCGATGCTGGTGACGGAGCGTGTCGCCGTCGTGCTGCTGCCGCCGTGCTCGATGCTCGGCGTCGGCGCGGTGGCCGAGCTGTTCGACACGGCCAACCGGCTCGCCGGCAAGCGCCTCTACGAGCTGGGCTTCTATTCGCGGGACGGCCAGCCGCTGGTGTTGCAGAACGGTCTGGTCTTCCCGGTGCGCGGCGCGCTGCGCGACGTCGCGCCGGGTGACCGGCTGTTCGTGCTGAGCGAGGGCGTGCACCGTTTCGCCGACTCTGGCCTCTTCACCGGCGAGCTGGCGCGGCTGGCGCCGCGGCTGCCCTTGCTCGGCGGCCTGCACACCGGCGCCTGGTGGCTCGCCAGCGCCGGCCTGCTCGACGGCTACCGCGCCACCATCCACTGGCCTGAGGCGGCGGCGTTTACCGAACGGTTCCGCCAGGTGGTCGTCAGCCAGCACGTGTTCGAGCTCGACCGCGACCGCTTCAGCTGCGGCGGGGGCCTGGCGATGCTCGACGGCCTCTTGGCGTTGATCGGCCGCCAGCACGGCGCGGCGCTGATCGAGGAGATCGCCGGCGCGCTGTGCATGGAGCGCATCCGCGGCGGCGACGAGCGCCAGCGCGTGCCCTTGATGGCGCGGCTCGGCGAGAAGCAGCCCAAGGTCACCGAGGCGGTGATGCTGATGGAGGCCAATCTCGAAGAGCCGCTCACCACCGACGAGTTGGCGCGCCTGACCGGCCAGTCGCGCCGCCAGCTCGAGCGGCTGTTCAAGCAGCATCTCGACATGGCGCCGACCCGCTACTACCTGCAGCTGCGCCTGGAAAAGGCGCGCGGCCTGCTGCGCAACACCGGCAAATCGGTGGTGCAGATCGGCCTCTTGTGCGGTTTCTCGTCCGGTCCGCACTTCTCCACCGTGTATCGCGCCCACTTCGGCATTGCCCCGCGCGAGGAGCGTTTCTCGAACGAGACGCGCGGCATCGAGCCGTTGCCATTGAACATCGCCAAGTAAAGCCATTCCTGCCTCAAACAGAAATCACTCTGTCGTTTTTCTGGAAGGTTATTCGGATCGCCCCCCCTAGAATGAGCTTTCCTCAATGCCTGCCAATGGAGATTCCATGTCGACCGCCAACGTAACTCGTCAGACCTTCGATGAAGTGATGGTGCCCAACTACGCACCGGCCGCGTTCATTCCGGTGTCCGGTAAGGGTTCCCGTCTGTGGGATCAGGACGGCAACGAATACATCGATTTCGCCTGCGGCATCGCGGTGACCAGCCTCGGCCACCTGCACCCGGAACTGACCGCCGTGTTGCACGAACAGGTCGACCGCCTCTGGCACCTGAGCAACACCTTCACCAACGAGCCGGCGCTGCGCCTGGCGCGCCGCCTGACCGACACCACCTTCGCCGAACGGGTGTTCTTCAGCAACTCCGGCGCCGAGGCCAACGAGGCCGCGCTGAAGCTGGCGCGTCGCTACGCGTTCGACCATTTCGGCGCCGGCAAGACCCAGCCAGAGAAAACTAAGATAGTTTCGTGCAAGCAGGCCTTCCACGGCCGCACCTTGTTCACCGTGTCGGTCGGCGGCCAGCCGAAGTACACCGAGGGTTTCGCGCCGCTGCCGGAAAACCTGTCGCACATCGCGTTCAACGACCTGGCCGCCGCCGAAGCGGCGATCAATGCCGGCACCTGCGCGGTGATCGTCGAGCCGGTGCAGGGCGAGGGCGGCGTGCTGCCGGCCACCAAGGCCTACCTCGAGAAGCTGCGCGAGCTGTGCGACAAGCACAACGCGCTGTTGATCTTCGACGAGGTGCAGATCGGCGTCGGCCGCTCCGGCTCGCTGTTCTCGTATATGGAATACGGCGTCACCCCGGACATCCTCACTTCGGCTAAGGCGCTGGGCAACGGCATGCCGATCGGCGCGATGCTGACCACCAAGCAGATCGCCGCGTCCTTCGTCGTCGGCACGCATGGTTCGACCTACGGCGGCAACCCGCTGGCCTGCGCGGTCGCCGACAAGGTGATCGAGCTGGTCAGCCAGCCGGATGTGCTCGCCGGCGTGAAGCACCGTCACCAGCTGCTGGTCGAGGGCTTGCACCGCATCAACGAGAAGCACGACGTGTTCAAGGACGTCCGCGGCCAGGGCCTGTTGATCGGTGCTGAGCTCACGCAGGAACTGCAGGGCAAGGCCAAGGAGTTCGTCAACGTCGGCGCCCGCCACGGCCTGGTGCTGCTGGTAGCCGGCACCAACGTGGTGCGCTTGGCGCCGTCGCTGATTATTTCGGAAGCCGACCTGAACGAAGGCCTGCAACGCCTCGAGGCGGTCACCGCCGAGATCGTGCAGCAGGTCCGCGCCGGCAAACAGGCGCAGCCGGCCTGATGCCCGCCGGGGTTGGCCGAAGCTGAGTCTTCGGCCAACCCCGGCTTCACCCACCACACAGAAGAGGGTGTCATGCTCTTTGTTCGACCGAGCAAGCTTTCCGATCTGGACCAGATCGAGCGCATGGCGCGCTCCACCGGTCCCATCCTGCACTCGTTGCCGCCCGACCGGGCGCGCCTGCAGCAGCTGGTGACCCATTCGATCAATTCGCTCGCCGCCGACGTCGAGTTCCCCGGCGAGGAGAGCTACCTGTTCGTGCTGGAGGACTCCGACACCGGCAAGCTGCACGGCACCGCCGGTTTGCTCGCGATGGCGGGGTTCTCCGAGCCGTTCTACGTATTCCGCAACGAGGTGGTGGTGCACGCCTCGCGCGAGCTGCAGGTGAACCACCGCGTGCATGCGCTGGCGCTGTCGCACGAGATGACCGGCCGCACCCGGCTGACCGGTTTCCACGTCGACGCCGAGGTGCTGAGCCTGGGCGTGCAGCCGGCGCACCTGCTGTCGCGGGCGCGGATGATGTTCGCCGCGCAGCACCGCGAACGCTTCACCCACGACATCTTCTCGGTGTTGCCGGGCGTGGCCGACGAGTCCGGCCGCTCGCCGTTCTGGGAAGGGGTGGGCTACAAATTCTTCCAGCGCGACTTCAAACAGATGGAAATGGAGTCGGGCGGTCGCAGCCGCACCTTCATCGCCGAGATGATGCCGGTCGATCCGCTCTATGTACCGCTGCTGTCCGAAGACGCGCAGCGGGTGATGGGTGAGCCGCACGCCGGCGCGCGCCTGAACTACCAATGCCACGTGGCCGAAGGGCTGGAGCCGGATCGTTTCGTCGACATCTTCGACGCCGGCCCGGTGCTGACCGCCCCGCTCGACGTCTGTAACTCGGTGCGCTTCAGCGAGCTGCACCGCGCCGCGCGCGGCCCGGCCTGTGAGGCCGGCGTTCCGTATCTGGTCAGCAATACCCTAGCGGCGGACGCGTTCCGCTGCGTGACCGTCACGCTGCCGGCCGAGCTGCCCGCCGAACTGGTACTGCCGCAGGCCGCCGCCGACGTGCTCGAGATCGCCGACGGCGACGAGGTGCGCTGCGTGCCGCTGCAACACGGAGGATACCCCGCATGATCGTGATGCGACTCTGCCGCCCCGCCGACGTCGATGCGCTGCTTGAACTGGCGCACAAGGCCGGCCCGGGCATGACTACGCTGAAGCCGGATCGCGAGGTCCAGGGGGCGCGCCTCGATAGGGTGCAGCGCACCGTCGACGGCACCGCCAGCCTGGCCGACCAGGGCTATCTGTTCGTGATGGAGGACACCGCCAGCGGCCAGATCGCCGGCGTCTGCGGCATCGAGGTGGCCGTCGGCCTGGAACAGCCGTTCTACACCTACCGGATGGACACCTTCGTGCACGCCAGCCGCGAGATGGGGCTGTGGACCAAGATGGACAAGCTGCACATGTCGCACGGGCTGACCGGCTATTCCGAGCTGTGCACGCTGTTCCTCGACCCGGCCTTCCGCGTCAACGGCAACGGCGCGCTCTTGTCCAAATCGCGCTTTATGTTTATCGCCCAGTTCGCCGAGCGCTTTTCCGAGCGGCTGTGCGCCGAGATGCGCGGCCACTTCGACGAGAACGGCGATTCGCCGTTCTGGCGCGCGCTCGGCGCGCACTTCTACGGCATCGACTTCCACGAAGCCGACCGCCTGGTCGCGCTGGGCAAGAAGTCCTTCCTCGCCGAGCTGATGCCGCGCTACCCGGTGTACGTCGACTTCCTGCCCGAGGACGCGCGCGAGTGCATCGGCAAGACCCACGTCGACACCGAACCGGCGCGCCGCCTGCTCGAGACCGAGGGGCTGCGCCTGGAACAGCACATCGACATCTTCGAGGGCGGCCCGGTGCTGGAAGCCCGCGTCGCCGACCTGCGAGTGATGCGCGACAGCCGGCTCTGCACGGTCGAGGTGATGCCGACCGTCGCCGGCGACGCGACGCAGCGCTATCTGGTCGCCAACGGCTCGCTCGCCGACTTCCGCTGCATCCTGATCTCGGCCGACCCGCGTAACGACACGCTGACGCTCAGCCTCGAACAAGCCGAAGCTCTGCACGTCGCCAGCGGCGACACCGTGCGCGCGATGACGCTCAACCCCATTAAGAGGTAAACCCATGTCCCAGCTCTATATCAACGGCAACTGGCAGGACGGCCACGGCCCGGCCTTCGCCTCGCTGAACCCGGCTACCAACGACACCGTCTGGAGCGGCCGTTCGGCCAACGCCGACGACATCGCCGCCGCGATGGGTGCCGCGCGCGCTGCCTTCCCGGCCTGGCGCCGCACCCGGCTGGAAGAGCGCCTCGCGATCGTGCGCCGCTTCGCCGAAGTGCTCGGCGAGCACAAGGAAGCGCTGGCACGCACCATCGGCGTCGAGACCGGCAAGCCGCTGTGGGAAGCGCGCCAGGAAGTCGGCGCGATGGTCAACAAGATCGAGATCTCGATCCGCGCGTTCGGCGAGCGCACCGGTGAACACCGTTCCGACTTGGCCGGCGACACCGCGGTGCTGCGCCACCGTCCGCACGGCGTGGTGGCGGTGTATGGCCCGTACAACTTCCCCGGCCACCTGCCGAACGGCCACATCGTGCCGGCGCTGATCGCCGGCAACACCGTGCTGTTCAAGCCGTCCGAGCTGACCCCGCTCACCGCCGAACACACCGTCAAGCTGTGGCATGAGGCCGGCCTGCCGGCCGGGGTGCTGAACCTCTTGCAGGGCGAACGCGACACCGGGATCGCTCTCGCGCAGCAGCCGGGCCTGGACGGCCTGTTCTTCACCGGCAGCTCGCCGACCGGCACTGTGCTGCACCGCCAGTTCGCCGGACGCCCGGGCTTCATGCTGGCGCTCGAGATGGGCGGCAACAACCCGCTGGTGGTCGCCCCGGTCGGCGACCTCGACGCCGCCGTGCACCACGCGCTGCAGTCGGCCTTCCTGTCGGCCGGCCAGCGCTGCACCTGCTCGCGCCGCCTCTTGGTGCCGGAAGGCGAATTCGGCGATCGCTTCGTCGCCCGCTTCGCCGAGGTCGCCGCACGACTGACCATCGGCCGTTTCGACGCCGAGCCGCAGCCATTCATGGGCGCGCTGATCTCGCTGAAGGCGGCACAGGGCATGATGGCCGCGCAGCAGAATCTGATCGCTCTCGGCGCGAAACCGGTGCTGACCATGACCCAGCCGGATGCGGAGCTCGCCTTCGTCACCCCGGGCATCCTCGACGTGAGCGCCATCGAGCAGTTGCCGGACGAGGAGTACTTCGGCCCGCTGGTGCAGGTGATCCGCTACCGCGACTTCGACCAGGCGCTGGCGATCGCCAACAACACCGAATACGGCCTGTCGGCGGCCTTGCTCGCCGACGACGGACAGCTGTGGGAGCGCTTCAACCAGGAGATCCGCGCCGGCGTGGTCAACCGGAACAAGCCGACCAACGGCGCCTCGTCGGCCGCTCCGTTCGGCGGGGTCGGCTACTCGGGCAACCACCGCCCGGGCGCGTACTACGCGGCCGACTACTGCGCCTACCCGATGGCGTCGGTGGAGGCGACGGCGCTGAGTCTGCCGACCCAGTTGTCGCCGGGCATGCGCTTCTAATTTTCCTGTCCCTGTTGTTGGCGTTTTTGGCAGCCTGTCGCGAGTCGGGCTGCCTTTTTTTATGCTCTTGTGGAACTCGAGGTGAGTGCTATAGGGAGCGCTTGTTTGAACTGTGGCTTTGTCGGTCTCGCCCGACAGGCGAGGTACTTTCTTTGCTTCGCCAAAGAAAGTACCCAAAGAAAGGCGACCCCACCGCGCTGGCCTTCGGCTCCCCTCGCGTCCGACAAGCGGCCAGGCGCTGCCGAACTCGCGGGCGGCTAACGTTCGCCCGCTCGAACAAGCGGCGGCTTAAAACCTGGCCGCTTGCCGGTCACTCGGCAGCGCAGAAGGGGATGGGCAGGTCGATTGTGGCATTAGAGGATCAGGGGGGGAGAAATACAAGCTACTTTGCTTGGCCGAATCTACTTGCTGCGTTATGCAGAAACCTTTCGGCCAACCTTAACTTGGTGTGTCGCTTTATCCACACCAAGAGCTCATTGTTTTTCTAACCATGCAGTCTCTTGGATGTAGCCAACCGTCACCCATCCCCCATCGACGCCGCCGAGGACGGCGCGGCCAACGGGGGGTGTCGGCGAGCACTGTCCGAGTGCCGACATAGTCGGCGCGAGTTGCGCAGCCGCCCGTTGGCCGTGTCGCCCGCAGGGCAGCCCGCGTAGCGGGCCGGCGTCGTCGGGGTCGCCTTCTTTTGCCTACTTTTCTTGGCGAAGCAAGAAAAGTAGGTCGCCCGTCGGGCGAGACCGACAAAGTCACAGTCCAAACAGACACTTCCTAGGGCGTGTTCACAGTAGAGGATTTGTGCTCTGATTCAGCCTTTTGGGGTGCAGAGCATGGATCGAAGCTTGCTCAATAATGAGCAATGGGGCCGCATTGCAGATTTATTGCCTGGCAAACCGACCGACAAGGGCGGTCGGGCTGCAGACAACCGGCTATTTGTTGAAGCTGTCCTGTGGATAGCTCGTACAGACAGCCCCTGGCGTGACTTACCTCCCTCTTTCGGCAATTGGCATTCCGTCTACGTTCGCTTCGCCCGATGGGAAACCTATGGCGTCTGGAATCGAATTGCAGAGGCGTTGCAGGAAGAGGCGGACCTAGAAGAGCTCTTCATCGACTCGACCATTGTTCGTGCTCATCAACACGCGGCAGGGGCTCAAAAAACGCTGG